>NZ_JBSFRH010000044.1:0-53444 GCF_053589135.1 Rhodococcus sp. NPDC003382
GACTACGAGACGCGCTACCGTGAGCAGCGCACCACCGCCCCCTCAATCCCCGAGGTGGCCTGAACGAAGTCTCCACCGGATCCAGGACGGTTCATTTCGATCTCCCAACGTTGGTGGTACAGCGTGACCAGGTCGAGGGCGGGGAACTGCCGGGGGTCGGTCAGTGTGGTGACCAACCGGTACCGGCCGGTGCGGGTGGACCCGTCGGTGTGCACGAGAATCTGCGCGTCGATCACCCGCAGACGATGCGCTCCGAGCATGGTCAGCCACGACCCGTCGGGCAGGGTGGCGACCGGCGGCAGTCGACGGGAGTCCTTGCAACGGAACAGGAGATCGGCGCCGGTACCGGCGACCCCGGCGATCAGGTCGGCCGCAGCGAAATTGCGATCGGCCAACAGCATCATGCCGGGGCGGAGACATCCGAACAATCTTGGTGTGTAGCGGGTTTCGCCGATATCGGTGGGCCCGAACACCGCGCCGAGCACGGTGCGGGTACCGCAGGCCACGACCGCCAGCAGGCGCAGCAGGGGGTATCCCGAGCCGCCGTGCGAGCCGGTTTGGCGGCGGTAGCGGGTCAGGTTCGCGGCGCTGTCAGGGACCGACATCGAGGTGCCGTCGATCGCGCATACCAGCAGGCCGTGCCAGCGCACCGGCGCGGCCGGTGGGCCGGCGAGGAGTTCGAACAATGCGCGAAGCGGTGCCGGGCCGATCCGGCGTCGGGCCTGCGTCAGCGCCGAGGATCCGGGGTCGGCGACGGGCAGTCCGGTCAGGCCCGAGGTCAGCCGCGCCCAGACCTGCCGGTATCCGAGATCCTCGAACAGGGCCGCGGCGAGTAGTAGGTACACCACCACCCGCGAGGGCAGTTCGCGGATGCGGGTCTGCACGGTTCCGGTGGCGGTGAGTGCCTCGTCGACCATCTCGAACGGGACGAGTTGGGTCAGTTCGCCGAGGTGGCCGGGAGCGAACCGGCCCGCCGCTACCGTGCGGGCGGGTGGGATGACAGACTGTGTGTCCAACGGGGTTCCTGCCGTGCGGTGATCTTGGTCGACACTGTTCTAGCAGGAACTCCGTTGCCTGTTGTGGAGGGTTGACACACCCACAAAATCCTTAACTGCGCGGCATTGGCCCTAATCCCGACGCCGACGCCGACGCGGGGGATGAGACCGGCGGCTGAGAGCGGCGGGGGAGCGCGGCCTATCGGTCTGCAACACCAACTGCGCCCGGTTGCGAAAGTTGTGTCATCACAACAGCACAGCGAACGGCAGGAGCAGCCATGAAGCGCAAGACCGTCGGCGGAGACGAACGAGACGCCTTCACCCGCGTGAGCCGCCGGGCCACCAACTGGAAGCCCGGAGAAGTGAAGCGGATCAAGGAACGCGCCAACCGCCGGGAACGTCGAGCAGTACGACGCGAACTCGCCGCCTGATACACGAGAAGGGCGTCACCCCAAGGAAATCCCGGGGTGACGCCATTCTCCTACTCGTCTGTGCCCATCGTCAGTGCTCCCGACACCTGCTCGGAGTCAGCGGGCGGCTGCGGCGTCAGCGACCGTCTCGAACCCCGGTACCGCGAGCACCGCCAGCACGACCGTTGCCACTGTCAGAGCTGGCAGCAGCACGACCTTCTCGAACGGCCCGTCAGCGCGGATCCGCAGCAGCGACGGCAGCGTGAACTCCCACCACCGCTTCCCGTTCACCGTCACCAGCGGCGCGAGGAACGGAATGCCCTCACGGGTGATGCCGTCGCCGATGCAGTGTGTGATGCAGCCGAGCGCGACAGCGACACCGAGGGACACCGACCCGGTCTCAGTGTGGAAGGCCTGCCACGCGATCACCGACAGCAGCGCGGCCGCGAGCGTGACGGCGAGCCAGCCCTGCTTCTTCGACCAGTCCCCGGCCAGACCCCGGATCGCCAGCCCGAGGGTGAGGAACAGCGTGCCGATGATCGCCGGCTTCCTGAACGTCGCGACCAGCACCGACACCACCACGCCCAGGACGACTGCGAACAGCAGCGTGTGGGTGAGGGTGCGGTGTCCGTCCGATCTGGTGCCGTCGCGGCGGGTGCCGGTCAACCCGTGGAAGGCCACAGATACCGCGTTGATGCCCTCGGACGCCATCTGCGAGACCACGCCGAACGACCGGGCCACCGTCGACTGCGGGTGATCGAGATCGGGCAGCAGCGCTGATCCCGCACAGACGCCAGCCCAAACGAACGTCTCGGCGAGCGAGGATGGGCCACCCCAGCCGGTCGGGAGGACCGCGGCAGCCGCGAGTCCGACTGCGGCGCCGGACATCGCGTGTGTCGGTCCCATCACCATGACGACACCCCCACCATCGACGGGGCGAGGCTCTCGACCGCAGGACCGCTGTCCGGTGCAGTCACAGGCTTCCCGCCGATCAGGTCGAACAGCGCCGGCAGCCACTGGTAGGTCAGGTCGGCGATCGTGTTCACGATCGTCTCGAAGAGCCGGACGATGGTCGTCGAGTCCACGCCCTCGGACTCCGACCAGTTCACCCAGCCGCGGAACACGCCGAGTCCGACCGCCACCCACAGCACGTACTTCAGGATGCTCACTCGTCGTTCCCTTCCGATGCCGGTGCGGTGGTCGACAGCTGTTCGCGGATCGTTTCGCCGAGCTGCGTCCCGGCGCCGTCGGTGATCTCCTCGAGCTGTTCCTTGGCGGTGTCACTGCCCCGATCGAACAGCTCGGTGATCTTCTGGTTCCCGATGCGGAACCATCCATCGTCGCCGACCTTGGTTCCGCCGGTCACGGTCTGGAAGATCCCGAACACGATCCCGATGACGACGACGAAAAACACGACCCGCGAAACGATTCCCTCGCGTGGTCCTTTCCTCGGCGGCGCCATCAGCGGTGCCCCTGTGTCGCGTCGCTGCTACCGGACGATTCGCTGTCCAGGTCCTGACAGGTGCAGCTCGGGGAGTGGCGTGACCGGCCCGTCACGATCACGCACAGTAGCCAGCTGAGCATCGCGGTTGCGGCGATGCAGAACACGACGATGGCTGCTCGACCCAGACTGTCCGCGGTCTGCCACGCAGCGTGGACAGTTCCTCGTTCACGTGGTGCGAGCATCATCCACATCGCAAGGGCGAGCGGAACGCCCACCGCGATCCCCGACCGCACTCTGGTGCAGTGCGGGAGCGTCCGCCAACGCTCACGGGCGTGGACGAAAACACCTGGCGAGTCTCCTGTTTTCTGTGCAGCAGACATCGGAGTCCTTTCGATCGAAGTCACGTCAACGTACGAGAGGCCTTCGCCACATCGATCTGGTGAAGCATGCGGCTCGACCTGTGATCGGTGACGACTTGCCACGTTCGGTACAGCAGTGGCGATATTCGAGGTCGCCGCCCGCCGGGGAACTCCTGGTTCACCACTCGTCGCCGTCCCACTCGTCGCCGTCCCACTCGTCCTGACCGGTCCCCGCCGCGGCGCCCACCGATGCCGGCACAGGGGCAACCACAGGCTCCTGCGCGGGCTTGTCCACCACCACCGGTACGGCCTGCACCTTCGCCGGAGCGACGGGCTCGTCGGTCAGCACCCAGCGCGGCTCCCGCCCACCATCGGAGTTCGGGACCATCACCTGCTGGTAGCCCTGGGCCGCGAGCAGTGCACGCAGGCGGTCCATCGACCCGGCGATCGGATGCGGCGGCCGCGGCGCCACCGATGCGGGCCAGGGCGCGTCCTCGGTCGAGTTCGGCAGGTACGGCACCTGCACCACGCGGAAGCCGAGTTCGCTGGTGGTGGCCCAGGCCCGACCCTTCGGTGTTCCCTCCTCCGGGAAGCGGGTGCCGTGATTCGTGTCGAGGATTTGCTTCGAGGTGTACTCGTTGACCGGGCCGACGCAGAGCCGGAATTCGCACATCTCCTTGAGCTGGGTGGACATGCGGTCCTTGTCGGGCTTCTGCGCCGCCAGGATCATGTTGATCTCCAGAGCGCGGGCGAGCTGTCCGAGTTCCTCCATCTGCGTCCGGGCGGTCACCTTCTGCGCCTCGATGTCCTCGTTGTCGGACTTCATCCAGAAGTTCGCGAGCTCGTCGAAGAACAGAATCAGCCGCTTCGGGGCCGGGCCGTCCTCAACTTCGAACTCGGGATGCTCGGCATACAGCTTCCGCAGGTAGCGCAGGTTTCGTACGCCCCGCTTGTTCAGGATCGTCTGGCGGCGGTCCATCTCCTGGCGTACATATCCCACGGCATCGACGATCTCGAGCGCTCCGGCGGCGAAGCGGATGACAGAGGGGAACTCGGGAGTCCACGTGAAGTCGGTTCGCTTCGGGTCGCACACGATGATTTCGGCGACGTCGCTGCACCACAACGTCAAAAACAGGATGATGTCGAGGCTCACCGAATTGTGCGTAGGGATAAGGGCTTCCCCCGCCAGGAACTGTCGGGTAGGGGAGTCCACGGAGATGCAGCGCATTGGTCGTGGGTCGACCTTCCGGATGCCGACGATATACCGGCAGTCCTGACGGCTCGTGTTCGTGCTGCACGACCGCTCATGGTGCGCTCGTTGCTTGCGGAGGAGTCCAAACACCTTGTCCGGAGTGGAAAAAGACACGGTGTAGCAGGTGCCATACGCGGTGCCATACAGCGTTGCGGGCTTGGAGCGTAGAACTGCTCGGTAACCTAGACCGCGCGCCAATTCCAAGACATCCTTGGCCAGTCTTTCATTCGTGTTGTCGAATTCGACGGCACCGCAGTGTGAAACCGTTCCGTCGGTGTCGAGTAGCCCGGCCAGCAACGCCCGGCGTTGTTCCTCAGATGCAGATAGATACTGGCTCGGAATGTGCTTGCGGCTCGCACCAGGCGATGACTTCAGTAGACCCAGCGTCTTCAGGCCCGCGTTCAGTCCGCCAATGCCATAGTTTTGTGCACCGTATCCTTCATCCAGGCGGGTCTTGCTGAGCTTGTAGGGTTTGACCGTGTAGCCGGCACTGGCGATTCGGTCCACGATTTCCGGGTCCATGCTCGTGATGACCGGTCCCCGGCTCGACCCATCTCCGAGCCACGCTCCCAGCGTGTACGGGTCAGCAGGAAGATCGACCTCAGCGAACTGCAGCGGTTTGCACACAGGGATCGAGTGATTGAGATGACCGCTTCTCGTGCGCAGCGTGTGCCGAATCTCGCAGGTCGTGCGAACCTGCCCTTGCGCTCGAAGAGAGCGCTGGTCCCACTTGGGTAGCTCGCCGTAGTCGGCGACCAGATTCAAGAGAGCCTGCATGGGATATAGCACCACCGGAGGGCCCATACGTTGGAGCACTTTGTCAGGAACATTGAGCACAACTTCGCGTGACTCAAGTCGATACGGGACTGCGCTTTTCGCCGGTTCCAGCCACGAACGCATCACCTTGTTCGAGATACCGAGGCCCAGGGCAAAATCTGCGGAGGTCACCGACTCATGGGTACGGTAGTGCGCACACAGAGCCAACAGGGCATCTTTTTGGTTGGCCAACGGTCCCTTCCCGAACCTTGGGGACCTGACCTTGGCGATAGCCCACTCACACAACGCCGCGGAGTCGAAGACCAGCACCCTTTGTCGTTGAGACACCATTTGCTCGGTATACCGATATTCGCGCAACATGCGACGTAGCTCGCGGGCCGGTCCGATCGACTTTGCCAGCCGGTAGAGCGCTCGCGATGTCGGCGGTACTCCAGCCAATTCGGCAACTTCAGGGATGCTGATCACATCATCCGGTTGCGCGCCAGCCGCTGCCGCTCGCAATTGCGCCACGTGCGCAGGGGACAACCACGGATGACGCTTTCGGTTGTCCTCGTGTCGCGCATCCGAACGAGATCGTCGGGCAGTGCGGTCCTCTGTCCACCACAGATGATCGTCGCCCGCGATGACGGTGCTTCCGTCGGAGAAGGCGACCTCAAAACATGTGTCGGTCAGGGGCTGGTCGTAGACCCCGGTGACGGAACACAGTTGCCCGTTCTCGTCGAAGACTTGGTCGCCTACAGCAAGTTCCCCTAGCCGCGCCCATCCACCCTCGGTCAGGATTGGAGTTTCACAGTCGAGCATCTTTCCCGAACCCGTCCTCCCGCCGATCAGTCCATGCGCGACCTTGTTGAGATCCCAGTAGAACGTGCCCCCGCCCTTCTGCGGACCGATGTAGATCTTGCCCTCGCGGAACTTCTCGATCATCTCCTCGAACAGTGGGGTTCCGTTCTCAGGGAAGGCGATTGCGTCGGCCAGCCGCGGCACCGCCGTAAGATTGACCAGGCCCTCGGCCGAGCGCCAGTCGTAGTGCCAGTCGCACGCGGTGTACAGGCCGTCGTAGTGCTGCTCGAACGCATCCTTGGTCTCGGACTTCGAGACGTCCAGTGCGCCGAACCGCACCCGGACCTGCGCCGGCAACCCAACGGGTGCTTCGTCATCGCAGGGCTCCCACGAGATCACCTCGACGTCGACATCGCTGCGGCGGCCACCGAACTTCTGCTCGACGACGCTGCGCAGCCGCTTGAGCTCGAGTTTCCGCAGCGCACCGATGTGATTCGACGGGAAGGCCCGCGCCTCAACGGTGGTCGTCGCGCCCACGGTCCACTCGTAGGCCCAGATCAGCCCGGCGGCGGAGGCGCTCATCGCGTCGTCGATCACGTTCTCCACGGCCCTCTGGTCGCGGCCGGTGGTGAACGCGCCGGATCCGAAGTCCGCGGTGAACGCGATCGGCACCCACGGATCGCCGTGGACTTCCTCCTGCCAACCGGAGACAGCCGAGGTCACTGAGTCTTTCGTACGCGCTGCCTTGGCCTGTCCTGCGACGAGGTCGGCAACCCACCGCGCGGACCGCTTCCGCTTGGCGTCGACGGAGTCCGGGTCGACACCGATGATCTCGAGGGTGCCGTCGGACCAGGCGTAGATCCATTCGACCCCACGCAGGTACTCGGCGTCGCAGGCCCGTTCGATTCCGTCGCGGGTGTCCTGGGCAGCGACGTTGTGCGACCCGAATGCGAACGCGATGGCGGCCGGGACCGGGACGGGTCCTTCGGTGGGGTGCTCCCGGGTTGCCCAGTCGGTGACCTGCAGGTCGTACATCCCATCGGTGAGCTGCTTCGACGTCAGCTTGAACCAGTCGGTGAACTTGCTGCGCAGATATGCGATCTCGCGCTGCTGGTGGAGCCGCTCGTCGCCTGCCGGCACTGCCTCGGCGTGGAGCTGTCCGGTCTTGGCGTTGGTGGAGTACATCCAACCGCCGCCGCTTTCGGTGTGCGGGTTGGGGACCTGGTCGAGTGCCTTCTCCAGCAGGCCACGGGCCAGGGGCGGTGCCGCGGGCGCGGTCTTCGCGATCGTCACGTCCATGACGAACGGGCGGTTCTTCGCACCCCACCGTGACACCTTGATCCGCGATGAGGCCGGCACCTGTACCGCGGTGGTGGAGC
Source organism: Rhodococcus sp. NPDC003382 (assembly GCF_053589135.1). Classification (NCBI taxonomy): domain Bacteria; kingdom Bacillati; phylum Actinomycetota; class Actinomycetes; order Mycobacteriales; family Nocardiaceae; genus Rhodococcus; species Rhodococcus sp. NPDC003382. Next base: position 7,397 of record NZ_JBSFRH010000044.1, read on the forward strand.
GGGGATGCCCTGCGACCTGCCGGGTGTCCTCCACGAGGCCTTCGACGAATCGGCGGCGGGCGGGCATTACTCGCATGGCCCGCCCGATGGTCACCGCACCGCCGACGAACAGCAGGCCTGCGATGAGGAGCGGGACCGTGGCGCCGGCCAGGTAGCTGATCGCCACGGTGGCAACTAGCAGGAGCCAGTTCCACACCGATCGGCGCAGTCCGAGCAGTGGAGTCGAGTCGGTGAACCACGTCAGGGCCAGCCAATCTCGTAGTACCTCGGTTCCCTTCTGCTTCGCCTTCGCCTTGGCGGCGGCACCCGCGCGGGCACCGAATGTGGATCGGGTGGGCATCGGCTCCGGCCTCCCAGTCGACGAACAGGACGGCCACACCGTACGAGGGTCGTTATCCGTCCCAGGACAGTTCAACCGCCCGGCGAGGTGGCGGGCGACGAGACAACCCCGGCTGCCCACGGGAAGCCGGGATGTCGTGGCAACAGGCCGTCGCTCAGCTCAGGCGTCGCTGCTGACGGAAGATGGCCGCGACCTGCGAATCAGGCCTACGGCGAGCCAGGATACGGCGACCATACCGAACCCGATCCCGGGGCCAACCGAGCAGGAGTCGAGGTTCCAGATGCGCAGCAGCCCGAAGAGCGCCGCGAGAAGCAGGTGGGTGCCGAACCCGGGCCTTCCTCGTCCGGCCCGCGTGGTCATAGCGGTTCGTGCTCGCATGCCCGGCACCGTACGGCAGGACTCGGCCAGAAGTTTCGCGCCGGTCGGCGCCGGGGCCCTTCGTCTTGCCCAGGAGCGGGATCGGCGAGGACGAGAACAGTGTGCGGGTGGCCGACGTGCGTAGGTCGGAAGGGAACATGGTGTCGCTGTTCGAGCAGATCGGCTGAAGCGCTGCGGGTTGGCCGCATGTGTTGATCCTTCGGTGTGGTCGCGGAGGTAGCCCGACAAAGCCACCTGATCGTGTCTGGATGACGCTCGGAACCGCTCAATTAGATTATGCTGCATGACAGTTCGAGTGATCACGAGGGCAGATCGGCTCGTACTTTGGAACGGACGCGCACGCGCTTGAGCTGGTGTAGCCAGTAGAGATGCGAATACGAATGCGTTCGCGCCGGCCGACATCGGTGGTCGGTGACGATGCGTGCCCTCCCGCGGGCGTCGGAAACCGGCTCACCGACAATGCGGCGATTTTCTCGCCGCCGCGAATGAGGGATATTGCAGTCGCCACAACTGGAGCGGAGAAGGGCGCTGGCACGCCTGGCGCATGGGTGAGTTGTTGGCTCCGTCCAGAGCTCGCACGCGCCCGGCGGGGCGACGCCGCGATATTCACCGTCTCCAGGTCAGGGCTGCGTCGGGCCCGCCCATCACAGGTTCCACAGTTGCAGCAACGCCATGCGCAATGTGGGAGAGATGATCCGGTAGTCGAGGTGAAGTTACCAAGACTGAAAATGGTGCCAGGCTGGTGGCGCTGATGTCTGACATTTTCGCGATGGGGTGCGCGTGAATATAGCTATCTCGTTCCGGTGCGTAGCGCGGTCGATCAGAATGTCGATTCCGTGAGATCGATACCCAAAGATCGTAGCTTCCTATACAGCGTCGACCGGGCGATGCCTAGAGACTCGGCTGCACGGAGTTTGTTTCCGTCAGCATTGTGGAGGGCGTCGACAATAGCCCTAGCTTCGATCCGTTCGATCTTCGACAGCCGTCGTCGAGAGGTCTGTGCCGCAAGATTGCTGGGGAGGTCGCGTGCGCCGATGTAGTCGAATCGTGTGTTTATGACAACTTGCCGGACGGTGCGTTCGAGTCCGGTCAGATTGTCGGTCCAGGTTATACGTGACAGCGCTTGAAGCGCGTCGGACATCCACCGAACGGGCGAATCGTTGTCACGCTCTTGTCGGGCTGACTCCGTGAAATGGGTGACAAGGGAGGGGAGATCGCCAATCCTGTCCTTCAGTGAGGGAACGGGGATGGTGGCGACGAACTGCGATAGCGGCGATTCGTCCGTGTGCGGATCTGGAGGCGACTCGGTCGATGTTCCGATGATCCGGTTGATGTGTTGATGACGCGCCAGCACCGCAGCAAGCGCTGACGCCGACTGGTCTGGGATCTGGTCGATGTTCAGGACGAGCACTGTTCCGCTTCTGTTATCAAGTGCTTGTTCGATTCGTCTGATCCATGCAGGATCGGACTGGAAGTCGGCTCCGTCGAACGTGACGGAGTTTGGTTCCGCGAGTGCCTGAGCGATGGTGGACTTACCGACTCCGGGCTCTCCCACGAGGAGAAGTGATGCTCCTCCAATTCTCGATATCCTCTCGCACATCGAGTTCCACGCCTTGGTTGATCCGACGAGGTCCTTCAAGACGGATGAGGCCGATGTTTTGCGGGTGGTGCGTGCTGGACTCGATCGAGCGAGGTTCATGACGATGCCCACGAGCGCGTTGTTGTTGACGATTGATCTACACCGAACCGTCGCGGTCGAACCATCGCCCAGTGTGAATGGATCTGGCGTCTGGTCCGGGTTCGTCGCGATGTGAGAGGCGTACTCCCACAGGAGGAGCTGGTCGACGGTGCCGAGCATTCGTGCGGCGGCGGTGTTGGTGACCACGGTGCGTTCACTGACCGCGACTACGGGGTGGCGGGAGTCTCGGTTCTCGAGCAGAAATCCTTGCATCAGTAGTTGTTCGGACTGGGTGGAAGTATCGAGCAGCGCAGACTCGATCGCCCGGACAATTTCGCAGACCCAGCTCAGTGCCGCTGGGGAGGTGTCCCTGAATCGACATATCAGGTTGATGCTGCCGACTATCCTACGGAGTACCGGATGGGCGATGGTCATGCCCGCGGATGTGTAGTCGACGAATTGGTCTCCGAAGTGCTCGGGTCCGCGTATGAATGACGGCGTACCGGTGATGAGTGTGCAACCGCTGGTTGTCCCCAGGGTGGTTTCGGAGACGAGGAAGCCCGGTTCGACGTCGAGTCGGCGCAATTCGTTGTTGAGGGTAGAATCTCCCGACCACTGCCGCAAGATGATGCCGGCACTGTTCGTCAGGTAGAGGCACCCTTCGGTCATATCCAGGTTGCTGCTTCGTGACGACATCACCGTGTCGGCCGCGTCGATGAGTCGACGGTCCAGCTCATAGTCGATACTGCTGCAAGGCTCGACTGCGCTCGGGTCGAGTCCATAACGGATACTGCGTGCCCAGGATTCGACGACAGACGGCGATATATTCGTCTCTGGCCCCAGTCTGCGTTCGTGGAGCAGCTCCCGGACCCGCTCGTCGACGTCTTGGCTGGCGGAACGCATGCGGCGATGCTGTATGACCTGTGTCACATCGACATTGTGGAGCGCTCCTGACGCGATGTCAACAGTGCTCGATCACCGTCCGATTCTGGGACACCTTCTGTTGACGGACCGCTCATAGCGTCTGACTTGCCAGCGGCTGTACAAGGGGTGCCCCCGGCGGCCGCCTCGCAGGTGCCGGCACACCCGATTGGGCGGCACAGCAACTGTTTTCAAGAAGAGGAGAAGTCGAGATGGTTAACAAGCACGCAGTCGAGGTCACCGCGGAGGAGCGCGCCGATCTGGTTGCCCGCGCGCGTAAGCTCGCAGTGGAGTTCGACCGCCTGGGCAGGCAAGCGGATGAGGAGAACCTCTTCCCCTCGGAGCTCGTGCCCCTGTACAAGGAGAGTGGTCTTCCGCGTCTGGCGATCCCGAAGAAGTACGGCGGATTCGGTGCTGATGTGTGGACCACGGCACTGGTCGAGAAAGAACTCGCATCCTACGGTGATCCGGGAATCACGTTGTCGTTCAACATGCATCATGTCATGGTTGGGATCTTCCGCAACCTGCTCGACGAGCCGGCACGCGAGCGTCTCTTCCGGCGGATCGTCGAGTCCGGCGACATGATCTCTGGCACGCTCAGTGAGGAACGGGCTGGCATCACTGGCCTCTCCGACACGACGGCGGTCCCCGACGGCAATGGTGGATGGACCGTCAACGGCAAGAAGAACTGGGCAACGTACGTCGAGAATGCAGACATCATCGCCTTCACTGCGGTGATCACGAACGAGGACGGATCTCTCCCGGAGACCTTCGCCGAGCACGCCGACCGCGAGGCGGTGTTTGTCATCCCGGCGTCGACTTCGGGTCTGAAGATCGACCGCACGTGGGACACCATGTCCATGCGCGCCAGTGGAACGCAGACACTGATTTTCGACAACGTCGCCGTGCCTGCGGACGCCTACAGCGGCTCGTACCGCAACGGCCTGTTCGGGGAAATCGAATGGGCTTGCTTCCCCTTTGCGGGCGTATACCTCGGTGTGGGCCACCGTGCGCTGCGGTTGGCGACCGAAACGCTGGCGAAGAAGAACCTCGGCCGGACGCAGGAGGGCGAGCAGAAGGCAGTCCGAGACGTCGGCTACGTGCAGTACGAGCTGGGCCGGGCGCTGACCGACCTGCAAGCTGCCGAGTGGACGGTTCGGGGCACCGCAGAGGCTTTGTTCGACGGATCCGACGCCGACTGGAACCCGCACGAACGTCCCGCACGAGTGGCGATCGGCAAGGTCGCTGCGACGGAGGCGGCGATTCGGGCAACCGACACTGCGCTGAGGCTGGTCGGTGGCAGTGCGATCCGCCGTGGCCTGCCGCTTGAGCGGGTGTTCCGCGATGCACGCGCCGGGATCTACCATCCGGTCAACTCAGGCCAGACCTACGACATGATCGGACGGGCGGCCCTGGGCTTCTTCGGCTGACCCGAACGCAGTCGTGGTGCGGGTGCCGCTGGCGGTCGCCCAGCGGGCACCCGCACCACACATCAGTCAGTGAGGGCGGCTGCTCCACGGACGAGGAGCTCGAGCACTTCGTCTTTGGATAGCGTGCCGTGTTCGAGCCACTCTGTCGTCGCGGCGGAGATCATTCCCTGGAACGCGCGTACTTGAGCGCGGGACACGTCCGACGGAGGCATCTTTGTGACGACGAGGATGCGATCCTCCCAGGAGGTCAGGCTACCCCTGAGCAGAGCCACGATCTCGTCGTCTGCCGTCCGTTGCGCTCGCATCAGGGCGGTGAAGGTTGCCTGGTTGTCCTCGACGAGATCGAGCCATCGGGTGAACAGTGTCCGGGCGGCATCGGCGACGGACGCGTCGTTCTGGGTAACGTCCCGGGGGAGATGTGACGGCAGTGCGGCGAAGCGTCGCAGTACCTCGAGATAGAGGTTGCGTTTGTTGCCGAAGTGGTAGTTGAGATTCGTTCTGGTAGTGCCTGCTGCTCGTGCCAATTCCTCGGTCGAGACCGAGTCGTATGCTCGGTCGGCGAAGATGAGCTGCGCGGCCTCGATCATCCGCTCTCTGCGGTCGTCGGCGTCGAGCCGAACACGTCGATCGGGAGCGTGGTAGACCGTCATGAGGACACCGTAGCTGCCTGGCACTGCGTTGGAGTCTCGACAACGTAAACGGGTGTGGGCCCAGTCGCATGATCGACTGGGCCCACACGCGCACCCCTTCACAGGGTTTACCGTCGGTGTCTCACTAGCCGCGCAGTGCGAAGTCAACCGCCTCCTCAAAGCTACGCAGATCGAAGTAGTCACGCCATCCGGTGATCTTGCCGTTCTTGATGTGCACGATGCCGGTCACGGGAAGTTCGAAGGACTTGCCCGTAGGAAGTGCTGTGAGCAGGTCGACCCGCTCGGTGAATACGGCCCCATCGCGAGATGCGATGTAGAAGGTGTCGATCTTCTCGATGCGCATCACCGTGAACAGGCCGGCGAGTGTCGTACGGACCTCGTCACGCCCGTACGCGGCCGGCAGCGGCATGTTCTGGTACATCGTGTCTTCGGCGAAATACTCGATCAGCCGATCTGCGTCGTTACTGCTCAAGGCCGCCATGAACTCGAGAACCAACTCTTCGTCCGCGCCGACGGCACGCGCTGCTTCGGAAGACGAATCGGCCCACTGGGGGCGCTGGATCGACTGTGTCACTTCATTCTCCTGTTCCGTGGAAATCTCCGAACCCACGTAAATTTATGTGTCGGCAGTCACACGAAGTTGTCCCAGATCGACACACACTCTCTCTGAGCACATGGCGCATCGCTATCGCGATGAGCGATGAGCGATGAGCGATGAATGGATCCGCGTCGCCGTCGGTCTAGCTCTCGGACCACCGGTGCCGACGATTGCTGGACCTCGTTGTGACGATTCATGGGTGCTGGCGGATCGGGCGAGATCGACCCTGTAATCGATAACCTGCGGCGATGCACGAACTGCGTAGTCACTCCCTCTGTATTGCGGTGGCATTCCGCTGGCTCCTGGACCCTGATCGCCGTCTCCGGTAACTCGATCCGCCATCTGGCCTCTCGAAGCGCAGACCCGACACCCTTCTTGACAGGCCGTCAATAGCGGGGTAATCATCAGCGCTGTGATGCGCGACACTTCTTCACGTTTGCAGGGGCCATTTGACAGTGACGTTGAATCCGACATTGCAGCGCTGCTGCAGGACCGCAGTGGTCTTTTCGAGGGCATTGGCGGTGGAAATCACCCAACTCCTGACGTCCTAGCGTCGTGGAAGCGGTGCGTCCGATATGGGCTCAATCCATCTGGCATCGCGCCACTGACAGCCGACCTTCGTGAGCGGGGTGAGCAACTGATTGCCGCCACGGACGCGGCACTTGCCAGTCGATCGCGAATCGACCAGCTGCAGAGCCTGGGAATGTGCCTGTCACTCACTGACGACCAAGGCGTAATCCTCAAGCAGTGGGCCGGTGGAGCGCCCATCATGAAAACCCTCGAGGGACTCGATGTGGTCGCCGGTTTCAGCGTCGACGAAGCCACCGTAGGAACCTCCAGCGGCAGTTCACTGATCAGCCGAAAACCAACGCTGGTTCGCGGCCCCGAACACTTCGCACCGCAATTCAGCGACCTGACCTCTGCGGGAAACGCCGTAGTCCATCCGATCACCCGCCAGCTGTTGGGCAGCCTCAACCTCACCTGCAGCGTCGACGACTCGTCGCCGCTCGCCCTGTCGTGGGTGCAGGAAATCGTGGCAGACATCGAGGCCACGCTGCTCGAATCGGCCACCGTCAGCGAACGGCTGTTACTGGCTCAATTCCTCCGAGAGAATCGAGATGCCCGACACCCGGTTGTCGCCGTCAATGCCCGCACAGTCATGGCGAACGCCTCAGCCACTCGTCTGCTCGGGGCAGTAGACCAGGCCATGTTGTGGGACCACGCGAAGACAACCTTCGCCGACCGCACTCGCTCCGTCAGTGTCATGTCGCTCGATGGTGGGGTGCGTATTCAGGTAGAACGCTCGTTCGTCACGGGCCCCACATCCGACGAGGGTGTAGTTCTGCGTCTCAGCCGCCTCCATGAACCCGCCCGCAGGCCTGACCTGGCTACGGTTTCGCTCCCGGGGTTGTCCGGCAACGGGCACACCTGGAACCGAATGCGTCACGAGCTGGCACGCGCCACCGACTCGTCGATACTGTTGTACGGAGATCCAGGAACAGGGAAGGCATCGGTGGCCCGCTGCATCGCAGGCCGGGACGCCGCAGCGTTCGACGGGGACGACGCCTCCCCGGAGTGGCTCGAACACATCGCCGGGTCGGCGAACGAGGGCCGCGCACTTGTTCTGCTCCACCTCGATCGAATCCCGAATCAGTGGCGGCTCCGGCTCGCTTCGATCCTGACGACCACAGCGGTACGAGTCGTCGCCACCTCCGGTCGACCACCTGCCAGCGGAGCACTCGGCGACCATCTCCAGGTCTGCTTCCCGGATGTCATAGCAGTGCCTTCGCTGACTGAACGGCCCGAGGATCTCTCGAGTATCGTCGAGAATCTGTCTCTCCGGCACTCCCGCGCCGCCAACCCGCCACGGTGGATGCCGGACGCTATCCAGGCGCTTGCCCGGGTTGATTGGCCGGAGAACATTCGATCTTTGAACCTTGTTGTTGCACAAGTACTCAGCAAGGTGCGACACGACTACGTCGGGATCGGCGACCTTCCGGTCCAGATCCACAGACGAGGTGCCCGGCGGCGCCTGTCCGGGCTAGAGCGGATGGAGGCTGATGCCATCCTGCAAGCGCTTCGCGATTCCGGTGACAACAAGAAACTGGCGTCTGAAGCCTTGGGGATTGCACGTTCGACGCTGTACCGCAAGATGCGCGCGCTAGGTATCGACTCGGCCATCGTCTGAACGGACCCCAGCTGTTCCGCCCGGCGATCCGCCGTGACACCAACCCATGTTGCGTACTGGGACACCATGAATCGGTTGATTTCCCCGACAGTGACGTGACGGCATTCACAGCCGGTCAAACCTGCGGAATCTCGCCGAGGAAGGAACACCGCAATGCGCGTCCATATGACGAACCTCCTGCAGAACTACAACAACTCACGCAGTGACCATGAGGTCTATCGCGACCACCTCAAGCTCTCGTTGCAGGCAGAGACAGCCGGCTACGCCAGTGTGGGATGCGTCGAGCATCACTTCGACCCCGGATACTCGATGTGCCCCGACAACACACAGTTCTTGTCCTACCTGGCTGCTCGCACGAGCACGATCAAACTCCAGACCACCGCGGTGATTCTGCCGTGGAACGACCCGCTGCGTGTCATCGAGAAGATCGCGCTGCTGGACAACTTGGCGGATGGCCGCGTGATCTTCGGTATGGGCCGCGGCCTGGCACGACGCGAATTCGAGGCATTCCGACTCGACATGGGTGAATCCCGGGGCCGTTTCGACGAGGCCGCCGAAATGATCCTTCGCGGACTCGAGGAAGGATACGCCGAGAACGATGGCACCTTCTACAAGCAGCCGCGGGTACCGATCCACCCCCGACCACTCGCATCGTTCAAGGATCGAATCAGTTGCGTGGCAATGAGCCCCGACTCTGCAGTCGCCGCAGGTCGCCTCGGTGCGCAGATGATGGCCTTCATCCAGGGGCCGATGGAGACGCATCACATGCCCATGATCGAAGACTACCGGAAGAGTTTCTACGACACCCACGGGGTGCAGGCGCCGCCCCCGATGATGATCGACCTCACCTACTGCCACCCCGACTCGGAGGCGGCGCGCAAGGTCGCCGCCGAGCACGTCGCCAACTACTACATCACCTGCGTGGAGCACTACGAATTCGGCGGCCGCCACTTCGAGGAAACCACAGGCTACGCCTCCTACGCCGCCGCCAAGCAAGCGATCGACGAACTCGGAATCGAACAGGTGGTGCAAACCTACGTCGACGCCCAGATTTGGGGAACGCCCGAGGAGATGATCGCGAAACACCAAGCCCGCAAGGAAATCGTTGGAGAGTACGAGCCGATCATGGTCTTTCACTTCGGAGGCTTGTACGGCGACAGGGCGGAGGCGAGCTTCAATCTCTTCAACAAGGAAGTTCTGCCCGAACTTCAGCAGCTGTGATCGCATTGAAGCAAGGAGTTTCCATGCCAACAGAAATCGCGCGCGCACGTCAGCTTCTCTCACACCTGGTGTCCAAACCTGACGCGACCGTTGAGGACTACCGGACGCTCTACGAGGAGGTACTTGCCCACTTCGTACTCCCCGATGACGCACGCTGCGAGCGCGTTGTCGTCAATGGAGTGCCGTGCATCTGGGTGACGGCACCGGGTGCCGACTACCAGCGCGCGACCATCTACGTCCACGGCGGAGGGTGGTCGATGGGCAGCGCGTCAGGGTACCAGGAACTCGCTTACCGGTTCTCGGTCGAGACAGGTAGCCGCGTACTGGTCGTCGACTACCGACTGGCCCCGGAAAACCCCTACCCGGCACCGAATGACGACGTTCTGGCGGTATACCGGTGGTTGCGTAACCAGCCGGAGTTCGAACGGATCGCCATCGCCGGCGACTCGGCCGGCGGAGGGATTACGACCGGGGTCACGCTTGCGCTACGTGACGCTGGTGACACAGCTCCGGACGCGCTGGTGTTGCTCTCCCCACTCGTCGATCTTACGGGCGAGGCGGCTTCCCTGACCGAACGTGCGAATGTGGATCCGCTGCCGGCCGCTGCGCTCGTTCAACAGATGGGAGGCGCGTACTTGCAAGGCCGGGACCCTCGGGAAACGCCCTACGGGTCACCGCTTCATGCGAATCTCGAGAAGATGCCCCCCACCCTGATCTTCGTGGGAACCGACGAGGGGTTGTTCGATGACTCTGTCCGGCTTGCCGATCGAATCAAGAACGCTGGTGGCAGCGTCACACTTGAGATCGGCGAGGGCATGATCCACATCTACCCGCTCTTCAACTTCCTCCCCGAGGCAAAGACGGCACTCGAGATCGCAGGTCGCTTCCTGCGTGAGAGGTTCGAGACGTGACCGCCACCAAATCCCAGCAGCGACACGCCGACGCTGCAACCACCACGGCGCGTGGTGATGATGTCGTTGCCGTGGCAGTGTTCACCGCAGCCAGCGGGCGGACGCTCGATCTGGAGGCCGCGTTGCGTACAGCGGTGAAAGCTGTGCATGAGGAGGTCGGTTGTCGGCGATATGCGCTCCACCGAGTCACCCGCGGCGAGGGAGACTTCGTGATCATTGAGCATTAGGACTCCGGGGAAGCGCTGGCGAACCATGGTGCGAGTGCGCCGTTTACCGAACTCAAGCGCGCTTTGGAGGGCTCGGAGGAAAGCCCCTTCACAGTTACGTTGCTCATGCCCATGCCTGAGGGGAAAGGGGAGCTCGGCGTTCTGTGAGCCCTTCCTGGATCGCTGACTGACAATTGAAAATGGCCTGCAGGCTATCGGCGGACGTTATTCGCGCCCACCGATAGCCTGCAGGCCGAGGCATCGATGTCCGAGGTCATTAGCTGCAGCGGCTTCGATAATTAAGGTTACTGGCACAGCTCGAGCGCAGGCAGATTCACCACATGAGTCTGTCGGGTGTCAGGGACGGTCGAAAAGTCGGCCGGTAGCGACGGTCGAAAATCTGGCCACAAAGTCATGACTATTGTGCCGCGTTCTCGGCCCGGGCGGACGGCAACGTGTCCACTCCGCTGTCCTTGAGTCGGTAGCTCGACCCTTTCAGGGTCAAGACCTCGGCATGGTGCACGACGCGGTCGATCATCGCGGCGGCAACGACCTGGTCGCCGAACACGTCACCCCACCGGGCGAACGGCAGGTTCGAGGTCAGAATCAGGGAGGCATGCTCGTAGCGGCTCGACACCAACTGGAAGAACAGGTTCGCGGCGTCCTGCCCGAACGGGATGTAGCCGACCTCGTCGACGATGAGCAGCCCGACGCGGCGCAACCGGGTCAACTCGGCCTGCAGTCGACCGGCGGCGTGCGCAGTCGTCAGGCGGGTGATCCAGTCGACGGCGGTGGCGAACGCGACCCGATGGCCGTGCCCGGCGGCTTTGACGCCGAGCCCGATCGCCAGATGGGTCTTGCCGGTTCCGGGCGGGCCGAGCAGCACAACGTTGCGGGCCTGGGTCAAGAACATGCCGGTGCCCAGATGCGCGATCGTTTCCCGGTTGAGGGTGGGTTGATGATCGAAGTTGAATTCCTCCAACGATTTACGTGTCGGGAACCCCGCCGATCGGATGCGGATCTGGGCGCCGGACGATTCGCGGGCCGAGACCTCGCGGGAAAGCACCGCGGCGAGGTATTCCTCGTGGCTCCAGCCGCTCTCACGGGCCTGGGCGGCCAGTCGGGCCGCGGCGTCGCGGATCCGGGGTGCCTTGAGCGCGTGTGCGTAGTGTTCGACCTGTTTGATCGGATCCTCGGCGGCCATCACGCCACCTCCCCATCGGAGGATCCGATGGTGGACTCGATTGCGGTGGATCCGAAGTCGACACCGAAGACTTGGTCGTAGTCGGCGAGGTCCCGCATCGGGTGCCCGCTATCGGAGGTGTCGGAGGAGACCTGTTGGAACTGGTGCCGGAGCCGGGCTGCGGTGTCGACATGCCGGGGGTCGGTCACGGTCAGTCCGCTGGCCCAGAGGCGTTCGTGGTCGGCGAGCGGTCGACCGGCGCCGGTGACGGTGACGGCGTGGAGTCCGGTGGTGACCTGCACGAGATGCCCGATCGCCGACGGGTCGACCGAGTAGTCGTTGCCGCCCACGCGCACGTAGTAGTCCCGGGGCAGCCGCAACTCGATGACGGTGTCCGTGCTGGGTGGGACCGGTGGCAGGGCCAGCATTGCGGCGGTGTCGACGGCGACGAGTTCGTCGGGACGGCCGTCGATTCGGCGCACGGTCCGGCCGTTGGCGATCGGTAACCAGTCGGTGAGTTGAGTGTTGAAGTCTGCCGGTGAGGTGAACGTGCGCCCGGGCAGGAACGAGGTTTCGAGATAGCCGTTGACGCGTTCGACGATGCCTTTCGATTCCGGGTCGTAGGGCTTGAGCTGGATCAGCGTCGTCGACAAGGTGCCGATGAATGCGGTGACCGGGACGGTCAGCCGTCCCCGGCGTCCGATCCCGGCCTCGTTGTCCCACCACAGTTGGTGCGGCACCGCCCCGAACCGGTGCGCCAGCAGGGTCCACATGCCGGCGACCAGGTCCATCGTGGTTCGGGACGGCAGCATCATCGCGGTGATGAATCGTGAGAACGCGGCGACCATCACCAGCACCGGTGGCGTCCCGAACTGGCCGAACCCGAGCGGAATCTTCACGGGTGGGAACCACAGGTCGCATTGGACGGCTCTGCCCGGTTGATGGTCGAGACGGTCCGCTGGATCGACCGGCGCGTATTCGGGGCGCAGCAGCCGGATTCGTTCACGCAGCCAGGTGATCGATCCGCTCCAGCCGATGCGTTCGGCGATCACTGTGGCCGGCATTGTCGGATACGCCGTGAGCAACGCCCGGATTCTGGGTTCGGCTTCGGAAATCGCGGAGGCCACGGCGGGTCGTTGGTATTTCGGTGGTGTGTCGCTGGCCAGCGCGTTTGCGACTGTGTCGCGGGCGATGCCCAACCGTTTCGCGATGGCACGCTGTGACAGCTTCTCGCTGTGGTGCAGGTGCCGGATCAGGGCCCAGTCTTCCATCGAGATCACCCATCCGATCGTGGTTGGGTGGCCTGGTTTTCATCCGTCGTTTCTGGACTGGTTTTCGACCGCCGTTGACAGTCGGGTCGCCGGACGTCGCATTGCTCAGGTTGCTCAGGTTGGTGAGGTTGGTGCGAGTGCGCTGGTGCACCGCTGGTTGCCAGGATGATCGTGAGACACCTGGCAACCAGCGTGGGGATCGGAGCACCCAGATGATCGACATCCCCGTCGGGCGGACCCGCACCGGCAAACCCGCCTATCCCATGGCCTATCGGATCGAGTTCCTGCGGCAGTGGGACCAGTGCCTCGAACGCGGCGCCAAGACCCGCCTGCTCCGCGAGAACAGACTCGACCGCAATACTGTCAGGCGTTGGATCCAAGCCCGGGATTCGGGAGACTTGCAGGAGTCGATGGTGACCGCAGCAGACAACTCGAGGGACCGATTGGACAGTCGAGACCGCGCGGAACTCGCCAAGCTCCGCAAGGAAAACGAACGCCTCCGCGAGAAAGTCGCGCAGGCCGAGGCAGCCCAGGACATTCTGGGAAAAGCATTCGAACTCTTGCATGGGATCACCAAGAGTTCGACCAACGAGGAGCCGCAGATCCCGCCGTCGCTGATGAGTGCCCGCGAGTACGCGCAGTGGCTCGAGCGCAGAAAACTGTCCTGACCGACACCGTCACCGAGTTGGCCGCAGCTGGCGTCTCGATCGTGCAGGCCTGCGAGCTGACGGGGATACCACGGGCCAGTTACTACCGCGATGCCCGCGGGTATCGGCACTATCAGCCGGTGCCCGATCCGGTTCCTCAGAAGGATCGGCCGCAGCCGGCCGCGTTGTCACCGGCCGAGAAGGACACCATCGTCGAGGTGCTTCTCGCCGACGAGAACACGGATCTGTCGGTGTGCCAACTGTATTGGCGGTCCTTCGATGCGGGTGTGGTGGAGTGTTCGCAGTCGAGTTTCTATCGGGTGGCCCACACCCAGAACCTGGTCGGGGACCGGCGCCGTGGTCGCAGCCGCAGCGGCAGCCCCGGCCCGGCGGTCAGTCGCCGCAAGCCGGTCGTGGCGGCCCCGGCGGTGGGCGCGTTGTGGTCGTGGGACATCACCGAGCTGCGGGGCCCACGCACCCAGGACCGGTATCTGCTGTATTTGGTGATCGACGTGTATTCGCGGTTTCCGGTGGCCTGGCGTATCGAGTACGCCGAGACCGGCGCCGCGGCGGTGCAGATGTTCACCGAGGCGTTCGAGGTGTTCGGGGCGCCGCAGGTGCTGCACGCCGACAACGGGTCCTCGATGCGTTCGTTCGAGTTGCTCGACGCGCTCGAGGCCAACCAGGTGCTGCCCTCCTATTCACGGCCTCGGGTCAGTGACGACAACCCGTTTTCCGAGTCGTTGTTCAAGACCGTCAAGTACGACCTGTCGTGTCCGCCGCGGTTCGACAGTATCGACCATGCCCGGCGGTGGACCGAGGACTTCATGGGCCGGTACGCCCTCGAGCACCGCCACAGCGGGTTGGGGCGGTACACCCCGGCGTCGGTGTTCCTCGGCACCGCCGTCGAGGACCACCGACGCCGGCAGGACCGACTCGACCGGATCCACGCCCGGCACCCGCAGCGGTTGCGGCGTCGGCCGTTGGCGTCCCCGCTGCCTCGACCGACCGGTATCAACACCACCCGCCTGTCTCAGACAGGTTGACAATTACCGGCACCCGTCACGATCGCGACCGATACCGCGGACTCAGCTGAGCTGTCCGATGTGAGCGGCGGGACGACGCCATCATGGAACCGGTCGTCCAACGACTTCTCAGCATCGGCGCACCCTTGTCGACGACGAGGGGTGCGTTTCGCCTCTGGAAATAGAGAGCGTCTCGTGCCGGAAGGGCACGCGGGCACGGCGCGCCCGGATCAGCGAACAGTGTAACCGCCGTCCGCAGTCACCACGGCCCCAGTGACAAACGAAGCTGCGGGCGAGGCGAGAAAAGCGACCACCGAAGCGATTTCGGAGGGCGTTCCGAGTCTACCTAGTGGGTGTGCTGCCTCGAGCTCGGCGCTTCTGCCTCGAAGTAACGGGGTATCGATGAAGCCCGGAGCCACGGCGTTGACACGTATGCCTTTGTTGGCGCAGTCGAGTGCGGCGGCTTTGGTCAGTCCGATCAGTCCGTGCTTCGATGCGACATAGGGGCTGGCACCGCGCGTGGCGACGAGCCCCATCACCGACGCGACGTTGACGATGCTGCCACCCGTGCTCATAACCTTGAGCTCAGCACGGGTACACAAAAACGCACCGTTGAGGTTGATGTCGGTTACCCGAGTCCATTCGGTGACAGCGGTGTCGTCGACGGTGGCCTTGACCGGCATCCCCACGCCTGCGTTGTTGACCGCGATATCGAGCCGGCCGAACCTGTCGACGATCTCGCCGACCATGGCCTCGACCTGGTCTGGCTTGGATACGTCGACCGAGATCTCGTGGATTCGACCGCTTGTATGGCGCTCGCTCGGGGCAGTGCTTGTTTGTAGGTCGCCGTTGACGACGGTGGCGCCTAGCTCGATAAGCTCGCGGACACATGCCGCCCCGATGCCCGAGCCGCCGCCCGTGACCAGTGCAATCTTGTCGGTCAGATCAAGTTCCATGAGAGGTGTTCCGCTCCTTTTGCTTCCGTAGTCCTCGGTCCGCGTCCATAGGGTGCGGTTGTCACTGTGTGAGAGTCGCCTTCAGTTTCGGTCGATCGACTTTGTTGGTGGCAGTTCTGGGTAGTTCCTCGACGATCTCGATGCGCCGAGGCCGCTGAAGGCCCTGCAAATTGGGATTCTGTGCACAGAACGCGGTGACCTCGTCGACTGTTACCGATGGACTGGTAGGAACTATCACCGCCGTCACTTGTTGCCCATATCGATCGTGCGGCGTGCCGATGACCGCGACCTCTCTGATGTGCGGGCATTCGATCAGGTGACATTCAACCATCTGAGGATAGACATTCTCGCCGCCACTGATGATCATGTCGTCCGCCCGGTCGACGAAGTAGAGATTCCCTACAGTGTCGCGTCGTACCAGATCGTTGGTGCGCAGCCATCCGTCGGCGGTGAATCGAGCGGAGTTGGCGGCCGGCAAACACCAGTACCCTGGGCTGACGGTGTCTCCTCGAACCCACAGTTCGCCGACTTCACCTGGTGCTGCCTCTCGGTTCTGGGTGTCGGCCACGATGCGTATCTCGACCACCTGCGAGAGAGGCTTACCCAGTGATCCTTCGCACCTGGACTCACCGAGCGGTTGAAGGATCGAGACGCCGCTCTGCTCGGTCTGGCCGTAGATGTTGACTGGGACAATGCCGGTGGCGTTCGTCAGCTCTGCAAGCTTCGTCTGTGGCAGGGCTGATCCACCGATTGCGCATACGCGGATGGAGTCGAGCAAAAGGTGCTCGTCCTCGAGTGCATTGATGATGTCGAACATCATCGCTGGTACCAGCGCGACCACGGTGGGACGAAGGCGAACAGTATCACGGAGCCACTCTTGGACATTCCATCGGCGCAGAGTGATGGTGCCGCCGGCTGCGAGAAGTGGTACCGCCAGCAGTTGGAGGCCGCCGACATGAAACAATGGTGTGGAGATGAGTGCGTGATCGTCTTCGGTGAGCGACCAGCAGTCGGTCTCGGCTTCGGCGATCGCTGCAGTGTTCCTGTGGGACTGCCGGACTCCCTTGGGTTTACCGGTGGATCCGCTGGTGTACATCAAGAGGGCGTCGTCACCGTCCATTCGTGGAACCACGTAGTCGAGCGGCGCCACCGTAGTCAATGCCTCGGAAAACGCGACCCGAGCGCCGGTGGCCGCACCGACTGAGATGATGCGGTCCGCTGCAACGGTTCCATGTACAGATTCGTGCACTCGATCGACATCACCTGCGGTGGTGACCATCCATCGGATGTCTGAATCTTGTGCCGCGTGACGTAATGCGGATGGATGGAAGAGATAGTTGAACGGGACTGCCACTCCACCTGCTTGCCATATACCGAGAAGGGAAACGATCCACTCAGGCTGATTGTGCATGAAGAGACCCACGCGCTGACCTGGCTGAAGGTCGTGGTCCACCAGAAAGGCCGCAAAACGTGCAGCCTTCTCGTAGAGCTGACCGTAGGTCATCGTCGAATCACCATGCGCGAGTGCGAGTCGTGAGGAGTCGCGCCCAGCGACGCGACGCAACAACGTTACGATGTTCACGTAGATCTCCTCCAAGGGGTTTCCCAGCGCGTTCTCTGTGACCCGGAGGGGTCGACGCGATGATCGGTGACCCTAGGGCGGCACGAGTCCACGATGTTGTCCCGAATCGCGACATGACCGGAACCTGCGAAGGGTGTTGCGGTTTGCGACACCAGTCCTTCACGGCTTTCTCGTAATCTTCCGAAACGTCGATCAGGGAGGTCCAGTGGCGCAAGACAGCCGCACGCTCGAATCACGCTCAACTGACGGGGATGTTCGCTACTCGGTCGTCGGAGAGGTCGCGACGATCATCCTCGACCGGCCGACCGCGCTCAACGCCATCAATGTGCGGCTGCTGCGAGGGCTCGTTGACGCGGTAGCGGCTGCGGTAGACGATCGTGCGGTCCGTTCGATCGTGTTGACCGGTGCGGGGGAGAAGGCGTTCTGTGCCGGCGGCGATCTCACTGAACTGATCCCACGCCTGACGAGAGGCGAGCTGTCAATTTTGGTCCCGGACCCCACGAAGCGGTTCTTCTCGGACTGCTACAAGCCGATAGTTGCGGCCGTGAACGGGCTCTGCCTCGCCGGTGGGCTGGAAATACTGCTAGGCACGGACATTCGCGTGTCTTCGGCGACAGCAACGTTCGGTCTTCCCGAGGTCCGGTGGGGACTGGTTCCGGGTGCAGGTACCCACGTTCGCCTCCCGCAGCAGATTCCGTGGGCGATTTCTATGAAGCTTCTTCTGACAGGTGACCATATCGATGCCGCGGAGGCCGGCCGACACGGTCTTGTGTCGGAAGTGGTGCCGGTCGGAGTCGACGTCCGTGCGCGAGCGCGCGAGATCGCTACACGGATAGCGCAGAACTCGCCGTCTGCTGTGCAGACGGCGAAGGAGATTGCCGTGCGCAGTTTGTCGAACGAGCCGCGGTTCGCTTTGGAGTTCGCATTGAACGAACGAGTACTTCGTGGGCCGGACGCAACTGAGGGGCCCAAAGCCTTTGCGGAAAAGCGTCTCCCGCGGTACAGGGACCTTTGACGTTGACCACGTTTTCGACCCTTCCCGCTCGGGCCCCTTCCGAAAAGAGGTTTCGGACGAGCACGCCACAAGGGTACGCAACCTTGCACTCGGCGGGGACTTCGGCCTTTCCTGCCGAAACCGATGAGAGGTAAAACCATGAACGAATCGAACGAGTTGCTCGCGGCTGTTCACGAAGCAGTCGAGGGGGTCACAAAACGATGGGACAGACGCTATTACCTGGATTGTGCCCGTGAGAACCGGGCGCCGATCGAGATGTACAAGGCGATGGCCGAGCAAGGTTTGTTTGCGCTCGGTGTGCCCGAGGAAATCGGAGGGGCAGGAGGCGGGCTCGTCGCCACGGCCGCGATCATGGAACAGATGAGCCACGCGGGCACTCCGCCCATGCTGTTCTCGCTGACGTCGTTCGCCAGGCAGGCAGTTGTTCGACACGGAACGCCAGCACAGATCGAGCGATACGTTACCCCGACACTGGAGGCAGAACAGACATTCTGTTTCGCGATCACCGAACCTGACGCGGGAACGAACAGTTTCGAGATGCGTACCTTCGCGCACCACGATGAGAACGGGCGTTATGTCCTCAACGGGCAGAAGGTGTTCATTTCCGGTGCGGACCAGGCCAGCCACATCATGGTCGTTGCACGGACGGCTCCCCCGAACCCCGCGAACAAGACCGAGGGTATGTCGGTCTTCGTGCTTCCACGGGACACCCCAGGAGTAACGATGCAGCCGATGAATATCGATTGGAAGGCCCCGGAGCGCCAGTTCAGCGTGTGGTTCGACAACGTCACCCTGCCATCGGATTCACTCATCGGAGAGGCCGGACACGGGTTGGCCGCGATGTTCGACTCCTTGAATGCCGAACGCGTCGTCATCGCTGCGTGGACACTGGGACTCGGCCGGCTCGCACTGGACAAAGCAGTTGGCTACGCGCGCGCACGGA
Organism: Rhodococcus sp. NPDC003382; assembly: GCF_053589135.1. Classification (NCBI taxonomy): domain Bacteria; kingdom Bacillati; phylum Actinomycetota; class Actinomycetes; order Mycobacteriales; family Nocardiaceae; genus Rhodococcus; species Rhodococcus sp. NPDC003382. Next base: position 26,540 of record NZ_JBSFRH010000044.1, read on the forward strand.
GCCCATGGGGTTCGCCGATCGGGTCGTATCAAGCAGTCTCACACCCACTCGCTGCAGCGAAAGCGCATCTCGACGCAGCCCGCGCGATGACTTACCGCGCCGCAGAGGGATTCGACCGCGGAGAGGATGCCGCTGACGACGCCAACATCGCGAAGTACCTCGCCTCGGAAGCGTCGTATCGTGCGATCGACGCGGCAATACAGACGCACGGCGGGTCCGGGTTCGATGAGGACACCGACATCATCACCCTCTACCCGATGATTCGAATTCTGCGGGTCGCTCCGCTCAACAACGAGATGATCCTCAACTACATCTCACGTCGAATGCTGGGTCTTCCTCGAAGCTATTGACAGTGGGAAGAGGCGCGCCTCATCGGACCAGTTCGGCCACCGCCCGCACGCGGCTTTCGCAAACCGGTACTCCTTGCCCGAGGTCGCTTTGATACGAACACGCGTCCCTGGCTCGGTCAACCAGGCACGCGTCGGCCGCACGCGCAAGGTCAGCGATGCGTCAGGAGTGACGCGGAGCAACAGTCCGCCGTTTCCGACACCTCCCGAGACTCGTGAACGAGCACGTCCCGACGGCAACAGTTCTGCTCACGCCGTCGCCGTGACGTTGTGAACGTTGCACCAACGGCGACGGCGGTTTGCATCCGCTTGCCGTAGCGGACGATTGTCTGGCCACCCGAACCGCCCTTTCCGGCCTGGGAGGCGTCGCGCTTCGTTGATCGCGCGAAGAAGACGCATCCGTTACTCCGTGGGATACGCGCGGCCAGTGAGCCGTGTGTCCGCGCACTCCTAAGCCCCGAAAGCGCGAGTCCACAAGTGTCGAAGGTGACGCCCAACACATAGGTGGGTCGCGAAGTAACCCTGATCGCATCAAGTACTGATGACTGCGTATCGAAATGCGACGACCGCAGGCCTGCACCCGGTGTGAGGCTTGAAGCACCAGCTCACAACCGGGAGACAAGATGTACATAGAGGTGAAGCCCACGGTTCCACCAACAGTTCAGGAACCTGATGACTTTCGTCGCCTATCGATCATCGCGAACACCAGCCAGTCGCCCACTGCGATCGTCGACGCCCTGGTGTCCGTGAAGCTCGCCGCCCCAGACTCCACGCCAGAGGCTGTCCGTCTGGACGTCACCGCCTTGCGGGACACCGCTCGGGCTGCCCTGAAGGCAACACCGTCGCCGGAATGGGAGTCCAGCTTTGCCTCAATGCTCGACTACGCCCAGCTCAAGGGCTGGTACCAGCCGGATACAGGAACCGTTGCTGCACACATCGAATGGATGGACACCGCCCGATGATCATCACTGCCGACACCGTTGCCCTCGTTACTGGCGGCGCCTCCGGCCTGGGCCTGGCCACCACAGCAGAGCTCGTCGCCGCCGGCGCCCGTGTGGTTGCACTTGACCTACCCTCAGCGGATCTGCGCGGTCTGCACAGCCTGGGCGATGCGGTTCGATTCATAGGGGCGGACGTTCGTGAAGCCGATCAGGTGGGGCCCGCTGTTGACATTGCCGCAGGGTGGGGTGATCTGCGGATCGTCGTCAACTGTGCCGGAATCGGAGATCCGGCGCGGACATTGAGCTCCAAGGGCCCGCTCGACATTGAGCGCTTCCGCCGTGTCGTCGAGGTCAACCTCATCGGAACCTTCAACGTCATTCGTCTCGCCGCTTCTGCCATCGCGGCCACCGAGCCGATCGACGGTGAGCGTGGGGTCATCGTCACTACGGCCTCTGTCGCCGCCTTCGACGGTCAGATCGGGCAAGCGTCCTACTCGGCGTCCAAAGGTGGCATCGTCGGCATGACCCTGCCGATCGCACGAGATCTGGCGGACAGGCTGATCCGCGTCATGACGATTGCCCCCGGCATGTTCGAAACGCCGATCCTGAAGGGCCTGTCGGACACCGCCCGCGCATCGCTGGAAGCTCAGGTTCCGCATCCGTCACGACTGGGCCGACCGGCCGAGTACGCGAGCCTGGTTCGGCATATCGTCGAAAATGCCATGCTCAACGGTGAGACGATCCGCCTCGACGGCGCGATCCGAATGGCGCCCCGATGACCGCCGACGGCATCCGGGCCGCCCTCGTCACCGGGGCGAGCCGAGGCATCGGTGCCCTGATCGCTCGCACCCTCGCCGAGCGAGGCTGGGATCTGACCGTCAGTGCTCGTCAGCCTGAGTCGTTGCAGGGCTTTGCCGATGTCCTCGCCGCCGACACCGGACGCCGCATCGTCGCAGTGGCGGCTGACATGTCGGACGAGGCGGCGGTCGAACGCCTCGCTCGCGAGCACGTTGACACGTTCGGGCGCGCCGATGCACTTGTCCTCAACGCCGGGATGGGAGCGATTGGGCCTTTCGCTGAGTTTCCTCTGCGGCGCCTCGACAAACTCTTCGCTGTCAACGTTCGGTCGGCGTACCAGCTGATCCAGCAACTGCTTCCGACGCTGCGTACCACTGGCGGCCTCTCCTCGAAAGGGGCGCGGGTGATCGCAATGGCCTCGATGACCGGGGTCAGTGCCGAACCTCTCAACTCCGCGTACGGCGCGACCAAGGCCGCCCTGATCTCGTTGTGCGAGACGCTGACCGTCGAGGAGTACGCGCACGGGGTCTCCGGTGTAGCCGTGTGCCCGGGCTACGTCGCGACCGACATGACCTCGGGCTTGGCCGACAAGATCGCCCCGGCGGAGATGATCACTGCCCGCGACGTCGCCGACCAGACCGTTGCACTGACTGAACTCGAGCGCACCGTGGTAGTCCCGCGCTTGCTGTTGACCCGGCCGGGCCCGAACCTGTGGCACGCATGACGAATAGGGCGTGTTTCAAAGAGATGGGATTTCCAGAGGAGATGAGGATTCCGCTGTGGATCGGCTGTCCGGCTGTGATTGCGCTATCCGTTGTCGATGCGGCATTGGAGATCCAGACTCGAGCGGTGGGCGCGCTGACGCGGGGCCTGATTGGCAGGATGGGCATTCTCATACCTGCGCAGTCGTATGAATCGACGGCGCCGATAGCTCAGTCTCTTGGCTCGCGTCATTCGCCTGTAGAGGAGCGCTGATGGACTACGTCGAGGAGGTGCAGGCGGAGTGTGGTGCTCATCGTCCGCGGATCGACGCCGTCGACTCGGGCAGGTTGCTTGGTCCGCTGATCAGTGTGCCTATTGACACCAGGAGCGGGAGCGTGTGAACCCCATGACCAAGAACTGGTCGAGTGCGCACGACGTGGGGACCCTTCGGCGGTCGAGTGCTGCCGACATCCTCATCGAACTCGGGATGAAAACCAGCCGGTCCTCTGAGCGGCTCGAGGAGTTGGCGATATCGGCGCCGTAGATCAATCACCCAACTAGTTGTCCCTCACTGTGTTTCGCAGCACCGACACACGCCCCCATCGGGTCGATGTCCGATAGTCGCCACTTTTGAAACACGGCATAGCGCAAGAGCGCCGCCTGAACAACCCATCCAGAAGACAGAAAACTAGGAGATTTCTCGTGACCATCGATGCTGTCATCGTCGACGCCGTCCGGACCGGTTCCGGACGCGGAAAAGCAGGAGGGGCACTCTCGAGCGTGCATCCCGCCGACCTGCTCTCGCAGACCCTCACTGCCTTGCTCGATCGCAACGACTTCGATCCCGCCCTGATCGACGACGTGATCGCCGGCTGCGTGTCGCAGACCGGTGAGCAGGCCCTCAACATCGCACGCACCGCATCGCTGCGCGCCGGGCTTCCCGAGTCCGTCCCGGGAACCTCCGTCGACCGCCAGTGCGGCAGCAGCCAACAGGCCGCGCACTTCGCCGCTCAGGGTGTCATCGCGGGCGCGTACGACATCGTCGTCGCGTGCGGCGTCGAGTCGATGAGCCGCATCCCGATGGGCGCAAGCTCACAGGGACAAGATCCCACCGTCGGGCCGCTGTCCGACCGGTACCCGGACGGGCTGGTCAACCAGGGTGTGTCCGCCGAGCTCATCGCGGCCAAGTGGGGACTCGACCGCGCCACCCTCGACGAGTACGCCGCGCGTTCGCACCGCCTTGCCCACGAGGCGCAGCTCGCCGGCCGATTCGAACGCGAGTTGATTCCGATCACGCTTCCGGACGGTACGATCCACCACACCGACGAGACGCTGCGCGCGAGCACCACCGCCGAAGGACTCGCAGGTCTCAAGCCGTCGTTCGCACGACCGGAGTTCGACGAGCGCTTCCCGCAGATCAACTGGTCGATCACACCGGGCAACTCCTCGCCGCTCACAGACGCCGCGTCCGCGGTCCTGATCATGTCGGCGACGAAGGCGGCCGAACTCGGGCTGACCCCGCGCGCTCGCTTCCATTCCTTCGCGGTTATGGGTAGCGACCCGCTGTACATGCTCACCGGAGTCATCCCGGCCACTCGCAAGGTCCTCGAACGTAGCGGCCTGAGCATCGACGACATCGACACCTACGAGGTCAACGAAGCCTTCGCGCCGGTTCCGCTCTGCTGGGAGAAGGATCTCGGCAGCGATCCGAAGAAGCTCAACCCGAGCGGCGGTGCGATCTCGCTCGGCCACGCCCTCGGTGCCTCGGGTACCCGGTTGTTGACCACGATGATCGGCAACCTCGAGAACAACGGCGGACGCTACGGTCTGCAGACGATGTGCGAGGGCGGCGGCATGGCCAACGCCACCATCATCGAACGTCTCTGACACCTTTGCCGAACATGACTGTGGCCCCTCCCGAAGGAGGGGCCACAGTCATGTTGATGGCAGGTCAGACCGCCGGCTCGAAATGCGAGATGTCGAGAATCTGTCCGGTGCGCTCCTCGGCCCACACCGCACGCACGCGTGAACCGGACGGCAACTGCGCCCGGACGCCTGCGGGATCGGAGAAGTCCAGACCGACGATGTAGTGCATCAGGAGGGTGTCGGCACCGTCGAGTCGGATTCCTCCGATGGCATACGGGGCCTTCGGTCCGCCGCGGAATCCCTGCCACACCACGGTGTACACGACAAGGTCGCCCTCACCGCTGAGCTCAACCCACTCGTCGTTGCGTTCGAAGGAGTCCTCGCAGTACGCCTGCGGCGGGACGTACACCTTCGTCGACTTCGCTCCGGTGTTGGCGAGAATCTTCTTTTCCCGAAGTCCTTGCATGAACCGCCCCCAGGTCTGCCCGAGGTGAATGTCGTAGTCAAGATCCCAATGCACGGGAGTCGTCGTCACGGCCTGGTCGATGGTGCTGGTGGTCTCGCTCATGATGCGCGCTCCTCGGTTCGTTCGAATACTGCCAGGTTCTCGAATTGGAAGAAGGTTCCTCCGGTGCCGTGGGCCAGCCCGGTACGGGCGCCGTCGACGCGGATCTCCTCCGGCGCGTCGCCCATCACCTGCCAGGCCACGTACACGTACGGCGCGAGCTCGCCCGCGACGCCTGCATTGGTGCACTTGGGGCCACCGGACAGGTTGATCGGCAGGCTTCCACCCTGGCGGCTCTCCGGCGACTTGATCAGCTCGATTCCCTTACCAGCGGCGCACAACTGCAGGGCCTCGAGCTGCATCGGCTGCATGTGCGCATAGGGAGCGAACACCTCGACCACGTCGAACTCGCGGTAGGGATCGCGGATTCCGGCCTTCGCGTACACCCGCCGCGCGAGCATCGCCAGGTTCTCCATCACGGCGAAGTCGCCCTTGCCGCCGCCGAGGTACGGGTCACCCGAGGTGCCCATCGCCCGGATCACCGCAGGCGTCGCCTTGAGCGAGCGCGCGGATTCCTCCGAGGTCACCAGCATGGCGCAGGCCGACGTCGATACCGGGCACACCATCGGCTGGGTGAGGGGAGACGACAGCGGCGTACCGCCGACAACCTCGTCGACCGTCAGGGTGTAGCGCAGGTGGGCGTACGGGTTACGCGACGCCTTCTCGTGGTCGGCGACCGCGACGGCGGCGAGGTCGGCGGTGCTGATCTCGTGCCGCGCCTGATAAGCGCTCGCGGCGAACGCGCCCATGTGAAACCCACCCATACCCAGCGGCTGCTCGACGACCATGGGGGAGTTGGTGTTGATCGCGGACTGCAGATCCTGCACACCATAGAACGTCGGGCCGCCGAGGACGAGGACCCGCTCGTGAGTGCCGGCGGCGACCATACGCGCCGCAACCTGCATCAGGTTTCCGCCGGTGGTGCCTCCGGTGTTGACGACGGTCAGCGGAATATTCGCACCGAGACCGAGGAACTTCGAGCGGTGCTTGCCGCCGAGCACGGTGCCCTCGAACCCGTCGATGTTGCCGACCACGATGGCATCGATGCTCTGCGGTGTCGCACCGGAATGCTCAAGCGTCCGCCATGCCGCCTGCTGGCACAGCTCGATGTACGAGAACTGTTGTTTGCGTGGGGACGTGGCCTCTGTGATACCGACGCCGGCGACCACTGCGTGTCGAGCCATCTCACACTCCCTGTACGACGAGGACGGTGCTGTCGAGTGCGACAGCACCGGTGACGGTGTCGACCGAATGCACCACTGCGGTCGTACCGCCGGCCGCTTCACCGAGACGGTCGACGGCGTCCACGAGCCGCGCGGCGCCGTTGGCCAGGCCGGGATACACACCGGCCGCAGATCCCCAGGTGTTGACGCGGTCGGCAGCCAACCCATCCAGGCCCAGTGCCTCGAGCAGCGGGTGGTACATGCTGGCGGTCGGCGCTGTGAACTCGACGAGGTCGATCTGCTCGGCGGCGGCGGTGACGCCCGCAGTGCGATATGCCGTCTGGGCTGCATGGCGGGTGGAGGCACCGACGTCGGTCAGCCACTGGGTACCGCTCAGGTAGCTGCCGGTCCCACGTCCAAACCCAGTGATCAGCGCGTTGCGTCCGGGCAGGCGCGCCGCCCGGGCAGGCGAAGCGAGGACGACGGCCACGGCGCCGGCGCTGTGGGCAGGCAGCATCAGCTCGGTGAGGGCGCCGTTCGCGCGCGGCGCAGCAAGGACAGCGGCCCCGGTGACCTGCTCCTGGCGGGCCGACCGGGCGTGCCCGACCGACTTGTTGATCTCCGCCGCAGTCAGATCCGCCAACTCGGCGAGGGTGCGGTTGTTCTCGAGTGCCCACGCCGTGTGCAGCGCGTATGTCGTCTCGGCGGTCAGGCCCACCGGACGGGCGAAATGGGGGTCGAACGCCAGGTTCGAGATCTGCTCGACGAAGGCACGACGTTCGGTGCCGTGTGCCGCGGTCTCCGGGTTGTAAACGCCTACGGCGACAGCCACTTCCACCTCACCGGAGGCGATCGCCTCAGCGGCGGAGAGAATCGCTGTTCCCGAGTCGGATTCGAGGCGGTACGAGTCGGACAGGTATCCGCCGGAGGCGGAGTTGGTCATCCCCGCGGAGATGCTGCGACCGTCGTAGATGTCCATCGACGCGGTCACGGAGAGGCCGATATCCTGCTTGCGCAAAGCTGCCTCGCCAAGTGCTCGCGACACCACGTCGTAGACGAGTTCGTCGAGAACGGCATCGTGTTCGGGGAGGAACGGCGTCGAGGCCAGGCCAACAACGGCTACTGGTGCCGCACGCCCACCCTCTGATCCGGTCACTGTCATGGGTTGTCGATCCTTCCGAGAGTGAATGAGTGAGAGGTTGCGAACTGGATCAGTCGAGGAACCGATAGACCACGATCGCCACACATGCCGGTTTCGGGGCGCCCTCGCGTTCGACCACTGCCTCGATCGCGACCTGGACCCCACCGGTTACCTTGTTCGCGGAGGCGATGGTGGAGGACAACCTGATCCGCGAGTTCACCGGGACAGGCGCCGGGAATCGGACCTTCTCGAGCCCGTAGTTGACCACCGAGGAAGCCCCGGGCACCGACAGTGCGTCGGCGACCAGTGGGCCGACCAACGACAAGGTCAGGTACCCGTGCGCGATGGTGCTGCCGTAAGGTCCGGTTGCCGCTCGATCGGCATCGACGTGAATCCACTGGTGGTCGCCTGTGGCATCGGCGAACGTATCGATGCACTGTTGGTCAACGACCATCCATTCTGTGGCGGGCAGCGTGATTCCCGCCGCGCTGACCAGGTCGCCCGGGGTGGCGAACACCGCCGGTGATGTCGTCATGTCTTCGTCTCCGATCGTTGTCTTGCTCGACGACGGTAGTGAGCACGAAGCGGACCGGATGTCGCAGTCTGCACCACAGTGCACGTGTGTCAGAGCGCGACATCCGACCACCATGGATCCGTGTGACAGTCAGGGCGACATCGCTGACAGAAGGATTCGAGCCGAATGACTGACACCACAACCGACGCCGCGGTCTCCGCCGGCGATTCCGTCACCGAAGGGAGTCTTGCTGCGTATGTAGCGGACTTCCTGTCCGCGCACGATCCGGCCACCACGCCCCGGATAGACTTCCTCCGCGCGAGATTCGATGCAGGCCTGGCGTGGGTGCAATACCCGGTTGGCTGTGGCGGCCTCGGTCTCGACATCACCGCTCAGTCGATCGTCGACAAGGCACTCGAGGCCGCGGGTGCGCCGGACAACGCACCCCACCGAAACGTGATCGGGCTCGGTATGGCAGCGCCGACCATTCTCGCCCACGGCACCGCAGAGCAGCAGCGACAGTGGCTGCGACCGCTGTGGACGGGCGAGGAAGTCTGGTGCCAGCTCTTCAGCGAACCGTCCGCGGGATCCGACCTTGCATCACTGGCAACCAGGGCTGTTCCCGACGGTGCTGATTGGGTCGTCAACGGACAGAAGGTCTGGACATCGCTCGCCCACGAAGCGAGTTGGGCACTGCTCATCGCCCGTACCGATCCCACGGTGCCCAAACACCGCGGTCTGACCTATTTCGTCTGCGATATGCGATCGCCGGGCGTCGACGTCCGTGCGCTGCGTCAGCTCACCGGCGAAGCGGAATTCAACGAGGTCTTCCTCGACAACGTTCGTGTACCGGACCGAAACAGGCTCGGCGAGGTCGGTGCAGGGTGGAAAGTTACCCAGTCGACGCTGATGAACGAACGCGTTGCCATCGGTGCCGGCGCCGCGCCGCGGGAGGGAGGACCGATCGGATTCCTCGCCGACCTATGGCGTCAGGACACGACACACCGCACGATCGGATCGTTCGACAGGGTGCTGCAGCTGTGGGTCGAAGCCGAGACCATGCGACTGACTACCGAACGACTACGGCAACAGGCGGTGACCGGGACTCCCGGGCCCGAAGGGTCCGGGTCCAAGCTCGCATACTCTCAACTCGCGCAGCGAGTCTCGAGTCTCGAGCTCGATCTCCTCGCCGACCGCGGGCTACGGTTCGACGACTGGACATTCCGTCGCCCCAACCTCGATGAGGAACACAGTCGCCCGCCCGGCTACCGATTCCTACGTACCAAGGGCAATTCGATCGAGGGCGGCACCTCGGAGATCATGCGCAACATCATCGCCGAACGAATCCTCGGGCTGCCCACAGAAATCCGCACCGATACCACCACCGCATGGAACGAGCTGCCCCGATGACCACTACCAGCACCGAGCGTCTTGCCTCGGACCTGCTGTACTCCGAGCAGGAAGAGTTCCTTCGCGAAACCGTCCGAGACGTCCTGGACAAGGGCTGCGACTGGACCTCAGTTCTTGCTCTCACCGAGTCGGAAAGCTCCCTCGACCGCGCCCTGTGGCGCACACTCGCCGTCGACGTCGGCGGCGCAGCACTGGCGCTACCCGAGGACATCGGCGGCGCAGGAGCGAGCTGGCGTGAAACCGCCGTGGTGCTCGAGGAACTGGGCCGGTCCATCGTGCCGGTGCCCTACCTGGGCAGCGCAGTCGTCGCGACCGTCTACACCCAGCAGATCGGTGCCACCGACCTGTTGACGAAGATGGCCGCTGGCGAGACGATCGCTGCAGTGGCGGTCTCGGCCGGCGCGCCGTGGTTCCGCGTACAGGAATCGACCGTCACAGCCACCGACTCCACCCTCACCGGCACCGTGGCGACCGTCGCCGACGCCTCCGCCGCGGACACACTGCTCGTGCCTGTCGGCGAGGACACCTACCTCGTCGAGGTGGCCGCTCCAGGCGTGCGGTGTACCCCGGTGGTCTCCCTCGATGAGACCAGGCCACTGGTCGACATCGAGTTCGACTCGGCACCAGCTCAGCGTCTGGAGAGTTCCCGCCCTGCCGGCGCGGCGACCGCGGCAGCGCTGCGGGCGGGCGCCGCGCTCCTGGCGTCCGAACAGCTCGGACTTGCCGAACATTGCCTCGCAGCCACGGTCGAGTACCTCGGCGTGCGACGCCAGTTCGGCCGGATTCTCGGTTCGTATCAGGCTCTCAAACACCGCCTGGCCGACCTGTGGGTCCAGATCAACCAAGCGCGGGCCGCAGCGCGGTACGCCGCGGACTGCCTCGCCGCCGGCAGTGACGATCTCGATGTCGCTGCTGCCGTTGCGCACTCGTGGTGCTCCGAGGTGGCCGTGCGTGCGGCGGAAGAGTACGTGCAGCTGCACGGCGGCATCGGATTCACCTGGGAGCATCCCGCGCACCTCTATCTCAAGCGCGCCAAGAGTTCAATGCTGATGTTCGGTGGACCGGACATTCACAGAATCCACCTCGCCGGCCTGATCAATCTCCCCCTTCCGACCTTGGAGGACATCCGATGACCGACCTGACCGGCCGTGTCGCCGTCGTGACGGGCGGCAACGGTGGCATAGGCCTGGGCCTGGCCGAGGGACTGGCCCGGGCCGGCGCCGACATCGTGATCTGGGCGCGCAACGTCGAACGCAGCATCTCGGCCGTCGAGACCCTGCGCACCCACGGGGTCCGCGCGGAAGCCATCGCCTGTGACATCGGCAGCGAAGATGACGTGCGTCGTGCGGTCGCCGACACGGTAAAGAAGATGGGTCGGATCGACATCCTGATGGCCAACGCCGGGATCGCCGACGAGAAGCCTTATCTCGAGACCTCGTTGGACGACTGGCACCGGGTGATTCGCACCAACCTCGACGGGACATTCCTGACGACCCGGGAAGTGGGACGCTATCTCGTCGAACGAGGCGAGGGCGGAGCGATGGTCATCGTCTCGTCGACTATCACCCGCTACGGGGGTGCGGGTCAGGCCGCCTACGCCGCCAGCAAATCCGGAACCAGCGCCATCGGTCGCACACTCGCAGTGGAGTTCGCACGCAACAAGATCCGCTGCAACATCCTCATCCCCGGATGGGTAGCCACCCCGATGAACGAACACCTCCGAGAGAACCAGCGCCTCGTGGAGGCAACCACAAAGCGCACTCCGGTTCGACGCTGGGCCACCCCAGACGAATTCCACTCTGTAGCAGCGTTTCTTGCCGATCCGACCCTGACATTCCACACCGGCAACGAAGTCGTCGTCGACGGCGGCTACACCATCTTCTGATCAACTGTGCAAGGAGCCTCGAATGAACTTGACCTGCGACTTCTCGGGTAGGACGGTGCTCATCACCGGAGCGGCCCAGGGCATCGGCAAAGCAATCGCCGAGTACTTCCATGCTGCGGGGGCGCGCGTCGCGGTCGCCGATCGCGACGCCGCCGAACTGGAAAAGGCGTGGGGCTCGCCCTCGGCGACCCTGCTTCCGGTTGCGATGGACGTGGCCGATCCGGCATCGGTCGGGTCAGGAGTCGGCATCATCGTCGATACCTGGGGCTCGGTGGACGTGGTCGTCAACAATGCCGGCATCGCTCGGGACTCGGTGGTGTGGAAGCTGACCGACGACCAGTGGAAGGCTGTACTCGACGTTCACCTGGGCGGAACCTTCAACGTCACGCGCGCGGTGGTGCCGCATATGCGCAAAGCCGGCTTCGGTCGGATCGTCAATGTCACGTCCTACACCGGTATGCACGGCAATGTCGGCCAGGCCAACTATGCGGCCGCCAAGGGAGGCATCATCGCCTTCACCAAGACTGTCGCCAAGGAGACCGCACGATTCGGTATCACAGCGAACGCTATTTCTCCGAACGCGGCGACCGCGATGGTGGCGGCGATCCCCGCTGACCGCCTCGCGGAGATGACTGCGACGGTTCCGCTGGGCCGGTTCGCTGATCCCTCGGAGATGGCTGCGGCTGTCGCGTTCCTCGCCTCGGACGAGGCGAGCTACATTACCGGTGTGGTCCTGCCGGTCGACGGTGGTGTGTCGATGTAGTATCACCACGTCGGAACGGCATCGGGGCGGCGGCTCGGAACTGTACGAGTTCCAGGCCGCCGCCCCCGATGTGTCGGGGCGACAGGGGCTGTCGTCAGGTTCCGACGGCCGGGGGAATATCGAGCAGATGCCCCATCCGGTCGCGTTTGGTGCGAAGGTAGGCGACGTTCTCCGGTGTGGTGTGCACCGGTAACTGCACCCGTTCGGCGATCTCGAGGCCGAAGCCGTCGAGCCCGGTGTACTTGTCGGGATTGTTGGTGATCAAGCGCATTCGGCGCACACCGAGATCGACAAGGATCTCCGCTCCGACGCGATAGTCCCGGCTGTCGACAGGAAGCCCCAGCGCCTCGTTGGCCTCGACCGTGTCCGCGCCGTTCTCCTGTAGGGTGTATGCGCGGAGCTTGTGGCCGAGCCCGATCCCACGGCCCTCATGTCCACGCAGATACACCAGGACTCCGACCCCTTCCGCGGCGATGCGGCGCATCGATTCACGGAACTGGACACCGCAGTCGCAGCGCAGTGACCCGGCGAGATCGCCGGTGAGACACTCGCTGTGCACGCGCACCAGCACTCCAGCGGGGTTGTCCTTGTACGCGGCCAGGTCTCCGACGGTCAGCGCGAGATGCTCCGTTCCGTCGTCGGTGGCACGGTAGGCGTGGGCGCGAAAAGGCCCGAATTCTGTCGGCAACTCTGCACTGCCCGTCGCCACGACCGACGACTCCCGAGCACGCCGGTACTCGATGAGATCGGCGATGGTGATCTTGACCAGTTGGTTCTCGTCGACGAAGTCGTCGAGCGATTGGCCTGCGCGCATCGCGCCGGAGTCCTCGACGATCTCACCGATCACTCCGATTGTCGGCAATCCCGCCAGCGTCAGCAGGTCGACCGCCGCCTCGGTGTGTCCGGCGCGCTCGAGAACGCCCCCGGCGCGGGCGACGAGAGGGAATACATGACCCGGCCGACGCAGGTCTGTCGCGTGGCAATCGGGATCGGCGAGGGCTCGAAGAGTAAGAGCCCGGTCGGCTGCGGACACCCCGGTCGTAGTGTTGTTGTGGTCGGCCGTGACGGTGAATGCGGTGTAGTGGGAATCGGTGTTCTCGCCGACCATCTGAGGCAGCTTCAGTCTCTCAGCGCGCGCTGCGGACATCGGGGCGCAGAGGATGCCCGTACTGTGACGGACCATGAACGCGACCTGGTCCTCGGTGATTGTGGCCGCGCAACCGATGAGATCACCTTCGTTCTCGCGGCCCGGGTCGTCCACCACAACTACCATCCGGCCAGCTCGAAGTTCGTCCAGTGCCGTCTCGATCGTCGATATCGTCACAGTGATCTCCTTTCGGACAGGGATATTGCTAAGAGTCGGTCAGTTCTCGCCAGAGGTTGGCACAGGGTTGAAGGTTCGGTCGTAGTAGACGACCGGCGCGCGATCGCCGAGCCTGACCGACACGACCTCGCCGACAAGGATGGTGTGATCACCACCGGGGTGGCGGGCATACGCTCGACATTCGAGAACGACGGGCGCATCTGCAAGGTGTGGCAGTCCCGACGTGTGCGGAGTGAAGTCGTTTCCGGCGAACTTGTCGGCACCTCGAGTGGCGAACCTTCGCGCGATTTCCTCATGCTCCATCCCCGCGATGTGGATCAGCCAGGTCTCGGCACGTTCGAAGCTGTCATGGCATTCGGCGCTGGTAGCGAGGCATACCAGGACCAACTGCGGATCCATCGACACCGAGCAGAACGAGCTGGCGGTGAAGCCGCGCTGGCGACCCTGTTCGTCCACCGTGGTGACGATGGTGACCCCGCTGGGGAAGCGTGCCATCGCCTCGCGAAACGTGGGAGTTGCCGTGAGATCGGCGGTCATGAGAGGCCTCGATTCGTAGTGCTGCGGTGACTGAGGTCACTGTATGGATCCCATGCGGAGGAGGGTTGTCGCAGATCAGGACAGTCGCTCGAGCACGACGGAGTGAATCGCGACATCCAGCCGGGGGAGGTCCACCGACGCGCTGTTGACGTCATGTCAGTAGCTTGTCATCATGGACGTGTCGCACCTCACAGGCCTCCAGTCTGTGGTAGTCGACGCCTCGAACGGCATGCGCCCACGGACTCTCGAGCCCAGGCCGAAAGAAAGGACCCGCCTTGTCACTCGACGACCGCACCCGTACCTTGCTGCGCGAACGAGAGCTCTTCCTTGAGGGCGCGGACCCGGTCCGGCGAGGCATCGTACGCGCGGAGATCGCACAGTCCTGGAAACGTTCGCTGATGTACGGGCTCGAACCGGAACGCTCCCGGCCCACCTACTGTTCGGCGCCTCAATCATCTGAGCAACTCCTGTCCGTGGCCGTCCCGGTGATCGAGTCCAAGCGCAGTGCACTCGTCGACTCGTCGAGCAGCCTTGCCCTGACAGATCCGGGTGGCTGGGTCCTCGCGAGATGGGTGGAGGACAGCCGCTTCTCCAGGCGCCTGGACCGGCACGATGTCCTTCCCGGCTACTCCTTCGCGGAAACCACGGTCGGCACCAACAGCGGCGGAATTGTCCTCGAGACCGGACGACCAGCGCTTGTCGCGGGCCCGGAGCACTTCTTCGAGGAGTCTCTCCAGCTGACATGTGCTGGCGCCCCGATCTACCATCCCCTTACCAAGCGGCTGATCGGCACGCTGAATCTGACCTGCCGGTACAGCGACACCAACCCCATCATGTTGTCCTGGGTGTGCGAGGTGGCGGCCCAGATCCAGCAGGCATTGGCCACCGCAGCCCACCGCCGCGAACAACTTCTGTTCGAGGCATTCCTGGCCGACAACCGCGACAGCCGACACGCAGTGATCTGTCTCGACGAGCAGACCATCATCAGCAATGCCGCGGCCGCCCGAATCCTCGGACCGTCTGATCAGGCCATCCTGTGGGAACATGCCGCCCGAACCCTGCAGATCGGCACGGACACAGCTGAGAAGACGGTCTCGCTCGCAGATGGAGCTGCGGTGGGCGTCGACGTGGTACCTGTCACCGACGGTCCCACTACCGTCGGTGCCCTGCTGCGCCTCAAGGTCGGCAGTCACCCGTCCCGCCATGAGCGCTCGCATGAACCCGCCCCGGTGTTGGGGGATCTCGTCGGAAACTCCCCGGCCTGGCGCGCGATGTGCCATGCAGTGACCGACACGGGCACCCACGCGCTGCTCCTGACCGGTGAATCCGGAGTCGGAAAGTTCGCGGTAGCCCGTGCGTTGGCGGGGGAGTCCGACACCGCCGTCGTCGATGCCCTTGCGGCCACGGCCGCAGGATCGGACTGGAACACCCACATCGCCGATGCCATCGACCAGGCGCCGACATTGCTGATCCTGCGGCACATCGAGGCGCTCGACTCCAGCGCGCTTCGCACGACGGCGAGCGCCGTCGCGGCCGCTCGGGCCCGGCAGATTCGAGTCGTCGCAACGACGAACGTGCCGGCCTCCGCGCTTTCACAACTAGTGGAATGGTTCGACAAAGTGGTCGAGGTGCCCTCGCTCGCCGAGCGCGCAGGTGACCTTCCACTGCTACTCGATACGATCAGTCGCCGTTACAGCCAGCCGAGTGACAGGGTCCACTGGATGCCCGATGCGGTCCAGGCGCTCGGCCGCATCGACTGGGATCGCAATGTGGCCGGGCTCGATGCGCTCGTGCGTGAACTCGTCGCCGGACGCAATCGTCGGTACATCGGCGCACAGGACCTCCCGATCGAACACCGAGTGCAGGCGTCCCGTCGCCAGCTTCAAGGCCTCGAACAGATCGAGGCGAAAGCGATCATGAATGCGCTTCGCGACGCGGAAGGTAACAAGCGCCTGGCCGCTGATCGGCTCGGGATCGCGCGATCCACCCTGTACCGGAAGGTCCGTTCGCTGGGCATCGACATCGATTCCGCCAACTTCTGACATCGGCTGCGGGAGTGAGCAGGGCGGTGGCGCAGGTTGCGACATTCACCGACCGGTCGCGAGGCACACACTCGAACCATGGTGTCTCATTCGACAGAAACTCAGTCCGACGCATCGTTGCCGCTCATCGCCGACGAGGAGGAAACGCTCCTGCGGGACACAGTCGCCCGCATCGTTGCCAAGTACGGACACGACTACTACCAGAAGTGCTCGGCCACTGGCGAACCGATGCAGGACCTGTGGGACGAACTCGGTCGCAACGGCTACCTCGGCCTCAACATCGCCGAGGAGTACGGCGGCAGCGGCGCCGGTCTCACGCAGCAAGCGATCGTCAGCGAGGAACTTGCTGCCGGCGGCTGCCCGGAGCTGGCCATGGTGCTCTCCCAGGGCATCGCCGGCAGCGTCTTCGGACGACATGGAACGGAGGAACAGAAACAGCAGTACCTTCCCGGAATCGCCAGTGGCGAGAAGAAGTTCGTGTTCGCTCTGACCGAGCCCGACGCCGGATCGAATTCACACAATGTCTCCACCACCGCCACTCGTGACGGTGACGATTACATCGTCAACGGCACCAAGTACTACATCTCCGGTGTCGATCACTGTGACAACTTCCTCCTCGTGGCCAGAACCGGAACAGACGAGAAGACCGGCCGAGGCTTGCTGACACTGTTCGTCGTGGACCCGGACGTCGAGGGACTGACCCGCGAACTCATTCCCACGGCACTGTCCGCCCCCGAACGTCAGTTCACACTCTTCTTCGACAACGTACGCATCCCTGCCGATCGGGTTGTCGGCGAAGTCAACAAGGGCCTGGTGCCCTTGTTTGACGGCCTGAACCCCGAGCGGGTACTGAGTGCAGTGATCTGTACCGGCATCGCTCGCTACGCCATCGACAAGGCGTGCCGCTACGTCAAGGAACGCACCGTGTGGGGAACAACCCCGATCGGCAGCTACCAGGCAGTACAACACCCCCTCGCTGCCGCCAAGATCGAGCTGGAGGCGGCCCGCGGCATGACGTGGAAAGCGGCAGCTCTCTATGACGCCGGATTACCCGCCGGCGAAGCTGCGAACATGGCCAAGTACCTCGCATCCAAGGCAGGGCATCACGCCCTCGACGCCGCGATCCAGGTGCACGGCGGTAACGGGTTGGCGCTTGAATATGGGCTCGCCGACCTGTGGTCGATCGTGCGCCTTCAGCAGATTGCACCGGTCTCGTCGGAGATGGTCCTCAACCACATCGCGCAGCACACCCTCGGTCTGCCCCGTTCCTACTGATCTCCGAAAGGCCTCAAGCCAGATGACTACTGCAGTCAAGGAATTGGACCCCGGCCTGGTCGGCCGCCAGCTACCTGGTGACACCACCACCATCTCCCATCACCAGTCCGCGATCACCGATCACGCCCTGCATGCTGCCTCAGATCCCGACGCCGGTGAGCACGCCCACTCGATCTGGTTCCTCATCATCGCCTTGCGTGGCATGGGGATCAGCGTCGACGAACTCTGTGCACTCGCAGACAAACGAGAAGGCGACACCCTTCTGTTCGGAACCTGCGGCATTGATCAGGTTCAGCCACTTTCGGTGGGCCACACCTATCGGACAACTGCGTCCATCGACAGTGTGTCCCGCCGCACCACCAGGGACGGATCGGTTCTGGACAGCCTGACGGTCACGGTGACTTTGTTCGACACCACCGCGCCCGCCGGCCCTGTCGGCGCGGTCACGAGCGTCTACCTGTTCAAGAGAGGTCAGAACTGATGTCCACCAATGAGATCGCCCCCGGCTACACCATTCCCTCGTTCATCGTCGATCCGGTCGACCGTGAACACATCCGGCAGGTCGCCCTGATCCTCGACGACCCCAATCCCATCCACTTCGACCTGGACGCGGTGGCGTCAGCAGGCATGGGGGACCGCGAGATCAATCAGGGCGGCTCGACGATGGCCTACATCATCGACATGATCACCTCCTGGGCCGGCACACGCTCAGCCCTCGAGCGCATCAAGTGCCGATTCCGCGACAACGTTCGAGCAGGTGATGCGGTCACTGCAGGCGGGACAGTCCTCGAGGTGATGGGTTCTGGTGACTCACGCCGCGTGCTCTGCGACGTGTGGGTCGACCGCGGGGACGGCACCCGCGTCATCGACGGCACCGCCATCGTCGCTGTCCCCGAGGATTGATCACTGCCACGCAACTTGGACTCGAACTACGGATTGAGGGTGGTGCACACTGTGCACCACCCTCAATCCGTAGGACCCGTAGACCGCTCGGGTCAGCGGAACATCCGCTTTAGTTCTGGCTTGTTGATCTTGTTGTTCCCGGTCCTCGGCAGCGCTGCGACTATCTCGATCCTGCGAGGGCGTGACAAGCCCCGCAGGTCGGGGTGCTGCTGACAGAACTCCGCGATATCGGCCATCGTCACTCCCTCGTGAGATGCGACAACGATGGCTGTCACCTGCTCGACCCAGCGCTCATGCGGCGTGCCGATGACCGCGACCTCGGCGATATCGGGGGAAGAAGCCAGATAGTTCTCGACCATCTGCGGGTAGACATTTTCTCCGCCACTGATGATCATGTCGTCCATCCGTTCGACATACTCGAGTTGGCCGTCGGGTCGACGCCGCATCAAGTCACCGGTCCGGAACCAACCGTCGACGAATCTCTCAGCATCGGCGTCGGACCGCTTCCAATAACCCGGCGTGACTGCGTCACCGCGCACCAGCAGTTCGCCGATCTCCTCGCTGCCTTCGGCAATGCGTTGCTGAGTGGTCGGGTCGACCAATTGCCATTGCACCACCTGTTCGAGCGGGCGCCCCAGGCACACCGGCAGCGGGTTTTCCCCGATCCGTTCACATGCGGCCAACCCGTTCTGCTCCGTCTGGCCGTAGATGTTGATCACCGAGTCGATGCCCGTTGCCTCACGGAATCGACGTAGTGGACCTTCCGGCAGGCCCGACCCACCGACCGCACAGATCCGAATGCTGCTCAGCTGTGCCGGATCGGCTCCGCTCATCCGGTTGGCGACATCGATGGCCATCGTCGGCACCAACGCCACATAACTCGGCGACCACCGCCGGGCCAGATCGACCCACCCGAGTGGATCCCACTTCGCCATCAACGTCACAGCCCCACCCGCGAGCAGGACCGGAAGCGAGATCAGCTGCAGACCTCCGACATGGAAGAGGGGAGTGCACACCAGTGCGCTGTCGCCTGCGGTGAGGCCGAAGATATCGATGGTGGCGTCGACGGCGGCACCTGTCGTCCGGTGGGTTTGACGAACACCCTTCGGCGTTCCGGTCGAACCGCTGGTGTACATCAGCAAAGCCTCGTCTCCATCGAGACGGGGAATGATCTCGTGGCGTTCGGGAAGCGTCGTCACGTCGGACCACGTCCAACTCGCACCGGCGGTAGCGGCGCTCGGCCCCACCGCCAGGATCCGCTCCGCGCCGCGAAGGCCGTCGCACACATCCTGAATCAGCTCCACCTCGCTGTCAGCAACCACGATCAACGACGGGTCCGAGTCTTCGACGGCGTGCCGCAGGGGCCCTCGCGGGACCGACAGGTTGTACGGCACCGCGATCGCGCCCGCCATCCAGATCCCGAGGAGAAGCGGAAAGGACTCGAGGCGGTTGGAGGCGTAGATCCCGACCCGATCGCCTGGTTCGACACCGACAGAGTCGAGGAAGGCCGAGAACCGCCTCGAGGCGGTGACGAACTGATCGAACGTCAGCTCGTCACCGGCGAATCGGACTGCGACCGCGTCAGGCCGTCGCGCTGCGACGCGGACGAGGACGTTGGAAAGGTTCACGTGCATCCTTCGTCAGAAGTTGTGGCTGGAAGGCCGGGCGGCACGAAAAGCTGCCAAATCAGCCTGTGACGTAGAAGTACACCCCCTTTTCCGGTTGGACGATGTCGCAATCGAGTACACCGGCAGCGCTGTCCCGAAACGCGACAACTCCCACCCTGCCTCCGCACGGATGATGTGTCACACGACACATCAGCTGTACTAGTAGAGGAGTCATCGTGGGTCGAGTAGAAGGCAAGGTCGCCCTGATCACCGGGGCGGCACGCGGTCAAGGGCGTGCACATGCGATTCGCCTGGCCGAAGAGGGCGCCGACATCATCGCGGTCGACGTTCCCAACGACATCATCGACATCGGGTACTCGGCAGGGACCGCCGAGGAACTCGCCGAGACCGCCCTGTTCGTTGAGAAGCTGGGTCGTCGCGTCATCACCGTCGAAGTTGATGTCCGTGACGCCGAGGCCTTGACGAACGGCGTCGACGCGGCCGTCGCCGAACTCGGCCGACTCGACATCGTCTCTGCGAACGCTGGTATCGCGAGCAACCCACACCTGGCGCACGAAATCCCCGAGGGAACCTGGCAGCAGATGCTCGACATCAACCTCACCGGTGTCTGGCACACGGCCAAGGCCGCCATTCCCCATCTGATCGACGGCGGGCGCGGCGGCGCGATCGTACTGACGAGTTCGGCTGCGGGACTGAAGGGTTACGCGCACATCGCCCACTACGTCTCGGCCAAGCACGGCGTCGTCGGTCTCATGCGCAGCCTCGCGAACGAACTCGCCCCGCACGGCATCCGGGTGAACTCGGTCCACCCGACCCAGGTAGACACCCCAATGATCCAGAACGAAGGCACCTATCGGATCTTCCGCCCCGATCTCGAGGCTCCGACCCGCGAGGATTTCGAACCGGCGTCGGCGTCGACCAACGCCCTTCCTGTCCCGTGGGTCGAGCCGCGGGACGTCAGCAACGCCCTGTTGTTCCTGGTCTCGGACGAAGCACGGTACATCACCGGTGCCGCTCTGCCCGTCGATGCGGGATGCCTGATCAAGTGACAAAGACCCTCCACGGGCCCCTCGCCGGAATCCGAGTTCTCGAACTCGCTGGCCTGGGGCCCGCCCCACATGCGGCACTCATGCTCGCCGACCTCGGCGCCGACGTTGTCCGGGTTCAGCGTCCGGGCCCCGCTGTAGACATTGCGCAGGACCCGACGCTACGCGGACGCCGGATAGTCACTGCGAACCTGAAGGACCCGAAGGACCTCGACCACGTCCGCGCACTCGCAATGAAGGCCGACATCTTGATCGAGGGATTCCGACCTGGAGTCGCCGAACGCCTGGGGCTGGGCCCTGACAGCCTCTCGAGCAACAACCCAGGTCTGATCTATGGACGGATGACCGGTTGGGGACAAGATGGCCCGTGGGCCGCCAAGCCCGGTCACGACATCAACTTCATCGCCGCCGCCGGTGTCCTGAACGCCATCGGTCCCGCCGGCGGGCCGCCACTGCCCCCGCTGAACCTCGTCGGCGACTTCGGAGGCGGCTCGATGTTCCTGATCGCCGGCCTGCTCGCCGCGCTCGTCGAGCGCGCACGTTCCGGGGTGGGACAGGTGGTGGACGCGGCGATGCTCGACGGCACCTTGACCCTCTCACACTCGATCTGGGCGATGTGGGCCGGCGGCGACTGGACGGACGAACGGGGATCGAACGTCCTCGACGGCGGAGCACCGTATTACGACTGCTACCGCACTGCCGACGGCGGGTACATGGCCGTCGGCGCGATCGAGCCGCAGTTCTACCAGGCGTTGCTCGACGGACTAGGCATCGAAGGGACACCGGACCAAGACGATCGATCCCGGTGGCCGGAGCTGCGTGATGCGATCGCAGCGGCGTTTGCGACCAAGACCCGCGACGAGTGGGAGGCGGTCTTCGACGCACTCGACGCGTGTGTGACCCCGGTGCTTGCCTTCGATGAGGTTGCCCGACATCCGCAGGTCACTCACCGCCACGCTCTGGGCGAACTGGACGGTGTGCTGCAACCAGGTGCTGCGCCGCGCTTGTCGCGGACCCCGAATCGGCCGGCAGCCGCTGCGGTTGTCGCAGGGGACCTCGATTCCATCTGGTAGAAGAAGAGCTTCGGGGCCACATCACTCGGTGGCCCCGAAGCTCTTCCTATCGGCGACGTGCCTGGCCGCAATCGAATCGTGGCCGATTCACGATCCGATCGACGACACGCCTACCGTTTTCTCCTCCAGCTGGCTGGTGGCCGCCGGCTGGTAGGTCTCGCGGGCAGAAGCGATAGCCCAGATGCTCAGCAGACCAGCGACAGTCACGTACGCTCCGACCGAGAGCACGGTGCCTGTCCACGCGAACAGGCTTGTTGCGATCAATGGGGCGAACCCGCCGCCGAGGACCGCACCGACCTGGTATCCCAGTGAGGCCCCGGAGTACCGCACCTCTGCGGGAAACATCTCGTAGTAGAAGGCAGCCATTGGCCCGTAGAGCGCCCCCAACGTGACACCGGGGAGAAGACCCGCGAGCAACATCAGCCAGACGCTGCCGGTGCCGAGGAGCAAGACGAACGGAAAGGCCGACGCAGTGGTTGCAATGGCAGCGACCACCAGAACACGTTTGCGCCCAACCTTATCCGACAACAGCGCGAAGATCGGGATCGACACCACTGTGACCGCGCTCGAGACCAGAACAATCCACAGAGCCGTCGACTTCGGCACACCTTCTTCGGTGGCGAAGGAGACGAGGAACACCGTCACGATGTAGTAGTACACCTGAATAACCAGGATCATCCCGCCGGCCTGCAACACCTCGCGAGGGTGCTCCCTCAGCGCAGTGACAATCGGAGAGCTCGGTCGAACCGGGACATCCTCGGACTTCTGCTCGGCCGCACGGGCCTGCAGCTGCTTGAACTCGTCAGAGTCTTCGATCGTGATCTGAATGTAGAGGCCCAGGCCCACCACGATCGCACTGAGCAGGAAAGGGATACGCCAACCCCACGATTGCAGGGCCTCCGCACTCATCGATGCAACCACGACCAGGAACACGATGTTGGACAGGATCACGGCGAGCGATGGCCCGACCTGAGCGAAGCTGCCGAAGAACCCACGGCGATTGGGTGGGGCATTCTCCGTCACGATCAGCATGGCTCCGCCGTACTGGCCGCCCACCGCGATTCCCTGCACTGCACGAAGCACTAGAAGAATCAACGGTGCAGCGATCCCGATCTGGGCGTAACTCGGAATCAATCCGATCAGAAACGTCGCCACGCCCATTACCAGCATGGCGACCACGAGCATGGCCTTTCGGCCGAGCCGGTCTCCGAAGTGTCCGAAGATAATTCCGCCAAGGGGCCGAAACAGGAAGCCGACGCCGAAGGTTGCGAACGCGGCGATCGTGCCGATGATCGGACTCACCTCGGGGAAAAACACCTTGTTGAACACCAGTGCTGCGGCGGTCCCGTAGATGAAGAAGTCGTACCACTCGAGGGTGCTGGCGCTCAGAGCCGAGACCAGCACCCTCCGAAGGTTTTGTTCTGTCGCCATGTGATCAGCTCGGATTCGGGTTGAAGGTGGACAAAACCAGGTGACCGCCGTCGACAGGAAGCTCGACTCCGGTCATCCGACGCGCCGCATCGGAGGCGAGAAACACCACAGCCCCGCTGATCTCGTCAGGTTCGATCAGGCCCCCTATCGCGTGCCAATGGCGCGCCGCCACCTCGTGATCGGCCCGGGTTGATCCCGGCTTACCGCCCGTCATGTCATAGCAGCCCTGCCAGTTCGTCATAGCCGTGTCGACGAATCCGGGAAGGATGGCATTGACACGGACGCCGTAAGGAGCGAACTCCAACGCCGCGGACTTCATCAATCCTAGAGCGCCGTGCTTGGCTGCGGTGTAGTGCGAAGCGCCAGCCTGCGCTTCGACGCCGTTGACCGATGCGGTGATGATCACCGATCCGGTCCGCTGCTTGATCAGTTGCGGCGCCACCGCTTTCAGCGTCCGCCAAACCCCGTTGAGATTGACATCGATGGTGTCGAGCCAGTCGTCGTCGGACAGATCCCATAGCGCGCCACGCGTCCAGATACCGTGGTTGATCACCACGATGTCGATACTCCCGAATGAGGCGACAGTTTCCGAGACTACGGCGTCGAGTGCGGACGACGAGCGAGTGTCGACCTTGTGAGCGGCAACTCGCACGCCCAGCGCGCCAACCGATTTGACTGCCAGCGTGAGGTCTTCTTCTGTCGCCAGACCGTACTGGACCGAGTCGATCTGCTCACAGATGTCGATCAGAACGACGTCGGCGCCTTCGTTTGCCAGCGCATGTGCATGTGCCAGGCCCTGCCCGCGTGCGCCGCCGGTGACCAGCGCGACCTTCCCGTCGAGGGTTCCCATTCCACAGTCCTTTCAATGCCTGACCATTTGGTCACATCGAACGGTAGGTGTGCTGCGAGTCACACAATGTGTCAGTTCGCTACACCTTCGGTTCGTGCGTCGAACCGAAGACGGGGCGGAGTCCGGCACGAACGCCGGACTCCGCCCCCGTTCTCGGAGGGTCAGCTCACGGCGACGCTGCGCTCGGCCTCGAACTGCTTGCGAGCCGCTTCCTGGCCTGCAGCCGTGGCGTCCGCGCCGGCCTTGTCGCTGGCCACGACCTGGTCGTAGCCGCGCTGGCGCGGTGCCCGAGCGCCGTTGAACTCGGGTGCGACCCGCTCGGCGATCAGCTCGAAGCTGCGCAGCGCGGCAGGCTGCGGCGCCCACTCGCCGTGCAGCACGAGGAACTTCCCGAATCCTCCGGACTTCTCCTGCAGCCGCTCGATTTGTGCAATAGCCATCTCCGGAGTTCCGATGACAGCGAGTCCGCTCTCGTTGACCGCGTCGATCAGGGTGTCGACGTCCGGTGCCTTCTCGAATCCCGGAGTGACATGGGAGAGGTAGTTCATCAGGTCCAGCAGACCGTGCCGGCAGTCTGCTCGGGCCTGCTCCTCGGTCTCCGCCACATGCATCAGCCCGGTCAGGCGCCACTGGTCACGAGAGACAGTACGGCCGTTCTCCGCGGCGATCTGCTCGGCAATGTCCCAGTGACCCGCGAGCAGCTCCACACCCATCGGATTGGTGGCTGCAAGTGAGAGGATTCCTGCCCCGTACTTGCCGGCCAGTTTCGGTCCTGTCGGTGACACCGTCGCGGTGACTGCCTTCTCGATGTTGGAGTACGGGGCGACATGCAGGTACGCGTCCTGGATTTTGTACCAGTCGGTCTCTTCGGTGACCGTCTCGCCGTCGAGCAGACGATGGATGACATCGAAGGCCTGTTCCATCTTGCGGCGGCTCTCCACCGGGTCGATGCCGATCATGTGAGCGTCATCCGCGAGTTGGCCCGGGCCGGCTCCGAAGATGACACGGCCGCGGCTGAGGTGGTCGAGCAGAACCAGCCGATCCGCGACCATAAATGGGTGGTGGTACGGGAGTGAAACAACGCCGAGGCCCAGCTTAATCCGTGAGGTACGCTGCGCAGCGGCAGCAAGGAACATCTCCGGCGACGACACGATCTCCACACCGCCGGAATGGTGTTCGCCGATCCAGAACTCCGCAAAGCCGAGCTTGTCCATGTGCTCGACGAGTGCCAGATCCTGGTGAATTGCGGTGTTCGCATCCGTCTCGACCTTATGCCACGGTGCGAGGAAGGCTCCGAATTCGACGGTTGCGCGAGGGTTACCCATGATTTCTCCTGATCGACATGTCCGAACGACTGCCTTGCTCTGTGACCTCCAGCATTCAGTGCACCGCGAGCGCTGTGATGTAGCGCATTCGGACACACCAACTGGACGATGAAGAAGTTGCAACCCGCGTCGGCCGAGCCCGCTGCCTGAGTGCGGGGCTGATCATCAGTGAACCGTTCTGGGCGAGGTGGAGGATTCTGATCCAACACGGAGAATGCTGGTATGTCTGCACAAGAAAGTGGACGTCGAGACGCAGGAACGGGCGGTCCGGATGCATCGGGACCGGATCGCCGAGCATGGTCAAGGTGATCGCAGCAGGGCTGGGAGTCTTTGATGAGACGGTGCGACTGGCGGCCAAGCGGTTCGCTGAAACCGGTCAGGACGTGGAAGCCACGATCGGGCGCAAGGGGCGCGACCTCCCACCGTTCCGTCGCAGATCACCGGAGAGATCGAGGCCAGGTTGATTGCGTTGGCGTGCACACAGCCCCCGGCGGGGACACGCGCGGTGGTCGCTGCGACTGCTGGAGAAGCACGTCGCCCTGGTCGACGACATCCCCTACCTGGACCACTCGACCATCGGCCGGATCTTAAAAGAACGAAACTTCGTCCTCACCTGAAGAAGTGCTGGACCACCCCACCAAAGGCGAACGCGGAGTTCGCAGCCCGGATGGAAGAGGTCCTGTCGGTCTACGCCCGCTGCCACGATCCCTCTCGCCCGGTGGTGTGCATGGACGAGAAGCCCTATCAGTTGCTGACCCATGCTCGCGCCCCGATCCCGGCAGCCCCGGGCCGCGACCGGCGAGAGGATTCGGAGTACGTGCGGCACGGGACCTGCTCGATCTTCTGCTGGGTCGAGCCTCTGGCCGGCTGGCGACGTGTCGATGCCCAGCCCCGGCGCACCAAGGTCGACTGGGCCCGACAGGTCAAAGAGCTACTGTGCGTGGACTACCCGGACGCGGAGAGGGTGGTGCTGGTGATGGACAACCTCAACACTCACGGCATCGGATCGCTCTACGAGGCCTTCGAGCCGGCCGAGGCGTTCGCGCTCGCGCAGCGGCTCGAGACCACACTCCCAAACACGGCTCGTGGCTCAACATCGCCGAGATCGAGCTCTCGGTGCTGACCCGTCAGTGTCTGGACCGGCGCATCGAGGGCCTCGAGACCCTGGGCGCCGAACTCGCTGCCTGGCAACGGCAGACCAATGCCGATCAACGCCAGGTCCGGTGGCACTTCACCACCGACGACGCCCGCATCAAACTCCGCCACCTATATCCCAAGACTTAGAGCATGTCTCCTAATTCGCGAGGTGCTTGAGCCAGGCGCACACCGCCGATAGCAGCACACCCGCTCGGTAGGTGAGGGCGAGTTTGTCGTAG
>NZ_JBSFRH010000045.1:0-52249 GCF_053589135.1 Rhodococcus sp. NPDC003382
TTCGTCGCTACATCATCTGGCGGAACAAGCACGCAGTCGACGAGAAACTACGCGAGATCGTCGACAGGGCAAACGTTGCGTGATGCGGCACTAGGAGCACTCCGGCGCACCGCCACAGGCCGCTGAACTCGACACTTGCTCGGCGGTCATTGATCCGCTCCAGTCAGCTTCCGGAGCGGATCAATGCAGTCGGAATCAAGATGAGAGCCCAGGCCTCAGGGCCAGATCTCCTCGCTGTTCCAGTGTCTCGAGAACCAACTGGGCAGTGATGGCGGTGCTGTACTGCTGCTGCCCGGTGATGAGATGCCCGTCACGAACAGCGAATGCCTCATCGGGTGCTCCGCAGATGAAGTGGGTGCCGGGAATCTTGGCGGCTTCACCCTCAATGGTGTAGTCGCTCAGGATCATCCCAACCGCCTTGTTCGCAGCTTCCTCTTCGGCGGCGCTGAACCCGGTCCACCGCTTGCCTTCGGAAACGAGGTGGCCATCGGACATCCTTGCCCACAACAACAATGACGAGCCGTGACAGATTAGGGAAGTCACCTTGCCGGATTCGTAAAAGCTGGCGACAAGTGACTGCAGTGGGGCGTCGTCCTTGAAGGTAATCAGCGGTGCGCCACCACCGGCTACCCAGACCGCGTCATAGTCGGCGACCGAGACGTCCTTGATCGGCTGGGTGTTGGCAATCGCAGCTGAGAACTGGGGATGGTTGATGAAGCCGAGGCTGATGAGGTCGTCGGCGTACGGTGTTCCCGGGGTCCGGGGGTCGCTGTGCGCATCAAACTGGGTGTTCCCGCCCAGCGGTGAAGCGATGTCTACCGAATGCCCCGCTTCGATGAACAGAAGGTAGGCGCGCGTGAGTTCCTCGGCGAAGAACCCGACCGGGAACCCCTTTAGCTCTGCCGGATTGGAGACGATCATCAAGATTCTGCGTGGTTGGTAGTGCGGCGCGGTATAGGTCTGAAAAGTGAGCTGATCGTTGGTCATAGGTTCTCCTAATCAGGCCGGTCTTTAGGTGGTCGGCGGGTTCAGTTGATGGAGGCGCTGTGGGATCTCGCAGACCGAACGCGACGTCTCGACCCCAGCGATATGGCCTTCGTATGTGCACCGGGGACCGCAGCGAGCATTGCGCTTCCTGTCCGTCTCGTCGAGAAACTCCATGACCGATGCGGCAAAGACAGCATTGTCGTCACCGGCGATCATGTGCCCTGCGCCGGTGACAACCACCTCTCTCGCTCCGGGGACCATCTCGAGGAGTTCCGCGGTACCCGCTGCGGTGACGACGTCCGAATTGCCGCCTCGGACCACGAGGGTGGGGACGTCGATGTTGTGGGCCGCCGCGATCAGCCGCTGCTCACGTTCCGATCTGGTCGGCTCGTCAGCGGGAACGAGAAACGCAGGATCCCAATGCCAGTGCCACCGACCGTCCTCGCCGCGACGGACGTTCTTGCGGACTCCGTCGACGCTCGAGGGCCGAGGGCGATGCGGATTGTAGGCGGCGATCGCGTCGACGACCTCTTCGAGCGAGGCGAACCCGTCTTGCCGCGCGGTCATGAAATCGCGAATCCGGTTCACACCCGACGGTTCGACTCGAGGAGCGACGTCGACGAGGACCAGTCCGCGCGCACGCACTGCACCTTCGCCGATGGCGACGAGGCTGGTGATTCCACCCATCGATGCCCCGATAAGGACGGGCTCGGTATCGAGTTCGTCGACGACGCAGGAAAGGTCGTCGACGAACCGATCCAGGGTGTAGTCCCCGTCCGGCGCCCATCCACTGTCCCCATGTCCGCGAGCATCGAGCGCTAGGGCAGTCCACCCTTGGCGCTGCAATGTTGTTGCCGTGCGCGACCAGGAGTGGCGAGTTTGCCCGCCCCCGTGGAGGAGGATCGCCACGCCATACTCGTCCGGGGCGATCCTCAGATCGCCGGCCAGCGTCAGTCCAGGTGCCTGCACGGTAAGGGGCTTGGTGGTGAAGGTGGTCATGTCGACTCTCCTGTCGTGGTACCGACCATGGGGTGGTGTCGTGGTGACGGTTCGGTGCGGCGCGCCGTCACCACGACGGGTGATGCGTCACTGCGAGGGGGTGCGGGCGGCGATGTCGCGGCGCCAGCATGCGTGCGATCAGGCGAACTATCGCACGGAATAATCCGTGTCTACCGCGACCCGTCCGGCAAAGTGTCCGCCCCGATACCGCTGATCTCGGTGATCGTCCAACCGTCACGGTTGTCCATACCGAGCCGGTACGTCGCGGTCGAGACGATACCTTCGGGGACCTGCGCGTTCGTGGTGCGAACACTTACGAAGCAGTCCACCGTGAACGTCCCATCGGGCCCTGTCACGGCCTTGGCGGTGATGGGCAGGGCCGTCGATGTCCACTGCAGAGGAACAATGATCTGTTCCATGGATGTGGCGGCTTTGACCAGACGATCGGTCAATTCCGGGGTGGTGCCCGATGTCAATCGCGACCGCCACGAACCGAGGTCTCGAAAGTCCATCTCTGCGGCACCGCGTGCGTAGCCGAGGGCGACCTCTTCGGCCTCCGCCCGCGCTGCCGCGTCCGACAGGAGGGCGTCCCGTTCGTTCCGTGCATCGTTCCACTGCCATCCGACGACTGCCAGCACCGAGATCAGCAGTACACCGCCGACGACGGCGATCCCCTGCATCGGCAGACGTCGGCGGGTCGCATCCTGCACCGTGTCGTGCTCGTGGTCGTGCGTGTCGGTGATGTCCTCGGGTGTCGACTTCATCGTCCTCCTCCGGTCGTGTGCTGGTAGCGGATGGGTGCGTGTCAGGGGCCGGGTATTTCGACGTTCAGGGTGAGAGCGTCGCCGGATTCGGTGGAGGCGAGCACGTTGTTTATCAACGTGCCGATGTCCATGGCCCTAATACTGTTCGCCGCTTCCGAGACGGCAGGCAGCAGATTCACACCGATCACTTCGAGATCGGCCGCGGTCGCGTCGAGGAACTTCTGCAGTTCGCCGATGAACGGGCTGGCACCGTACTCGATGCCGTCGTTCAACATCCCCTGATCCTGCACGTCGCGAACAGCATCAGCCAGGTCGGTCAAACCGCTGAGAAGCCCCACCAACCAGGGTGCGGATGCGTGCATGCCGGTCGAAACGGTGACGCTGTCCATCAAGAGAGGTTGGATGGTTCGCAGGATCGTGGTGAAGGTGTCGGCATTCCGGGTGAGCGTCGCCGCCATGAGTTCACCAGAGCGCGAGAGGTTCCCGTGCACCCGGGGGTCGTCGGGCAGGGCCACGTCGAGGGTCCGGAAGATGTCGCGGACCCCTTCGGGTTCGACCTGCGTGAGCAGGTTCGTCAGCTTCTCGGACAGCTCCTCGAAGGTCGTCGGGACGTAGACCTGATCGTCGTCGATCACCGCACCGTCCTCGAGATACTGCGCGGCGGTCGACTGCGGCCACACCGCGAGGAAGGGCTCGCCCAGGGCGGAGAGGTTGTCGAGACGGATGGTGCTGTCGGCGGGGATCGGCGAGTTGCGGTCGTACTTCCAGGCCACGTGGACGGCGTCGGCCGAGGCGGTGATGTCGGCGACCTCTCCGATCTCGATGCCTCGCATGAGCACTCGGGATCCGACGACCAAGCCGTTGGTGTCGGGCACCTCGACCTCGGCAGTGTACGCGTCCTCGCCGAGTCCGGTCTGCAGTCCGGCCTGACCCATGTAGACGAAGGACAGTGCCGCGATGAGCACCATCCCCGTGACGGACAGTACAGTTCGTCGGTTCACTGCACAGCTCCCAACATGCGAAGGATGTTCTCGGCGTCGGACACGAGCTGATCGCCGTCGGCCGACTCGACCGACACGATGTCGACGGACGGGTTCTGCGCGAATGGGATCAGCGTCGTGCGCAGGAAGTGCGAGAGTTCCACCGTTGCCGACGGGCCTCCACGAGAAATCTCGGTGGTGTCGGCCAACGACTCGAACATCGGAACCAACCAGTAGCCACCGACGTACAGGGTGCCGACGGAAGCCAGAATGTGCCCGACATGGGAGACCACGCCGGCGAGCATTCTGTCCCAATAGTGGTTCGACGACTCGTCGAAAAGCGTTCGGAGAGAGTCTGCATTGTTGTTCAACGCTGTCGCAGAGGAATTCACGCCGTCGAGCATCCGGTCGATCTCGATGGTTTGTTGTGCCAGGTCCTCGAGGTCGACAGCAACGGTCCCGGCGAGCCGTTCGATCTCGGCGATGTCGGGCATGACAGCGTTGACCCGTGCCATTACCTGTTCGATCCTGCGGATGCTGCCTCCGTTGACGAAGGTCGCGAGCATCGCCATGGTGTCCTCGAGCTGCGGCGGTGAGGTCGTACGCTCGACCGGTACCGTTGCTCCGTCCCCCAGGTACTCGCCGGCCCTGCCGCCGGGGCTCCGCAACAGTGCCACGTAGGTGTCACCGAGCAGAGTGTTCTGCCGCACGATGGCACGGACGTCCGCTGGAACCTTGGTGTCGGAACGTATTCCGATACACACAGCGACGCTGTCGTCCTGTACTTCGAGGTTGCGCACCTCACCGACGCGCATGCCGTCCATGATGACGTCCGCTCCGGACGGCAGGTTCATGACAGACGCGAACTCGACCGAGATCTCATAGCCCTCCCCGATACCACCACGCACGGACGGAAGGTCTTCCGGCCGCAGCGAGCACGACGGGACGACGAGGAGCATGGACAGTGCGGCGACTGCACGTGTGAAGCGGCGGGAAATCATCGCGCCGTTCCGATCGGGTTCAGCAGGTTCATCAGACCCTCGGGTGTGACGCGCGCACCTGCGCCGGCACCCTTGCAGCTGCCCGGGCTCACGCTCTCCAGCACCTCGCACAGCCGGGCGGCCTCATCGTCGCTCAATGTGATCTGTGGGGGCATGTACTCGACCGAGAGTGCACCGGCGGCGCGTGTCTGCGAGGAGACCGCATTCGACATCGACGGGATCGTGGACACTAGATCACCTATCGAACCAGATTGCTGCGCAGCACGTTTGATGGCTTCGACGGCTCTCCCGTGCACGAACGGCCAGATCTCCTCACCGTAGGTGGTTTGGATGTCATAGAGCAATGCGACTACCGATGCCAATCCCACGCACACGTCCACGGCGCCAGGCCACAACCCCAGACTTCCTTCTGCGACTCTCGGAAGCGTGTCGAAAAGTCCTTTGAGGTTTGGCCAATGGACGAGTGCGTCTTCGGTGAGCGGTGCCATGTTCGAGATCGACGATCCGATGTCAGCGAGGAATCCGTCGGGGTTCTCCATCGCGTTCGCGGCGTGAATCATCATCTGCCGGGTGTTCTCGCCCTGGCCGCGCAGCGCTTCGTTCAGTCCTGAGATCGCCGCCTCGATGGTCTCGTCGCCGGCCTCGGGCGCGAGTGCCTCGATGAAGTCGGCTGCGGATCCGACGACTTCGGAGATCGTCTTCGGGGTGTAGCCGTTGTCGCGGTCGATGCACGTCTCCGGGGCGAGTTGCGGGCCGGATTCGTAGTTGCCCACCAGTTCGAGGCTGCGGTCGGCGAGGATCGACTTGGACCGTGTCACCGCCTTCACGTCCGCGGGAAAAACACGGCCGTTGTCGACGGTGAAGCGCACCTCGACGTGGGTGGCCCTCTGTTCGACGGAGTCGACCTTGCCGATCGGAAAGCCCATCTGGGTCACCGGGTTCCCCGGGTACAGGCCGACGGCGTCGGGCATCTCCGCGCAGTAGGTTGCGGTGTCGGCGGCTCGCCTCAGGGGCTGTGCGGACGTCACTCCCGCACCACATACGCCCACGAGGACGGTGGTGGTCACGGCGACGGTCGCCAGCCTCTTCGCCCTCTTCACACTCGGCCCTGCCAGTCTTGTCAGCATCGCAGTTCTCGATTCGCCAATCATGGGGTCAGCACTGCCGTCCGGGTACCGGGATGCAGATGTCGGAGGCCATGAGGGTGCCCCCGCCGACAGCGATGATCCCCTCCGGTGTCAGCCATCGGGCGAGTTGGTCGCGGGTGGCGGACAGCGCTTCGATCGACGGTCCGACGGTCGCGTTGAGCTCCTCGATCATCGAGCGGACCTGCGTGATCCCGTTCTCCAGCGCATCCCGATGATCGAGGTAGTAGTCGGCGAACGGGGCTACTGTCACCAGGATATGTCCCAGAAGTCGGTAGGCCTCGTTGAATCCGGCCTGAGTGATGTCGTAGGTCTGGAAGACGATTTCGATCTCGCGGATGACGTCGAACACCATCTCCCGGCTGCCGTTGAAGGTCGTCAGGTATTCCGACGCGAGAGTCGCGACGGTGTGGACCTGCCGGCGCTGATCGTCCATGACCCGAGCGACGGCGGACATGCCGGAGATGATCGACTCGATCGATCCAGGGTTTTTCTGCAAGGCATCTGCGACCTGTATCAGGTTCGCGTCGATGCCCGTGCCATCAACGTTGTCGGTGACGTTTGGTGCGGCTTGGAGCACGTCGCCGATCGAGTACGGCACCGAAACCTGGTTGGCGGGAATGACCGCATTACCTAATGGGGTCCGGCCGAGGGGGAACAGAGTCACGGCGTAGCCACCGACCGGCGTCAGCATCCTGACCTCGACTCGTGACTCGGTTCCAACCATCAGATCGTCCTCGATCTCCATGTACACCTTCACGGTGTCGTCGCCGAGTTCCATCTTCAATACCTTGCCCACCGACACACCCGCGACACGCACGTCCTGGCCGGTGGAGACCGCCGAGACGTCGATGGTCTCGAACGCCACGGTCGTGCGTCCCGGAGGACGCATGTACAGAACCGCGGTGGCAAGGAGCGCGAGTACGACGACGATCGCGACGAAGGTGCCGATGCGAATGTCGTTGTCGAAGAAGGACAGAACCTTGTTGAGCCGGCGACGGCGAGGCGTGTTCACTACGGATTGCATACGACGACCTCGCTTCCATCCAGGAGTACCTGCACATCGGTTGGCAGCTGCGCGATGCCGTTGGAGCATCCACCCGCCGGTGCACTCATCGGCACCTGTAAACCCGCCACTGCCGGCGGCAGGAGACGAACCGCCTCGGCTGCTTCTTCGAGGGAGGCGAACGCCGATGCCACCATCGCGTCGACGTCCGCGCCCGGCGCCAGACCGTAGGCGTCTAACAGGCGCTTGATGGGAGTGAGGAACTCCGGCCCGTAAGTCGCCGTGCTGTGGAACTGATCGAGGACATTCAGTGCATTTGAGATGGGCTGACGCACAGCTGTGATGAAGTCGGTGACATTGCCCGAGCGGCCGCCCATGCTGTCGGAGATACGGGCCAGGTTGTCGACGAGAGTCGCGATGACCTGCTCGCGGTCCGACGCGAGGTCCGCCAGGTGCTGCGCGTCGTCCAGCATCGGCTTCAGTCCTCCACCATCACCCTGCAGCAGGGCAATGGCGTTCTCGGTGAACCGGTTGATTTCCTCGGTGCTCATCGTCGCCAGCACCGGCTGCAAGCCGTTGAACAGCGAGGTGATGTCGAACGACGACTTGGTGCTCTCGAGCGGCAGACGGTCGACGGGAGTACCGGACCCGTCCCTGAAGTCCACATCGATATACCGCACACCGGTGAGGTTCTGGTACTTCACCGCCAGCGTCGTGGTATCGGTCAACTCGTAGGGTTCCTCCATTGTGAACTCGACCTCCGCGATGGTCTTGCCGTCGCGTTCGATCAGTTCGATGGAGCCGACCTTTCCGATGCGAACACCGCGGGTGCGGATGTCCCCGTTGACGCCCAGGCCCGATACGTCAGAGAACTCGGCGGTGAAGCTGTGGGTCGGCCCGTTGACCGGGCTGCGCATGGCACTGATGACCAGCCCGAACAGCACCGCGGAGATCAGGGCGGCGACGACGAGCGTGACGATCGGCGCGATGTAACTGGCACGTGTGGTCACCGGCCGCCTCCTTCGGTCGTGGCGGCCGGGATTGCACCGAGGCCGAGCGGAACCGTGAACGCCGGCAGCACGTCGACGAGCACCCTCAGACGCAGGCGCTTGCCGTCAGGGGTGTCGACGAAGGCGTTGTCGAGTCGGCGCACCACGTCCTGTGCCGCGGCGGGCGTCAGACCGCCGCTGTTCAGATGCGGGAGAACGTCGGAGGCCACGACGACGGTCTGGATGAGCGGGGTCAGTTCCTCACCGTGCGAGGCGAGCAATACACCTGCCTGGCCGAACAACTGGTTGGATACGAGTGTCAGACCGGCGTCAGCTCTATCGATCACTTCGTCGTCGACCCCGACAGAACCGTCCGGAAGTATGTGATACCGACTGAAGAAGAGGCTCATGAGCGATTCGATCGCCTGATCGCCGAAGTCGGGAAAGGCCTCGAGGATGTCATTGAAGCGGGCAAGCAGGGTGCTCGGCATCTCCTGTTGGGTCTCGGCGACGCGATCGGCGAGAAACACGCCGGTGTCAATCCAGGGGGTGAAACCGTCGAGGTAGTGGACGGTCTTGTCGAGCGAGGAGATCATGTCGTCGGTGAGGGTGCCGTCGATCGTGAGCGATCCCTGCTCGATCATCGTCGACATCGTGTAGTCACCTTCGGGTGTCTTTTCCAGCTGCGCGCCCGATTCGAGCGGCGCGCCACCGGATTGCGCGAGGATGTTCACCGCTGAGGTACCGAAGTAGTTCTCGGGACGGTAGTCGAGCTCGAAAGAATCGGTCAGTCCGTCGATCTGGGACTTGTCGAGCACCAGCTTCATCTGGACCGACTCGGACGGGGTACGTGCGAGGCCGGTCACCTTCCCGATGGTCTGTCCGTGCAGCACTACCTTGGTGCCCTCGGCGACACCCGGACCGAGATAGGGGATGTTGACTGTGAGTTCGACTCCGTTCGGAGCGGTGATCTTCGGGTACACCGTGGCCGCGGCGAGGCCTGCCGCCCCGACACACAGGATCGCTGCAGCACCGGCGGCGACCAGTCGGCGGGACTGTTCTGCAGCCGTGCCGCGGAGAAAGTCCTGACTTCTCGACATGGTGAGTTCCTCATCCCTTGAAGACGAGTTCCGGGCTCAGGCCCCAGATGATGACGGTCATGACGAAGTTGAGTACGACGATCGCGACAAGGCTGGCACGGATCGCTCGTCCGGAAGCAGCGCCGACACCGGCCGGTCCGCCGGACGCGAAATATCCATAGTAGCAATGGATCATCGTGACCACCACACAGAAGATCAGTGTCTTCACCACCGACGCCGCGAGATCCGGGACGGACAGGAACTGGGTGAAGTAGTGATCGTAGGTGCCGCTGGGCTGGCCATGGAAGGTCTTCACGACGATCCCACCAGTGACAAAGGCGACGACGAGAGCCATGAGATAACCCGGCAACACCACGAGCATGCTGCCGATCAGACGGGGGCCCACGACGAACGGGATCGCCTGCAGCCCGATCGATTCCGTTGCGTCGATCTCCTCGGAGATGCGCATGGCGCCGATCTCGGCAGTCATGCGGCAGCCGGCCTGGGCCGCGAAACCGACGCCCGTGATGATCGGGGCGATGACACGCACGTTGCCGAAGGAGCCGATGATACCGGTCAGAGCACCGAAGCCGAGCAGGTCGAAGGCCATGAACGCCTGGGTGGCGACCACGGCACCGACGGCGATGCCGAGGAAGAACATCAGGCTGATCACGCCGCCGTCGACGACGAGCGAACCGTTGCCCCAGGCCATATTGTTCATGGTCGACAGGGTCTGCTTGCGGTAGTGCTTGACCGTCTTGGGCAACAGGTAGACTGTTCGGGCGGTGAACAGGACAACCTGTCCGACCTCCTCGACTCCCGACCGGATTCGCTTCACGAATCTCGTGCCGATACGGGACAGTGCCGACCCGGTGTTCCCGCGATGCGTGGGTGTTCCCGTCGTCATCACGCCAGCCGAACCGGGAAGAACATCAACTGCAGCTGGCTTACCACGAGGTTCACGATGAAGATGCAGAAGACGCTGAGGACGACGGAGGCGTTGACCGCATTCGCGACACCGGTCGGACCGCCCTTGGCCTCGAGTCCTCGCAGACCGGCGATCAACACGACTATGGCCGCGAAGATGACGGACTTGAAGACGGAGAAGGCCAGGTCGGTGGGGGTGGCGAAGGCGCCGAACGACTGCCAGAAGCCTCCCGGCACGACGTCATTGACGTTCGCCGAGATCGTCAGACCCGCAGTGACACCCGCAGCGATGATGATGATGCACAACATCGGAGCGATGGCGAACATGGCCAGGAACCGCGGCATCACCAGGCGCTGGACCGGGTCGATACCCATCACACGGATCGCCTCGATCTCCTCGCGGATCGATCGTGCACCGAGGTCGGAAGCAATAGCTGAGGCGGCGGCCCCACTCATCAATAGTCCTGCCGCCATCGGTGCCCCCTGCCCCACGACACCGAGACCGCTGGCCGCACCGG
Source organism: Rhodococcus sp. NPDC003382 (assembly GCF_053589135.1). NCBI lineage: Bacteria > Bacillati > Actinomycetota > Actinomycetes > Mycobacteriales > Nocardiaceae > Rhodococcus > Rhodococcus sp. NPDC003382. The sequence continues at coordinate 10,396 of NZ_JBSFRH010000045.1, forward strand.
CGAGCGAGTTGGCACCGACCTGATTCATGATGCCGCCCACCTGCACCGAGACCTCGGCACCGATCGGTACAGCCATGAGCAGAGCAGGAAGCGCGGTAACCTTGAGCAGCACCCACATCTGCTCGACCACCTCGCGCACCGGCAGTCGCCACGCGATGGTGTCTGTGACGGCATAGCGGATAACATTGCCTCCGAGTCGCGCCGAGCGTCCGATGGCGGCCAGTGAGGCCAAAGGCCTCGCGACCAGGTATCGCCGGAGTCCCGCCGGCACCACGAGTTCACGACGGGAATCCGCCGCCGGAGAGGCGGGCACTGCGTCGGCGGTCATCGCGCGATCACCTCAGGATGCCGAGGCGCGAGCCTGCAACTTCGAGTTCCCACTCGTCTGCACCTTTCTGATCGTCCGTGACCGGCGGATGCTCGTCCACGAGTCCGTTACCGGCGACGTGCGGTAGGAGAACTATTGCGAGACCACCGGAACGACTTCGATGGGCGCTTCGGAATCCGCGACTGCGTGGCAGGCGGACGGAACCGGTACGCGCTCAAGGTCTTCGAGGATGGCGCTCTGGGCGGCCGGGGGCAGAGTGTGCAGGATCGACCGCACCCGCTCCTGCCGACGCGCCACCGCCTGTCGCTCCGGCATCCCCGGAGTCGCCTGCATCTGCGGCACGATCCCCTCGATATCGTCCACACCACCGGCATGATGACCGGCCTCGACGAGCGCCTGCTCGTGCGCCATCGTCGCCTCGTCCTTCTCCTCCGACATGCCGATCGGGCCGATCATCGTCCCGTTGAGGAACTGCTTGACCACCGGCTCATCCGAGGTCAGCAGCACTTCGCGAGGACCGAACATTACCAACTGCCGACGGAACAACATCCCGATGTTGTCCGGCACCGTGCGCGCCAGATTGATGTTGTGCGAGACGATCAGGATCGTCGCATCGATCTCCGCGTTGATATCGATCAACGTCTGCGAAATGTAGGTCGTGCGCACCGGATCGAGACCCGAGTCCGGCTCGTCCACCAGAATGATCTCCGGGTCGAGCACCAACGCCCGCGCCAGACCGGCGCGCTTGCGCATACCACCGGAGATCTCCCCCGGAAGCTTGTCCTCGGCGCCGAGCAGACCGACGAGCTCGAGCTTGCTTATCACGATCTGCCGGATCTCGGACTCGGACTTCTTGGTGTGCTCACGCAACGGGAAGGCCACATTGTCGTAGAGGTTCATCGACCCGAACAACGCACCGTCCTGGAACAGCACCCCGAACAACTTGCGGATCTCGTAGAGTTCCTTGCTCGAGCACTGCAGGATGTCGGCGCCGTCGATGACGATCGAGCCCTCCTCGGGGCGCAGCAGACCGATCAGCGACTTGAGGAACACCGACTTACCGGTACCCGACGGACCGAGCAGCGCAGACACCTCACCGGCCGGCAGCGTCAACGTCACGTCCTGCCAGATACGTTGCGAGCCGAAGGACTTGGTCAGCCCCTCGACGGAAACTTCGACACCCATCAGTTCCTCTCGGTGCTTGCGATGGCGGTGGTAGGCATTCAGAGAACGTGGATGCTGACGAGCACCTATAACGTCTGCACGCTCTTACCAACGTAAGAGCTTCGTACTCAACGATATACAGCAAGTCCCGGACGTCTGCAGCCCTCACGAGCGCCGCTTCGCCGACAAGAACCACAACCAGCCTCGCGAAACAAGTTCGAACCCGGAACCCGTCGATCACACAGGTCGTGACGAGCGCAGCTTGAACGCCGAAGGAGCAAACCGGTTCAACGAGCGACCGCTTCGCGATGCAGAATGAACATGAACGGAGCGTCCATACCGCGCAGATCCATCGCGCCGAGCAGCGTGTTCTTGTCAATCAGCCGGAAATGGTCGTTAACCGGTAGGGCATCGTATGACATCGTCGCAGTCACGACACCTCGGTACTCAACCATCCGCAGCCGCGCTGCCGGCTTCGTTGTACGCAGCAGCGGCAAGAATCTCCGCACGATGCGCTGCACAACGGATACCCGCAGAAGCGTGTGCCACTTTATTGCCGCGCCCAGCGGAGCGAAGCGGGGATTCACGCAGAACTGGTCACCCTTGCCTTCCATCACAAGAGGATCAACGTCATCCGGACTACGAAACCGCTTGCCGTGCCAGCTCATAGCTTCAAGCAGGCCGTCCAACGGGTTTCCGGTTTCCAAACCCGAGCCGTGCCAGTCGCCGAGCACTTGATCCACCGTTGCGGGGGGCAGAGAGTCGAAGAATTCCAGAGCCTCTTCCAGGCTTGCGGTCCACCGAAGTCTTTCGAGGGTGTCAACGGCCGCTTGGGTCGATCCCGACTCGGTCGTCATCGCGTACTCCTAGCTATCGAATGATGTCGTATCAATTGTATTGTATTGCAAGGTAATTGCCTTGCACAGTCAGAGATTGTCTTCCCGGAAAACTCTGCTGCCGGACGCCACCCGAGACCCTTGGCACCCCGTACGTTACGGGAAGGTTCGATGGTCTATACCCACTCGCATCGCCGTAAACGGTCGCGGAAGATCGTCGATACGCGTCACTGTCGAGCTGGTGCAGGTGATCGGAGACCGCTGGGCGATCGAGGAGTGATTCCAGGCCACCGAGAACAACACCGGACTCGACCGCTACCAGCTGCACGGCGCACCGCCTGGTAGCGATACATCACGTTGGGGATGGCCGCAGCCACGTTCTTGATGATCCTGCGCCGAGGCGCTTAGGAGGGTGACTGTCAGGCAGTCGTAGAGTGCTGATTCATCTGACGGCCAGTGAGTTTCGACTCTTGTCGATCATGTCGCGTGTCCCATGAGACACGCTCTTACCCACCCACGTCCGGCACTGGTCGAACTGACATCGCATCAGTCGGGCCTGAGCCCGTGTGAGTCACTGCAAACGCCGACATCACACACTGCCGTTGCAGCGTGAGTAAATTTCTCCCTCCATATGGATGCTCCACACTTCCGACCTAGGCCTCGTCGAGAGGCGATCATTGAGAAGAACTTCGCAGTCGTCAGAGGGCCAGCGACACCCCGAGACACGAAGTGCGACGAACTTCAGGTGGCCCGACTACTCATTCTTCCGCCCTGTGAGGACCGTGAGCACGATCCTCAGATCGTCCTCTGTCAATCGTGGACGATCAGTTTCTTCTCCAGCTCTGGGACGGTTCTGACGGCGAGTGTCTCTGTCTGTCATAGCTTTCCTTGTCACTAGTGATCACCTCACCCGGGCTTCCTTCGTGGCCACGGCCGCCCTCCTCGTCTTCGACCCTCGGGGTGTCAGCGCACGGGCGTGGTGCCGCAGAGTGGCCGTTGCCTCATTCACCTGCCTGTCACGGCGCCGGGAAGGTGATCACTGCCTTGGTGGTACGTGCGCTCGCCAGATCGGCTATCGCGGTGTTGATCTCAGCGACCGGATAGGAAGTGAGGAAGGAATCGAACGGCAATTCGCCACGCTGCCACAGGTCGATCAGCCGAGGCACGAAGTCTCCCGGCACCGCATCGCCTTCGATGATGCCTCGGACCGTCCTGCCCAAGAGGAGGTCGCCGAGTCCGAAGGTGACCTCCTGATCCGCCAGGCCGATCAATCCGCAGGTCCCGCTGGTGCTCAGCAGCGAGACCGTACGCCGAATCACGGCGGCGACTCCCGAGGTGTCGATGGCATAGTCGAAGCCCTGTGGAACCAGAGCGCGTGCCGCGTCCTCGATGTCCGGCGCAACACCGTTGAGCGTGTGCGTTGCCCCGATTTCCTTGGCAGCTTGGAGCCGCTCCGGCGAGGTGTCCACCGCGACGATGGGGTAACACTCGGCAATCGCTGCCCCCATCACGGCCGACAAACCGACGGCTCCCGTTCCGGTGATGATGATCGACGAGTTCGGTTCCGGACGTAACGCACGAATGACGGCTCCGACACCGGTCTGGACCGAACAACCCAGGACACCCGCGATTTCGAGGGGAATGTAGTCGGGAATCGGCACCAGATTGCGGACTTTGACCACCGCCCGACTGGCGAAGCTCGATTGCCCGAAGAAGTGGCTGCCGACCGAGTTGCCGTCGCCGTCTGTGAAGGCCTGCGTCCCGTCAGCACGTCCAGTACTGACATTCGACGCGACGAAATCACGGCAGTACGCGGGACGTCCGGACAAACATGAGGGGCAGTTGCCGCACGAGGAGAAGCTGGCCACCACCCGATCTCCGACGGCGACCTCGGCGACGCCCGGTCCGATGGCGGTCACGGTTCCGGCCCCTTCGTGGCCCAGCACGATTGGCCCGAGAGTGGGAAGAACCGCACCGGCGGTCAGATCCGTGTGGCAGATGCCGGTGGCCGCGAAGTCGACGATCGCCTCACCTGGGCCGGGCTCGCCGACCTTGAGTTCTTCCACCTCGAACGGACCACCCGGGGTGCGGAGGACCGCAGCGATCGCCTTCATGCCGAAACTCCTGTCGTGTCGCCGGCGGCCTGCTGGGCCGCGGTCGCCATGGCGATGCGCTGTTGCTCGGCCGCCGCCAAAGTTATGCGATTCAGTACATGGACATCGGTGAACTCATCCAGACCCCACGGACCGTTCTCGACACCGAGACCACTGGACTTCACTCCGCTGAAGGGCTGGTCAGGGGTCACCGCGGCATGCCGATTGATCCAGGTCATTCCGGCTTCGAGCTGCTCTGCGATCGGTTCTGCCGCCACCGGGTCGGAGGTCCATACCGACGCCCCCAGACCGAACGAGGTGCGATTGGCTCGGGCCACCGCGTCGTCGACATCGTGATACTTGATGACCGGCAGCACGGGCCCGAACTGCTCTTCGTCTACCAGGCGGACACCGTTGTCGACGCCGGTGACGATCGTCGGGGGGAAGAAGTAGCCCGGGCCCGGCTCGCGCTGCCCACCGGCGACCACTACACCGCCTGCTGCCATCGCATCCTCCAGCAATTCGATGACGCGCTCGAGCTGCGGTCGATTGCTCACCGGCCCCAACCGCACACCCGGCTCGGATCCCGGGCCCACCGGAACCGTCGACGCCAGGTGTGCGAGCCGCTCGACCAACTCATCGTGGATCGACTCGTGGACATAGACGCGCTTGATCGCGACACAGGTCTGACCGCTGTTCTCGAACGCACTCCAGAAGATCGACTCGGCGATCTCTTCGGGTGCGGCATCCGGCAAGATGATCGCCGGATCATTACCGCCGAGTTCCAGCGTCACCCGTTTGATCTGCTGGGCGGCCGCGGCAGCGACCTTCGAACCGGTTGCGGTCGAGCCCGTAAAGCTGATCTTCCGCACACCAGGGTGCTCCACCAGTCGGGCGCCGAGCGGGTCTCGGCCGGAAATGGCATTCAGCACCCCCGGCGGCAACACCGAGTTCAAGACCTCCACCATCTTCAGTGTCGACAACGGTGTGAACGGCGAAGGCTTGAGCACCATCGTGTTCCCCGCACGCAGGGCCGGAGCGATCTTCCAGGTCGCCAACACCAGCGGCCAATTCCACGGAGTGATTGCGCCGACCACGCCAATCGGTCGTCGACTGACGCGGACCAGGCTGTCTGAGGATTCGTGCAACGTGGTCGCCGACGTCTCGAGGTCCGCGTAGTAGTTCAGCCAGGCGACGGACGCGCCGATCTCGAGGTGGGAGCCGGCCAACGGCTTGCCCTGCTCGGCCGTCAGCAGCGCTGCGATGGTGTCTGCTTCGCTGAGTAGGGCGTGGGCCGCCGCGCGCAGGGCGTCACGGCGCACGTCATCGTCGAGGCGCCAGGTGAGAAATGCCCGCTCGGCAGCGGCGACCGCAGCGTTCAACGTGTCGAGATCGCAATCGGGCGCCGACGCGATGGGTTCCTCCGTCGCGGGATCGACGACGACGAAGCGGTCACTGCTATCGACCGGGCGTCCATCAATCGTCATCCGCGCGGTAGTGGTTGTGGGCATTCTGTCCAGCCCTCCTGAGTTCGGATGGTCACTTGCAAGCATGTGACTGCTCGACCGTTCTGCTCGAGGATATGCATCAGTCGTGCCGCGAGACGCCGGCCAGATCACATTGATGTTGACCATACGATGTTGTATGTCGTAGGTCAATACACTTCTGTATGTTCAGTTCACCGTCCGGGAACGACTCGCACTTCGTCGACCTCCCGTCGCCGCGGATGGAGACAGCTCCGGCCGTCTGTGCGGTGCCATACTTGGCGGTTATGACGACACAGAACTCTCGACGCCGCTCCAGCTCGGACGACGGCCGCCTCAGCCGGAGCGATTACTTCGCTGCAGGCATGGCCATACTGGCCGAGGAGGGCCCCCGCAAACTCACCACGACCAACATCTGCGAGCGCATCGGCGTCACCAGAGGCTCGTTCTATCACCACTTCTCCAGTGGCCCCATGTTCAGGAAGGCACTGATCGCACACTGGGAAGCCGATGTCTACACCCGGGCCGAGGATGCCAAATCGGCGCAGGCCGACAGCTATGTAAGGGCCCTCAAACTGTCCGCGATCTCGGCCCAACACCGTGCCGAGCGGGCGATTCGAGGATGGTCCTACGAGGATTCTCATGTCGCCGAGGCGCAACGCCGGGTGGATAAGTTCCGTCAGGCCCAGCTCGTCCGGGTTTTCGAGGAACTCGGAGTCGACACGACCACAGCCACCACCCTCGCAGACATGGGTGTCGCACTGTACGCCGGCCTGCAGGTGGTAGAAGGCCCGGATCGCCAGCGACGCCGAGCCGTGGTGGACGTGTACGACACCGTCGTGCGCAGCGCGGGCGACGGATCCCTAGAAGGCCCCACCGAGAGCGTCTAGCCAGTCCACGACCATACAGTTGTGCATTGACTCACTACATACACAACTGTATGTTCTAGGTCATGGCGAATGACAAATCAGGTATCTGTCGAGCCGTGGCGACCTTCAAGGCCGGTGATCGACATGCACCTCAATGAGATGGCGCGTCGATCGCCGGACAAGGCCGCAGCGATCGACGGCGCGACGGGCGCGGTGACGACCTTCCAACAGCTCGACCACGAGTCAAATCAGCTCGCTCAGCTTTGGCGGGCGGCCGGTCTGACCCGCGGTGACGTCGTCGCCGTGCTCATGACGAACAGTGCCCGCTACTTGAACGTGGCGTGGTCGGCCATGCGCTCGGGGCTGTATTTGGTGCCTGTCAACTGGCATCTCACTGCTGCGGAGGCGACATACATCGTCAGCAACAGCGAAGCCCGCGCGCTTGTGGTCTCGAGCGAACTCGTCGATACCGCACGGGAGATCATCGATTCGGTGGATCGCCCCGAGTTGGCGGTCTTGCTGGTCGGCGAATCGCGGAGCGGTCTCGACTCCTACGACGAATGCATCGAGCAGCATCCCGCCGAGCCGATTCCCGACGAAAGTCAGGGCGCGCTAATGCTTTACTCCTCCGGCACCACGGGCAGGCCGAAAGGCATCAAGCCCGGTTTGCCGGGAACGCCCTTCGGCGAAACCCAGCCCATGGCTCGACTGCTCAATGGGTCCACGGGGCTCGGGGAGTCATCCACCTACTTGTGTCCGGCTCCGCTCTACCACTCCGCGCCGCTCGGCTGGTCAATCGCTGCGCAGGAGTTGGGAGCAACTGTCGTGGTGATGAATCACTTCGACGCTGAGCAGGCGTTGGCCCTGATCGAACGGCACCGGGTGACGCATGCCCAGTTCGTTCCGACGATGCTCCTGCGCATGCTCAAACTGCCTGAGGAGGTCCGGGCGCAGTACGACCTGTCAAGCCTGCAGTACGTCGTGCACGCCGGCGCACCCTGCCCGCCGGATGCGAAAGAGAAGATCATCGACTGGCTCGGGCCGATCGTCCACGAGTACTACGGCTTCAGCGAAGGTACGTGCTTCTTCACGATCGACACCCCGGGTTGGCTCTCCCACCGCGGATCGGTCGGAAAGCCGCTGCTGGGCGTCCCGCACATTCTCGACGGCGAAGGCAATGAACTCGGCCCCGGCGAGGTCGGACAGATCTGGATCGACAGCCCGGTGCGGTTCAACTACCACGGCGATCCGACGAAGACGGCCAGCGCGTTCAATGCGGCCGGATGGAGCACCGTCGGCGATATCGGTTGGCTCGATGCCGACGGCTATCTCTATCTCTCCGACCGCCGCACCGACTTGATCATCGTCGGCGGGGTCAACGTCTATCCCCGAGAAATCGAGGAAGCTTTGGGCGCACACGAATCGGTGGAGGACGTCGCCGTCATCGGACTCCCGCACGAGGAGATGGGCCAGCAGGTCAAGGCCGTGGTCCAGCTGGCGCCGGGCGTCGCCCCGAGCGACGCACTCGCGGCCGATCTCCTGGAATTCTGCGCCGGCCGACTCGCCCGCGTGAAGCAGCCCCGAACGATCGACTTCATCGACGAACTTCCCCGCCTGCCAACCGGAAAACTGCTTCGGCGCGCAGTCCGCGACCGGTATCTCACTGCTTCCGAGAACGCTGGCACCTAAGGCACTCTCGAACAACATCGAGGAGCAACACGTGACAACCGAACAGCCCGACATCGATATCTCCGACATGGTGGACCCCGCCGCCTTCGAGCGCGGCTATCCACACCACGTGTGGACCGAACTCCGCCACAAATCCCCCGTGCACTGGTGCGAGCCTGAAGGGTTCACCCCCTTCTGGGCAGTGACCCGGCACGCCGACATCACAACGGTGTCCACCAATCCCCACCTCTTCAGCTCCTCCGGAACCATGGCCATCCAGCCTCGTGCGGCACAGGCCAACGAGATTCCTCGCGATCTCCAGCCGCCGACGGTATTGAACACCGACCCGCCCCTGCATCGCGAGTACCGCAACCTGGTCCAGCCCTACTTCCGTCCGCGAGTGCTCGCCGAGCTGGAGAATCGCGTCCGCGAGATTACCCGAGAGCTGCTCGACGGCCTTACCGGCGAGCAGGAGTTCGATTTCGTCGACGATTTCGTCGCATGGCACCCGTTGCGGATGATCAGCCAGCTGCTGGGCATCCCCCGCGAGGATGAACAAATCGTTCTGAATATGACGAACTCCGTTCTCGCGGTAGATGATCCCGAGTTCGCTGCCGATGATCGCAAGGACGACTCGCCCGAAGTCGAGGCCAGTGTGGTATCGGGAACCCGTTGGGAGACCTTCGCCCCCTACCTGCTGGATCTGATCGCCAAGCGGCGTGCGCAACCGACCGAAGATCTGGCCAGCGTGATCGTCAACGGCGAGATCAACGGCGAACCGCTCGACGACATGGTCGCGATGATCTATCTGCTGATCATCGCGACCGCGGGCCACGACACCACCCGCAATACACTGGCCGGCGGCATGCTCGCGTTGCTGGAGAATCCCGATCAGTTGGCCCTGCTGCGAGAGTCACCGTCGCTCGCACCTCTGGCCACCAAAGAGTTCGTCCGGTGGGCCACTCCTGTCGCACACTTCGCACGGACCGCGACCGAGGACTCCGAGCTCGGCGGACGTTCCATCAAGGCAGGCGACGTCGTAGCGCTCTACTACCCGTCGGGAAACCGCGACGAGACCGTCTTCGACGATCCCTTCACCTTCCGGATCGACCGAGAGCACAATCCCCATCTCGGCTTCGGCATCGGCGAGCACTTCTGCATGGGATCGTCACTGGCCCAGATGGAGATCAAGGTCCTGCTGGAGGAGCTGATCCCCCGGCTCGAGCACATCGAGCTGGCAGGTGAAGCAGAGCGCATCCGCACCACGCATATCGGCGGCGTCAAGCACCTGCCGATCCGGTGGAAGCTCGCCACCTCCTGAACCAGGCTCACCACAGCCGGGAAGAGAACAATGCAGATCACAGCCGACTACGGAAAATGCCAAGGCAACGGACTCTGCGAAGGAGCAGCACCGTCACACTTCACAGTGACCGACGACGGACTGGTCGAAATCATCAAGTCCGATGTGGCGCCAGCTGAACTGGCAGCGGTCGAAACGGCCGTCTCATCGTGCCCGACCCTGGCGATCCGTCTCCAGCGGGACTGATCCCCTCGCTCACATCGCGCGCCGAAATCCTCGGGCAGCGTGTTTCCGAATTCCCTTTCCTCACCCTGCTCGAATTCGTCCCGACCGGGCCCTGCCCGAGTATCACCCTCTCCACTTTCCCACAAGAAAATGAAGGCAACCCATGCCAAAACAAGTCCCTGTGGTTGCGTACTTGAAGCTAGGCGATCGCCCTCACCTGAGCGCCCAGAGTTGCGTAGAGTGTGCAGCCCGATTCTTTGACTACCGCAATGCGTGCGCCAGTTGTGGTGCAACAGAATTCAAGTCCACAGACATCGCCACCGATGGCGTACTCACCACTTTCACCGTTGTCACCTTCGCCCGACCGGGAGTTCCCGTCCCGTTCGTGGCAGGCGTGGTCGACTGCGACGGCACCAGCGTGCGCGCCAATATCGTCAATGTCGATCCCGACCGTGTCCACCTCAGCATGAAGGTCCGCCTTGTAACCAGTGTGTTGGGTGTGGATGACGACGGCACCGAAGCTATCGGCTTCGGATTCGAACCAGTGGAGGCCGACTGATGGCGAGCGGAGATGTCTGGATTCTCGGAATCCACATGACGAAGTTCGGCAAGTACCCCGAACTCGATGTAATCGACCTGGCGAGCGAAGCGGCGATGGCCGCGTTGGCGGACGCCGGCGTAACGATGCAGGACATTGACATTTTCACTGCCGGCAATCTCACTGCCGGCGGCCAGATCGGCCAGCAAGTGCAGAAGCAGATCGGCCAGACCGGCATCCCTGTGATCAACGTCGCCAATGCCTGCGCGACCGGCGCGACGGCCCTGCGCACGGCGATCATGGCGATCAAGGCGGGCGAGGCCGACTACGGGCTGGCGGTCGGCGCCGAGAAGCTCGCCGGCGCCGGACTCTTGGGCGGCGGCGGAGGCAAGCCGAAGTCCGACCGAAAGGTCTTCACGCCCCGGGGTCGGCACGGGTCGGTGATGGCCACCGATGGCATCATCGGCACCACAAACATGCCCGGTACCTTCGCGCAGATCGGCATGGAATACCTCTACAAGCATCCATACGCCGGCAATCCGCTGGAACTGTTCGCACGGATCGCGGAGAAAAACCACGCGCACTCGGTACTGAATCCGCTCGCGGCCTATCAGAAGGAGATGAGCCTCGAACAGATCATGAATGACGTCATGATCTCGTATCCGAACACGCGATCGATGTGCTCAGCGAACTGCGACGGCGCCGCAGCAGCGGTGGTGGTCTCCGATGAGAAACTGCGCACCCTTGATCCGGACCAACGCCGCCGCGCCGTGAAGATCTCTGCTTCGGTCCTGACCAGTGACCCGTGGGAAGAGGGCTGCCAGGTGCTGCCCAATGTCAACACCCTGACCCGCAACGCCGCGATCCAGGCCTACGAGAGTGCAGGGGTTACGCCCAGCGATCTGGACCTGGTGGAACTGCATGACTGCTTCGCAACGGCCGAACTCGTTCACTACGACAACCTGATGCTGTGTGAGCCGGGTGAAGCGGTGTCGTTCTTCGAGTCCGGAGCCACCTGGCGAACCGGTTCGCTGCCTGTCAATGTCTCGGGCGGACTGCAGTCCAAAGGTCACCCAATCGCAGCTACCGGGATCGCCAACATCTGGGAGGTCTGCCACCATCTGCGTGGCGAAGCCGGCGATCGCCAGATCGAGAACGCCACGGTGGGCCTGGCGCATGTCATCGGCCTCGGATCAGCGTGCGGCATCCACATCCTCGAAAAAGCCGCCTAGGGACTGGCATGTCTACTCCCACGAACCGCCGGACTCAAGACTGGTGGAATGTCGCGGACATCAGTGAGGCCGTAGCAGAGGCGATCCCGAACCGAGTCGCAGTCTCGCAGGGCGAGCACACGGTGACCTGGGCGACGTTGAACAGTCGGGCCGATGGCGTGGCCGCGACACTGGTAGACGCCGGGCTCGAACGCCAGGACCGCGTCGCGCTGTACATGTACAACGCACCCGAGTATCTCGAGTCGTTCATCGCTGCGACCAAGGTCTCGCTGGTCCCGGTCAACACCAATTTCCGGTACCGCGATGCCGAACTGGTCTACTTGTGGACCAATGCCGATGCGGCGGCCGTTGTCTTCCACAGCGCGTTCACCGAGTCGGTCGATCGCATCCGACACCAGGTTCCCACCGTCAAGCAGTGGATCTGGGTCGATGACGGTCACGGCGAATGTCCGCCCTGGGCGATCTCGTACGACAACGCCGCTGCCGCTCCGGTCTCCCCCGCACCGTGGCCACGCTCGGCGGACGACCTGATCTTCATCTACACCGGTGGGACCACTGGAATGCCCAAAGGTGTCATGGTCAAACAGCGCCAGTTACTCGTCTTACCGATGCGTTTCGCTCCCACCGAGCGAAGTGAGTTGATCAGCGAACTCGCTACCCGTACACGTGGCGACACGATCCTCGTCGCGCCGCCGCTCATGCACGGCACCGGAACGTTGGCCGCGCTCCAAGGGCTACTGACCGGGGGTGCGGTGTCGCTACTGCCGGGCCGCCGCTTTGATCCGCTCGAGCTCTGGGATACCGCAGCACGCGACGAGGTCGCGCAGATCTGCATCGTCGGCGATGCCTTCGCCCGTCCGATGCTCGATGCGCTGACGACCCACCCCGGCCGGTGGCAGCTAGCCGGCCTGCACCGAGTGATCTCAGCGGGTGCTATGTTCAGCGAACCGGTCAAGCGCGGGCTCATGAAAGCCATTCCCGGGCTCACGATCCTGGACCAACTCGGCTCGACGGAGAACGGCGGTGCGGGAACCCTCGTCTCGGAAGCCGGATCGGACTTCGACACCGGTGTCTTCGAGCTGGCCCCCGGCGTCCGAGTGATCGACGCCGACAACCGGGACGTAGTTGCCGGCTCCGGTGTCGTCGGCCGCATCGCGATCCCCGGCGGTGCGCTCGGGTACCACAAGGACCCCGAGCGGACAGCGCAGACCTTCATCGTCCTGGACGGGCGCCGATACACCGTGGCCGGCGACTTCGCGACCGTCGAATCCGACGGCACGGTCCGCCTACTCGGCCGCGGCTCCCAATGCATCAACACCGGCGGCGAGAAGGTCTTCGCCGAGGAAGTCGAAGAAGCCCTCAAATCGCATGCGGCAGTGAAGGATGCCCTGGTCGTGGGGACACCCGACGAACGCTTCGGGAATGTCGTCACGGCGGTTGTCGAGACCGATGACTCGATCACCGACCAGGAGCTCATCCACCACGTCAAAAGCACCCTGGCCTCCTACAAGGCGCCCAGGAACGTCGTTCGCGTCGATTCCGTCGGACGCGCGCCGAACGGCAAGGCCGACTACCCGGCCATCCGAACACTGGCAATGGAACGACTGAGTCGTGCGGCCGGGCCTACTTCTGGATAAAGGAACAACATCAATGACCACAACGGCGCCGCTGAGCGGCACACTGGCCGGTACCGTCTCCGACCCGATCCCCGTTCGATGGACGAAGAAAGACGTCCTGCTCTACGCCTGCGGTATCGGCGCCCGCCCCGACCGCGAACTCGACTTCCTTTACGAAGGACGCGGCCCGAAGGTCTTCCCGACGTTCGCTTCCATTCGCGGCGGAGCCGGCGGCGCCGCAATCGCCAAAGCTGGTATAAAGCTGGACTTCTCGAAGATTCTGCACGGCGCCCAATCGATCGAGGTGCACCGGGAGCTACCTGCGGAAGCCACCGCGACGGCCATCGGCCGAATCACCGCGATCTGGGACAAGGGCAGTGCCGCCGTCATTGACACCGAAACCACGGTGTCCGATGAGGACGGTCCGCTGTTCACAGAGGGCATGTCGATCTTTGTCCGCGGAGCCGGCGGCTTCGGTGGCGAGCGCGGACCGTCGACCACCGGCCTCAACGCACCCCCCGACCGGGACCCCGACCACGTCGTCGAGTTCGAAACGCGGCCCGAGCAGGCGGCGATCTATCGGTTGAGCGGCGACCGCAACCCCATCCATATCGATCCGGAGTTCGCACGCAGCGCCGGGTTCGAGGCCCCCTTCCTGCACGGCCTATGCACATACGGGATCGTCGGTCGCGCCATTCTCCACTCCGTGTGCGGCAGCGATCCGGCGCGCTTCCGGTCGCTCCAGGGTCGCTTCGCCGACCGCGTCGAACTCGGCGACACCATCGTCACCAAGATCTGGCGCACCGGTCCGGGAACCGCCGTCGTGGTTGCAGAGACACAACGCACCAACATTGTTCTGTCTCAAGCGCTTACCACATGGACAGGAGAATGACAATGAGCACCACGCGCATGGTAGAAGCGCGTATGACCGACGAGTTGATCGACTCGATGCGAGCCAAGAGCGGGATGAAGCTTCGCATCGACGAGTCTCGCAACAATGACCAGGCCAACCGATGGACCATCCTCCGGTTCGCCGAAGGCATCGGCGACACCAACCCGCTATGGTGTGACCCTGAGTATGCCGCATCCACCAGGTACGGCGGACTGGTGGCGCCGCCGACCTGGTCGTACTGCTGCTTCTCCGGAGTTCAGTTCGGCTGGCCGGGCCTGGGCGCATTCCACTCCGGCAGCGACCTCACCTTCCATCAACCGGTCCTGCTCGGCGATCGCATCGAGCCGCGGTGCATCTACGAAGGTTTCGACGGCCCTATGCCGAGTAAGTTCGCCGGGCGATCCGTGGTGGACCGGTTCCGGCACGAATACCGCAACCAGCGCGGTGAACTGGTCTTCGAGACCCTCGCAACCTGCGTCCGCTACGAACGCGGCGAAGCGAAGTCACGGGCCGACAAGCGCCCGGTAGAACTTCCCCATCCGTGGACCGCGGACGAGATCGCCGAAATCGAGGCTGCAGTGCTGAATGAACGTCCGCGCGGCGCCGAGCCACAGTGGTGGGACGACGTTCAAGTCGGCGACGAACTCGACGAGGTCACCAAGGGGCCGCTCGGCCTCACCGACGAGATCGCCTTCGTCGCGTCGGGCGCGGCGCCGATCCCGCGTCTCGCAGCCAATCGCGCCTCGCTGGAGCAATACGCCCAACGCCCGGCATGGTCGTTCCGCGATCCGGACACCGGCGCCAAGGAACCGATCTACGCCGTGCATTACAACCACAATGCGGCACGGGCGATGGGGGTGGCCGCGTCCTACGACGTCGGCGTGCAACGCACCTGCTGGCAGGGCCACCTGCTGACGAACTGGATGGGCGACGACGGCTGGCTGTGCCGTGCACAGTCCCAGTACCGCGGCTTCGTATTCCTGTCCGACGTCATCCGTCTCGGCGGCCGGGTTACCGACAAGTCGATCGCCACCAATGGCGACCACCTCGTCAGCGTCGAAACCTGGGCGGTCAACCAGCGGGGGCAGAACGTCATGCCGGGCACGGCCACCATCGCCCTGCCGACACGAGGCGGCGACCGCCCCCTCGATCGTCGACTGCCGCCCACCTAGAGAACCTGTCACACTCACAGAAAGAAAGAACATGGGAATCCTGGAAGATCGCGTCATCATCGTCACCGGAGCCGGACGCGGAATCGGTCGTGAACACGCGCTGCTGTTCGCTGCCGAAGGCGCGAAGGTCATCGTCAACGACCTGGGAAGTTCCACCGACGGAGCAGGATCGGAATCGGCACCCGCCGCCAGCGTCGTGGCAGAAATCAAAGCCGCCGGTGGTGAGGCGATCGCCAATACCGACGACGTCGCGTCCCCCGCAGGCGCCGACAACCTCATCCAAACGGCGATCGACAACTTCGGCAAGCTCGACGGCCTGGTCAACAATGCCGGCATTCTGCGCGACGGCATGGTGTTCAATCTCGACGACGAGCAGTGGGAATCATCGATCCGCGTCGGCCTGGGCGGCACCTTCTACCCGGGCCGCGCTGCCGCCCGCTACTGGCGCGCACAGTCCAAGGCCGGAAACCCGGTGGTGGGCTCGATCGTCAACACCACCAGTGAGTCGGGATTGTTCGGCAATGCCGGTCAGAGCAATTATGCGGCTGCGAAAGCCGGCGTCGCATCACTGACCGAGGTGTGGTCACGCGAGCTCAAGCGGTACGGCATCCGAGTGAACGCTATCGCCCCCCGCGCAGCGACTCGGCTGACTGCCCAGGTCGGTGCCACCGAGATCACGGACCCGAATGCACCGATGCACCCAGGCAACTGCTCCCCCTGGCTGGCATACCTGCTGTCCGATACCTGCGAGATCAACGGCGAGGTGTTCGTGGTCTACGGCGGTGTCGTGCACCGGGTGTCACCGTGGTCGCTCGATGACGCGTGGCAGCTCAAGAAGGACGTCCGGTGGGAACCGGACCAGTTCGCGAAGGCCGTAGCCGACCTCGGACTGCCTTCGAAGGCCGACCGCAAGACCGGCCTCATCAGGTAACGCCACGCTGCCACCCGGCCGATGCGACGACAGGCCCGAGTCTGCACCAGCTGAGTCTCGACATGCCCGTCAGTTCACTCACACACTCATCCGAACCTCGTCCGGCTGGAGCGATGATGAGATCGAACCAAGCTGTGGTGCGGGTGGCAGCACCGCGATACTGTGCACCGCCGGGGCACTGGCGTGCTGATTCGATGCGATGGCCGTCCTCGCGCGCGATGACCTGCCACCCGGTGTCGAGCACCAGGGAGGGCGTCACAGAACAAGCATGCCGCACTTCGTCCTCAACTCGGATCGCCGCGCGATTGGCACGCCCTTTCCCGCCTTCGAGAACTCGCAGATCGCCGCCGGTGACATGCTGCTCTTGCCGGCACTGCACGTTGTTGAGATCGTCCGATCGGGGACGTTCCGGTGGTGTCGTCAACGTGCCAAGGGTTCCGGTTTCCGTCGAAGATCATTTCCTACTACATATGGCTCTACCACCATTCACACTGTCGTTCCGTGAGGTCGAACTACTCACGACCGAACGAGAAACCGAAGCATGGCACGAGGGCGGCATCCACGTTCTTCGGCACGCTCCTGAACCAGGAGAGTCCCCCACGGACGGTCCTGATCACCGAACCGGATATTCACCCGACCTCAGGCGTGCGCTCACGTCTCCGAACGAACCCCTAACGCCTGGACGACCGTCCTGCGCGATGCATTACGCGTCCCCACAACTGCTGCATCCCAAACAAGTTGACAGAAACGCTCGAAGGAGTACACCCGAGATGACTGTGCTCGAGAGAAGATCACCATCGGACCATAGTGCCTACGCTGCGAGCGCACCGTCATGACCTACGTTATCAGCGGTAAATGCTGCAACGACGCATCGTGCGTGAGCGTATGTCCTGTCGATTGCATCCATCCCACGCCTGCCGAGCGAGAGTTCGGTAGTTCCGACATGCTCTACATCGACCCTGAAACATGCATCGAGTGCGGCTCGTGCGTGGCGGTCTGCCCGGTCGATGCGATCTTCTCGGAAGACAGGCTTCCAGAGGAAAGCCGTACTTTCCTAGACATCAATGCGGCTTTCTACGCCAACCGAACCCCACAGGACTTCGCGGTCGAATCCACACTTCGACCGCGTTCGGTCAACCGAGATCGAGCGCAGGGACTCCGCGTCGCCATCGTCGGCTCCGGGCCGGCCGCTGGATACGCAGCGAATGCGCTTCTGCAGTTGCGAGGCGTCGAAGTAAACGTCTTCGAGCGACTTCTCACACCGAATGGCTTGTTGCGGTTCGGCGTTGCTCCAGATCATGCCGATACCAAGAAGGTTTCTCGTACCTTTCCCTTCGACACCGCCCGACCGGGTTGCCGGTTGCATCTCGGTGTCAACGTCGGCACGGACATCTCACACGCTGAGCTTCTCGAGTACCACCATGCCGTCATCTACGCCGTCGGCGCTGACGGCGACCGCGAGATGGGAATCGCTGGCGAGGACCTACCAGGAAGCCATTCGGCACGCGATTTCGTCGCCTGGTACAATGGCCACCCCGATCATGTGACCGACACGTTCGATTTGACAGGTGAACGCGCTGTCGTAGTCGGCAACGGAAACGTCGCGTTGGACGTTGCCCGAATTCTCCTTACCGACCCCGATCGGCTCGCGAACACCGACATTGCCGACCATGCACTGGCGGCGTTACGTAAGAGCGCTGTTCGGGAGGTTGTCCTTCTGGGACGGCGCGGCCCTGCGCAGGCCGCATTCACCCTGCCCGAGTTCCTTGCCCTCTGTGAACGCCCTGACATCGATGTTGTGGCTATCCCCGATGAGGTCGAGGAGTCGGCTTCCTCAGCGACCGCCGGCGAAACGATCGACCCGATCGTCAAGTTCAAGACAGACCTGATTCTAGCAGCCGCGGACCACCACGAGTCTGCCGCCGATCGACGGCTCATTCTTCGCTTCCTTCAATCTCCAGCCGAAGTAATCGGTGAAAGGACAGTCGAAGGACTACGAATTGTCCGCAACGAGCTCGTTTCGGACGGGGGTAATCAGCCGAGCGCCCGACCGACGAGCGTCACTGAGACCATCGATACGAGCCTTGTTTTTCGTTCCATCGGATACTTCGGTCGGGCCGTACCGGATCTGCCGTTCGATCCCGTGAGAGGTACGGTTTCACATCGCGACGGGCGAGTTCACACTTCCGATGACACTCCGCTGCGCGGAACATACGTCACCGGATGGGTAAAGCGTGGTCCGCGGGGCGTAGTCGGCACGAACCGTGTCTGCGCAGAGGAAACCGTCGCCTCGTTGGTCGACGACTATGTAGCGGGCGCGCTCGAATCACCAACCCACGATACGGCTCAACTGGAGCAGTTGATCCTTGAGCGCAAACCCGATCGCATCGATCATGCCGGTTGGGCCCGTATCGACGCTGCCGAACGACTGATGGGTGAAGAATCGGGGCGTCCACGCGTGAAGTTCACCTCCAATGCGACGATCTTGGCCCACGCACAGGACTGTCATTAGCCTCTCTGCCAAGTAGAAACGTCCATAAGAGCGTGTCCCATATGGACGGTGCGCGCTGCAGCACGAGATACCTACAGCCGACCATCGCGCAGGTGCTGGCCCGCAACCGTGTTCGCACTACCGTGGCCCAGCACCTGCTTCACGCAGACGCTCCTCAGAGTGTTCCGTTGTCGGCACAGTCCGGGAACGCAACAGCGTTGTCGGCATCACTCGTATCGGTCACCAACGTTCAGGTAATGCAGCAATACATCGACCGAAGTGAATAATGATGTAATAGAACAGAATTGGGTACAATATTCACCATCGACAGTGGATGTGGTCGCCAAGACGAGATGGCCCTACCTGTTGACAGCTTGCCCCTCGGGCACCACCGCAGGTTTCATCTCCCGCCAGCAGCGTGAGTGCAGTGTGGGCGAGGCGGCGTGCCCCATGGGGGCGCGGGCAGACCCCGAGTGACCCCCTGCTCTCGGGCCGCCGGAGCGCTGCTTTGATGATGAAGGGATCATCAAAGCAGCGCTTTCCGTCCTTCGGACCGAAAGGTCGTCCTGCATGGGATCTTGGATCACCTCTCAGGCGCTACCAGTCGAAACCGCTAGATCTTGACCACCCGACGACCAGTGCATACCTTTTTGCGAGTTCGCATAACGTTATGTGTGTCAATTCAATTCGCTGACATCCGGCACAGTCACAGATTCGAGTCGCCTGTGGTGTGTTCTCGTCTCCCCACCCCATGAAAGGGCTCGATCCTGTGATGCTCTCGGCCAAATCTCGGCGCACCCATCCCCGAGACTGGGGCGTACGCACAAAGGCAGCCGTGATCGTCACCGTGCCGCTGATCGTGCTGGGCGGCTTCATCGGTGTACAGATCGCCAACGAGGTACAGAGGGCATCTCGCACCGCAGCACTCGCCGAACAAATCGCACTTCTTCCTGCGATCATGCGGTACGCCACCAGCGTCGGAGCGGCCGTCGCGCCCGCCGAGTTCGGCCTGATACTGGACAGGACCAATGCGGTCTTCGTCGACGACACGGAACCGCTTGAAGAGCTTGCGCTGCGGGATGACCTCGACCCTGCGTTCGCCGAAGCGGTCACCCGCCTGCTGGCCGACGGCCGCGAGTTGAACCGTTCCGCCTCGATGCCGGGCACCGCCGTGCCGGCGCGAATCGAACAGATGCGAGTCTTCGGCATGCAGGTCCAACACACCGTGCGCACTCTGATCAATCAAACCGAGAATGTGAATGCACTGAACGAATCCGGACGGCTGCTGGATCTGTGGCAGGTGCGTCTCATGCCGCTCGACCAGGCCGTCGCGTTTACACAGACCGTCGCGGACTCCGACCAAGGCCGCAACTTGCTCGACATCGCGTTCGCCTCGGAGCGTGCCGCTCTGGGGGCGCTTCGAGGGACCGAGAACGAGCAGCAGACTCTTGCGGACTTGCGAGCTGAAGCAGAGCACCGGCACTCGCTGCTACTGAGCCCGACCACCTCAGCAACCCGGACACCCGATCTGACCGCATCACTGCTGAAAAGCGTGGAAGCAGGCGATCGACTGCTCGATGCCTCGATCGAGCAAATCGTCACAACGTTGATCGCGGACCGCGACGCCGCACGACTGGCGGCGATTCGAAATGCCATCCTCGTCGCCGTTGCCGTCGCCTGCGCGGTCACAGTCACCCTAGCAGTCACCAAACTACTGGTGTCGTCACTTCGCCGACTGCGCGACGGCACCGCTCACGCGGCCTACCACGACCTACCCGCTGCGGTCACCATGATCCGCAGTGGTACCGACCCCTCGACGGTGACGATCGACCGGATCGGCGTCGAAACCGATGAGGAAATAGGGCAGGTCGCCCGCGCTGTCGACGGCATGAATACCCAGGCACTGCGGTTGGCAACCGAACAGGCCGCTCTACGTCGGCAAATCACCACCATGCTCGAGACCCTCGCGCGACGTAACCGCTCGCTGGTTGATCGACAGTTGTCACTAATCGAAGCGCTCGAATTCAAGGAACGAGACCCCGATCGGCTGCAGAACCTGTTCGAACTCGATCACCTGGCCGCGCGCATGCGACGTACCGGCGAATCGCTGCTGGTGCTGGCCGATACTCGCAGCCGTCGCACATCCCGGGTCGCGACACCTCTCGAAGACGTGATGCGGGCGTCCGTGTCACAGGTCGAGAACTACGAGCGGGTGCGGTTGGGGGTGGTGCCACCGGTAACCCTGACCGGGACTGTCGTCGATGACCTGATCCACCTGCTCACCGAGCTACTGGACAACTCACTGCGAGCGTCAGATCCGAGAACATCGGTGATATTCCTGGTCTTCCCTGCGGTGGAGGAAGGACTGCTGCTCGAGATCGTTGATCGAGGAGTCGGGATGCCGCCCGAAGAGTTGGAACGGGCTAACTACCGGCTCGTAGAGGGCGCAGAGACCGATGCACAGGCGACCCGGCACATGGGCTTGTACGTGGTAGGGCGCGTCGCACAGCGACACGGGCTGCGAGTGCGCCTGCGCGCAACAATAGACGCCGGCGCGACGTGTGGCGTGACCGCAAGTGTGTACTTGCCGGCGGCGCTGATTCAAGGGAGGAGCCCCGAGATCGCTTGGATCAGCGTCGATCAGCCCCGTCGTCTACCCACACAGTCGACACCAGTCCCCGCCACTGGCGTTGAGGGCCATGGTCCCACACGGCCAGTGTCATAACCGTCCTCCTGCCGCCATCCGACAACTGGAGAATTTGCCCCTTACACAACGCTGGCCAGATCGTCGAAAGCCTCGCTGAGGTTGCCCCTCGAAAGTGGACATCGACTTCATGCAGCAAACAGCAGCGTAGATCTTGAAGGAAGATGTCGCTGGAACCCCACGGAGGACGGGTATCCGAGGGCAGAATGGCGGCGACGCTGGTTGTAGTAGAGTCGGCCGACCAGCTCCGTCCGCGCTTGTCTCTTCGACGTCCAACTCCGTCCATGCAACCGCTCCCTTGATGCCTGATGAGGCTCAGCGAAGGCTTAGGTCGCACATGCCCCCGCGGCCTCGCCGAAGCGCATCCTCCGACAGCCGCGAATGGCGCTGGAGGGTTACTCTTCCGTAGGTAGGGACTCATCAACGCGTGTGCGTACGGGCTCAGCAACGACGACCACACCTCGCCCGATTAATCTCCTGCGGCGGCAGCTGTTCTCGTCGATTGAATCCCCGCTCTGCGGGGTGATCAGATCCCGATCTCGCAACCTCGACAAGGCACCGCCAAACGTGAGGATTGTGTGCGCTCTGCTCGACGGGGGTCGACACGATTCGATGGACCGGGATCGACATCATCGATTTCATCAACCAGATTGCGGTGCACTGTGGTTGGACTTGGCTTGCGGTGCCAGCGATGATTTCGCCGCGGGCTGCTGAAATGGTGGATCAGTCAGCTCGATTGGCCGGGTCTGTCGCCGACGCAAGACGCCACCGCCTGCCCTGGCTTCAACAGCGAATCATCCGCCGACATCGCGGATCGCTTGGCCAACGCTCGTCGGGCAGAGCTCGCCGCACTCTCGACATCGATGAGGTCCACTCCCCTACATCGGCTGCGCTCCGAAAAGCAATGCGGGACAAATTTATAGAGTCTCAGATGTGGCGGATACGCTCGAATCAGGTGGAAGCCAGCCAGACACGCCGCCAGCAATGGTAAAGGCCCGGGTCGAGGCGTCGAGAGTTCGTATCCACCTACCCGCTCTCCCCTACCGGCCACCAACCGCATTGTGCAACCGGGCCGCAATCGCTGAAGTCACCCGGTCCCCTGACAGTCCACGCCTGTACCGACGATCCCGGTGCACGCGTTCGACGAGTGCAACAATCGTTCCCCCAAGCTCGCTGTCGTCAGCCCCGATTCCTGAATACGCAGAGCGCCGGTGGTCAGGGGCCATTAACGGATCCGTAGACAGCGACCCCCCTTTGGAGGAAACGCCCGCAGTAGGTGAATGTAACGACCCACGTGTTCCTTCCGGTCATCGAGGTGCCCTATGTCCGCCAGACGTTCGAGATCCCGCCGCACGGTCGCACTGATCGCCACCGCGACCGTCGCCGGCAGCGGCGTCACGCTCACCGCGCCCACGATCGCCAACGCAACCCCGACCGGTTGTGCAGCAACGTTCAACCTGTTCATCCCGGGTACGTGGGAGACCGACGAGAACGCCGACCCCGCTCAGCCGGTGGGAATGCTCAAACCCGTCGCAGACGCGCTCAAGAGCGAGCACGGCAGCCGGGCAGAGGTGTACACGCTGCCGTACATGGCGCGAGCATTCGACAACGGGCACACCTACGCCGACAGCAAAGCCGACGCCGTCTCCAAAGCCAAGCAGGTGCTGACGAACATCGCGAACTCCTGCCCGAACACGAAGTTCACGATCGTCGGCTATTCGCAGGGCGCCGACGCCGCGGGCGACATCGCGTCCGACATCGGCAATGGCAACGGCCCCGTCGACCCCGACCGGGTGCTCGCTGTCGGCCTCCTCGCCGATCCCGCTGCCGGAACGAACGGGTCGGCGACCGTCGGACCCCGTACCTCGGGACAGGGCATCGCCGGCCCCCGCTCGCAAGGGATGGGCGCGCTCTCCGGCCGTGTCGCCTCGATCTGCGACCCGGGCGACCTGTACTGCTCGATCGAGAAGGGAGCGAGCCCGCTCCTCGGCTCCCTCGGCTCGATCCTGAGCAAGACCCCCAGCACCAGCGACACCACCACAGCCGACGGCCACAGCCAGCTCGCCACCGCACTGACCTCGGACTTCTCCGCCGCCGACCTGCCCACCCTCGGATCGAACACGACAACGCTCAGCCAACTGCTCGCCGCACCGACCGTCGACATCCGACAGGTCGCCGCAACCGCGACATCGATCGCGAATACCGTTGCGGCACTGACGGACCTGATCGACTCCGGCGCCGCCAACCCGGCCGCGAACAGTCATCTCGCAGCCGCACCACTCGATTCCGCCGAACGCAACGCCTCCGACGTCCTCACCCGGGCAACGCAATCCGACCTCGAAGCAGCGCTCCACACCGCCACCGACCTCGCCGAAACCGCCACCGCACTGACCGGTGGTGACCCGCTGCACCTATCATCGACCGCTTCGGAGATGCAGACCCTCGCGGCGACCGCACACACCCTCAACACGCAGATCACCCCGCTCGCCTCAACCCCCATCGACGCACTCACCTCGGCCACCAGCGTGCTGTCGGTCCTCAAGCCGACGGTGGTGGTCAACCAGGTCCTGAATGTCGTCACCGGTGTGACCGCACTCGACGTGCCCGGCATCCTCACCAATCTGACCCTGCTGCCGCAGAAGGTCGCTGCGCTCGACGCCCACGGCGCGCACCAGGTCGCCGGCGAGCTGAACAATCAGTTCGCCCCGCTGGTGAAGATGGCCGCCGCCGTCGACCTGAACTGGGTCTCGCAGGTGCTGGCGCTCATCCCCGATCCGTCCGGCGCGACCCGGATCGCGGCCCTCGTCGCCTCGATCCTGGCGAACGTCGACGTCATCCGCCTGGCCAACCTCGTCGGTCAGATCCAGGAGATCGCCTGGTCAGCCGTCGAGAAACTGCTGCCCTCACCCGGGCAACACCCGGATCCGCTCGGCGCCGGCGCAGCCATGACCGGACTCGTCCCGGTCGGCCTGGACCTCGCATCCGTGGCGACGACCATGCTCACCGGTAAGGCCACCAAGACCCCACCTGAACTGCTGGGCAAGCAAGCAAACACGGTGTCTACAAGCATCACTGCCCAGGTCCAGAACGTGGATCTGCCGCAACTGTCGAACTCGCTGATCGAACTCTCCCGGTCACAGGGTGCCGAGGATCTCGCCGCCCTGGTCGGCGAAGGACTGACCGCCGCGAGCTTTTTCACCTCCGGCGCCCACACGAACTACAACACCCTCGTCGTCGACAACGCCGGCCGCAACGCCATCGGGTGGCTCGCGGACTGGCTCAACCTCCAGATCGGACATGCCCTATGAGCCCCCGGGCCCACAACCCCGCCGCGCGCTGGACCTGGTGCGCCGCATGCAATCACCGCGGCTACCACACCCGCAGTGACGCGAAGACCGTCCGCAGACGCCACCCCGGAGAGAAGGGCATGGCCGTGTACCCCTGCCCTCATACCCCGGGCCTGTTCCACCTCGGCCACCGCCCCGAAGCACTCAGTAGAGGAACGATCGACCGGGATCGCCTGCGGGTGCAGACCATACAGGGACGCCGGCATTAGACGACCAGGACACATCCACTCGCAATGACCACAGGCGACGCCGCTTCCCCTACGGCGCGTCCAGCGTGCACCATCACTGAGCCACGGCACGTCAGCAGGAAGCGCGTGAGGAATACACCGCCGTTGATGCGTCACCCCAGGAGAGTGTGGGCATCGCCGCGGAACCCCACCGATCCGATCTTCCCGTGCAACGCTGCACCATCGGCCACCGTGAACGACCTTGCAGCCACTCCCTCGCGATTTGCCGGAAGTACCACTCGACCAAAGTAACTCGTGCTGGCCCGGCCTCGACTCGACCGGTCGAGGCCGTGCCCGGCTACGCGCGAGCGCTTCGATGAATCAAGGACGCAGAGCGATGACCTCGTCGTCGAGAAATCCCCTCAGCCCGCCGCTGAAGACATCGTTGTCGTCACCGGCGACCATATGGCCGGCCCCGGACACATCGACCAATTTCGCGGTGGGGATCAGCTCCAGCAACTCCTGGGCACCTGCCTCGCTGACCACATTCGATTGCTTGCCACGAACGAGCATCGTGGGAACGGTGACCGCGGCGGCGGCATCCCGAGCGCGTTCGTAGCGCACGATCGAGTCCGCTTGCCTGGTAGGTTCGTCGCCCTGGCGAAGGAACCCCGGGTCCCAATGCCAGAACCAGCGACCATCACGCAGACGCAGGTTCTTGCGCAGCCCGTCCGGGTTGGGCTTGCGGACCCGGTTCGGGGTATACGCCGCGATCGCCGCCGCAGCGTCGTCGAGGCTCGCGAAGCCGTCGAGGCCACTGCGCATGAAGGCCATGATTTCCGCCGTACCGCTGGTTTCGACCCTCGGTGCGATATCGACCAAGACGAGACCGCGAGCGAGATCCGGGTTCTCCCCTTGCCCGATCAACGATGTCATCCCGCCCATCGAGGCCCCGACGAGTACCGGCTTCTCCCCCAACTCGGCGACGATCGAGGTCAGGTCGGCGACCAACGCATCGATACCGTAATCCCCGTCCGGCGCCCACTGGCTCTCTCCATGCCCGCGTGCGTCCACCGCGACGGCGGACCACCCGCCCATCGCGAGGTTGCGCCCGGTGTTCCGCCAGGAATGTCGGGTTTGCCCACCGCCGTGCAGGAGCAGGACCACGCCTTTCCTGTCGACACCGGATCCGCCGACCCCCTGCGACGGTGGATCCCACCGGTCGGCGGCCAGTGCGACCCCGGCGCCACGGAATTCGGTCTGTGTGACCCTGGGATTCATCAAATTCCTCACCAAACATTATCGAGTCGAGCATTCTCCACCATGGTGCACCATAGGGTGAACAATGGTTCACCCCGCACTCGGTACACAGGTCGCTTCCGGTCGTTTGCCCAACGAAGGCCCGGACTGCAGAAGTCGCCGTGCTCGGAGCGCCTGTCGCTCCGGCCTGCCTGGTGGATGGGCAGCGGCGGCGGCATCGTCGAAGGCCGCACGCCGTCGGACTTGTTCCGGCGGCGCATTGCTATGTTCCATGCCTGCACACACCCGGCCTGTTCCACCTCGGCCACCGTCCCCATGTGCTGAGCAACGGAGATATCGACAGGACTCGTCTGCGGTCACAGGCCATACAGGACGCCGCCGGTAGATGACCAGGACACATCCGCTCGCAGTGAACACACGCGACGCCGCAGCGGAGCGGTACAGAGGCAACTCCCACGAGGACACCTCCCTTGAGGTTTCCCGGATTCCTTTGGCAGCCTGTGGTTTCAGCTTCTTCTCATCGGTGTCGGTGGCGGAAGCAATCACAGACCGACAGCGGACACGCCGCCGGTGACGGTTCCCGTGTACAACGCCTGCGCCCTGCTCGAGGTCATGTCGGACCCTGGCGTCCCCGGCCTGCCCGCCACGCATCCTCACGAGATCATCGACACCATAGTCACCACAATTGTCGAGCGCGCCGACGCACGCCTTACCAGCAGCAGCTGGTGCGCCTGGCAAACACCTGATCACTGCCCCTCGGCGTTGAAGACCTGCTCCCACGGCGCGGGGTCGAGCGTAGCGGGAGTGCGGTAGACCAACCGCTGGTTGGCCAGCTCGGCTTCGCCCAGAGACGTTGGAGGGACCAGGAAAGAAACCGTCCTGCTATCCTGAAGTTGATTCAACTTGAATCAACGAGGTGGGTAAATGAGCACCATGGACATCTCCCGTGATCGGGCAGCTGCTGAGCTGGACGAGGTCGCCGCCCGATTGCGCCTGGACAACCGTGCGCTGCTGCGGGTCGTAGCGCGCGCTCACAAGGCCGGGATGCGGCAACGTGCGATCGAGAAGCATCTCGACGTCTCCCAGGCCACCGTGTACCGGTTGCTGCGTCAGACCGCCGAGAACCCCAAGATGCTCGAGCCCACCCCGGCCGAGATAATCGATCAGCGCACCGCCGGGCAGATCAGCACCGAGCAGATGATGGAGCAGCTGCTGAACTGGAACTTCACCTTCGGCACCGTCCCGAAAGTCGGTGGTGTCGCCGCCGACGCGTACGAACCCGGCAGCTGGGACGAGGTCGAGCGCGCCTTCTACCGCGGCCAGCTCACCGAAGACGAACTCGCCCGGCTGATGGACAAGAACAAGGACAAGCTCGAACAGGCGGCGCGTTCTGCGTGAGTGATTTCTCCTCGTCGCGCGAGGCGGTCGCCGCGCAACTCGCCGACCTGTCCGCACCCGACGCACTACTGAACACCGACTCACCACGCAACACCACCCGGCTGTATGCCGTCTCGGTCCGCCGACGGGTGTTCCGCAAGACCGTCATCGACCGGTATCTCGACTCGACACCCATGCCACCGCGGGAGGGTCGCTCGGCGCTGATCACCGCCGGACCGCCCGGGGCGGGCAAGTCCACCCTGCTCAGCCGGCAGATCGCGGATCTGCAGGACTATCGACGTCTCGACGCCGACGAGGTCAAAGACCATCTGATCCGCCAGGCCGTCACCGACGGAATCTACGGAGACCTGCTCGAGCGGCCCCTCGCGGACGGCCACCCGATCGCGCCGCGCGAGCTCGCCGCGTTGGTCCATCACGAGTCGACCGCGCTGATCGATCAGATTCGCCGAATCTGCACCGACCGGCAAGAGAACGTACTCATCGAAGGCACCCTGCGCTGGCCCGACCACGGCCAGCATCTACTGGCCGAACTCGCCGCAGCCGACTACACGAGCGTGCGGGTCATCGGAGTCGAAGTGCCGCGCGCGCTCGCCCACGAACAAGCCCTACAGCGATGGTGGACAGTCCGCCAGCAGTGGACACGCGGACAGGACGAGCTGGGCGGCCGCTACACCCCACCTGCAGCCATCGATTCCTGCTACCCCACCGCAGGCCAGCGGTCGATCTGCGCCGACAACGCCGCAGCACTCACCCACCACCCCGCCTCGAACAACCTCGAAGTCACCGTCACCATCTACCACCGCGACAACAACAACAATCCCATCCCACTCGACATCGGCTGATCACCAACCCACTGTTTCCCCGTATAGGGCGTGTGGGCACGAACTGCGATGTCACCCTGTTTGTTCAGCCTTGCGACATGAGCCGATGGAAGACGCACCCCGAGACGTGGTTGGCAGGTCTGGCCCGAATCGCCCCGGCTCTGATAGAGGATCTCATTGCACGGGCGGATGAGATCCATGGGAGCGCCGAGGAAGTATCCAGAGAAGCTGAAAGAACGCGCAACGCGCATGGCGATCGGAGCGCGACGTGATCCGGCGACACGGGCCGGCGCGATCGCTCGGATCGCGGACCAACTCGGAGTGCATCGCGAGGCACTGCGGACCTGGTTCGCCAGGGAAGAGATCGACAACGGTGATCGTCCGGGCACAACAACGGACGAGGCGAAAAGGATCGCCGAACTCGAACGCGAAAACCGAGAACTGCGTCGCGCCAACGAGATCCTTAAGACGGCATCGGCGTTTTCGCGGCAGCGGAGCTCGACCGCAAACTGTGTCACCGACAGTGGTCTGCGCGAGTGCATCCGGCTCTCAGCCGCCGCGGACACCACCGTCCTGGACGCCGCGGCGGATCGACTCGTCGAGGCATGCACCCGGCGGCCGGCGGCGACCGTGTGAGCCTCGCCGATCAGGCGCGGGTGCCCTCCGCCGGACCGAACACCACCAGCGTCGCAAAGTCCGCGGTGACGTCGACGAACCGGTGCGGTAGACCCGCCGGGACGAACAGCACCGCTCCGGTGGGCGCCGGGATCGAGCCCGTGGGTGTCCACAGGGTCGCGCTGCCCGCGGTGACGACGTAGATCTCGTCTTCCCGGTGGGGTTGTTGCCCGTCGGCGGCGCCGGCCGGGATCGAGTACGTGCCCACACTCAGATCGGCGCGCCGCAGGTGTTCGACGTAGTGGGCGCTGGGGCCGGCGTCGAACCGGCCGGCGTGCTCGAGTCGCCGGGCCGGTTCGACGCGCACCGCGCGCCCCGACACGGTGATGCCGTCCTCGGGTGTGCCGATCTCCACCCCGATCTCGCTGGGGCGCCCCATGTCGGTGCCCTGGTGCACGACGAGCCGGTCCCCCGGGTGCGCCATCCCGAGATGACGGAGGTACCCGCCGAGGGCGGCCGCGGCCGATCCGGTGGCGGGATCCTCGACGACGCCGCCGACCGGGAATGGGTTGCGGCTGTGGATCTCCCGCGGTAAGGCGTACCAGAACAACTGGGCGGTCATCGCTCCCAGTCCGGTCAGCACGGCGCGGAGCGCGTCGAAGTCGTAGTCGAGGCGGGCCAGTCGGTCGCGGGTTGCGACGGCAAGCACCAGGTGACGCGACCCCGCGTCGGACACGACCGCGGGGAACCGTGGATCGAGGTCCTCCGGGGCCCACCGCAACGCGGTCAGCGCGTCCGCGACGACGTCGTCGGTCAGGGCGGTGATCGTCGGGGGCACCGAGGTGAACGAGGCGTGCAGGCCGTCGGTGCGATGGTCGATCCGCACCGGTACCCGGCCTGCCGCGGTGAGCATGACCATCTCGTCGTCGCCGTGGTGTTCGGCCAGGGCGATCGCGGTGGCGATCGTGGCGTGCCCGCAGAACGGCACTTCGACTTCGGGGGAGAAGTATCGGATGCGGTAGGTGTGCGGTGCGTCGCCGTCGGTGACGAAGGCGGTTTCCGATGCGCCGACCTCGCGTGCCACCGTGAGCATTTCGCAGTCGGACAGTTCCCGGGCGTCGAGCACCACCCCGGCCGGATTGCCGCCTCCGGCGCTCACGGCGAACGCCTCGTACAGCTCCACTCGCGCCATCCGTGTCCTCTCTCCATTCTCGTAGTCTCGTCGGTCCGGTTCAGCCGCGGACGAACGGATCGAACACCAGGATCGCGAGGCCGAAACCGCACATGACACCGCTCATGATGATGGCGATCCACCGCGCCAGCCTCGGACCGAGCCTGCCGATCTCCGCGGCGAACAGCGCCACCGTCAACAACCATGCTGCCGCGAACGCCACGAGGAACAGGCAGTGTCCCACCAGGGTCCGGTAGTCGGCATCCGGGCCGGCGAAGGCCGGGATGACGGTGACAAACACCACCAGGGTCTTGGGGTTGGTGGTATCGATGAGGAATCCGCGGCGGAATCGCCGTGTCGGTGCCAGTACCCCACGTCGGGACTCAGCGCTGTCCCAAATCTCGTCCTCGCCACTGTCGGGGACCCGGACAGCACTGCGTAGAGAGGTGAGTCCGATGAAGATCAGATAGATCCCGCCGATGATGCGCAGTGCGGCGAGGGCCGCCGGTGCGGCGACGAGTAGCGCAGCGAGACCGGCGCAGGCGGCGACCGTGAAGACGAGCATCCCGGTCAGGGCGCCCAACGCGGTGGCGACTGCGTCGGCGCGGGACCGCAGTGCCGCAGCGGCAACCGCCAGGCTGTCCGGCCCGGGCGTCATCACCATGAAGGCCACCGCGGCGACGAAAGCAGCAGCCATCACGCACCTTCCCGATCTTCGGGATCACCGTTCACAGTCCACCGGCCACGCGATTGTGGTGGCGGTGAGATACGAAGTCTTCACCGGCCGCGAACCCAGCCGCGGCGGCGATCTCGCTGGTGGCAGCGACACCAACGTGGGGTATGCGGTCCGCAACCCGTCGAGGCCGTCCCGGATCTCCTGCAGCAGCGTGAATTTCCGTGTCGGTGCTGCCGGGTGCCATGCCGACGACACGAATGTCCCGGTGCCAGTTCGTGTCCCCGGCCGCGGGTGATCGTCTCCACCGCAGCACTTGGATGCGGCGTATCCCCCGTACTCGCCGGGCACCCCCGGTGACTGCGGCGATGCTGCTGCCGGTGATCACCACACCGGGTAGTACGCGGTCGCGCGCCGGTAGCGAACCGCAGCCGCGGTCATCACCCACAACCCCGAAGACGTTGACATCGACGATGTCCCGGACCTGCGCTGCGGTCTCGGTGAGGACATCACCGAGCGGGCCGGTGATCCCGGCGTTGTTCACCAGCACCGTCACCTCCCCCGGGCTCTGCGCCGCCGTATCGACGCCTGTTTCTGCAGCGTCGGTGTCGGCGACGTCGATCTGGATGGCACGGACCCGGGGACCGCATTCGGCGACCAGGCGAATGGCAGCGTCGGTGTCTCGGGGGTAGGCGAAACCCACCTCGTGGCCCGCTCGGGCGCTGTGGCCCGGACGATCGCGGCACCACTCCACCGGCTACCGCCGGTGACGAGGAAGTGCCCGCTCATCGCCGGTTCACAACACACTGAAGCCGCTGGCCAGAGCGGAGCGTCCTGTCATTGCGAGCAGAACGGTCTCACCGTGTCCCCGGAGTACGGCCAATTCGGTTGCCACCGACAGCGCCTCCCGCAGTGCCCCGGCCGGGACGAACGCCGGGTGGCCGATGGCCCGGGCCAGGTCGAGGCCGTGCACCACCAGTTCGAAGGTGCGGGTCGGCAAGTAGTGCGACAACAGCATGCCACCCACCACAGTGGTGACGAGCGGGTCGTCGGTCTGCGCCAGGGCCTGCAGCGCCCGGTCCCGCATCTCCGCCAGGGCGGCTGCGGGATGGTCACCGA
Source organism: Rhodococcus sp. NPDC003382 (assembly GCF_053589135.1). Taxonomy (NCBI): domain Bacteria; kingdom Bacillati; phylum Actinomycetota; class Actinomycetes; order Mycobacteriales; family Nocardiaceae; genus Rhodococcus; species Rhodococcus sp. NPDC003382. Next base: position 42,510 of record NZ_JBSFRH010000045.1, read on the forward strand.
GTTCGGCGCCGGCCTGCTCACCCCGCACCCGGACCGCCTCGGCGTCGACCTGCTCGGCGGCCAGCAGGTAGTAGTCGGCGGTGGACGGCACACTCTGCACGGCTGCGGGTCGAGCGAGATAGTCCACGACGGTGCTCAACGCGCGGCCGATGTGGCCGACCAGCGAACGCACCGTCCACCCCCCCAACGCCGGGTCGTCCCACTTCCCAGGAGGGACGGTGGCCGCCAACGCGACGACGTGGTCGGCAGCCACCCGGAAGCCGTCGAGCACTACCGGTCCACATGGTTCGCCCGCAGGAACCTGCTCAGTGACGAGCTCACCTTCCTTGATGCTCATGACGCTATGAAACCGTCTCGACACCCGGCTCGACAGTGCCATTTCGCGAGGAATCGTTGGGTCCCCCGCGAAGTGGACCAGTGCCCGGACCGATCGAGGCTCCTGTTGTAACTTCCTGTCTCCAAATTCCTTCCGGCGTTCTATTCAAGCGAGGTTTCCTGCGTCGTCCTTTCCGGCAGGGTCCCGGAGTTCATGATCCGGGCACACCACCGGACAGGAGCGCCGACATGGTGCGATCACGACGCACCGGGCATCCCGGTCGACGTCGATGCCCACATCGTGCCGGCCGTGCTGGGCAGGAAGATGAACGGTGCCGAAATGTCGTGCTACCTCGGCATTTCTGAGATTTCAGTGACCGAGACGGAAATGCCAACTCCTCGACGCCGACGGCCGGCGCTTCGACGAGCAACCCTCCGAGACCGCGGCCGACGGAACACGGTCGAGGAACGACAACTCCGCAGCCAGAACGACTCCAGCCGGCGCCGTCCAGACAGAACAGGTCGGACTCGCCCCGGTGAGGGCCGGCCTGTGCGCGGGGTCCACCCTTCCCACGGTGCCTCACGACACCACCGTTCAGATCTCACCGATCCGCGCATCAGTCCCAATCGCGGTGCACATGAAAGGGGGCACACGATTCGGGACGGTGCCCCTCAGGTACACACAGAATCCGAACACGGCGACTGCACCGGTCGACGAGGTTCCACACGAAGACCTGCACGGTCGATCGACGATCGGATCGCGCTCGTCACAGTGCTCGGGAGAGAAATCTGTCGAGCCCGCTCCGCACACCCGCGGTGGGAACGGTGGTCGCGAACCATGCGGCCTCGACGGCGAGTCCCTCGTCGATGGACAGGTTGATGCCACGAGTGACCGCCGCAAGACAGGCATGCACAGCCGTCGGCGCGTGTCGTTCGATACGTACCGCCAACTCCAACGCGGCGGCGAGCAACTCCGCCGCCGGGACAACGCGGTTGACCAAACCCATCTCGTGCGCGCGATGGGCATCGACGGCATCGCCGGTGAGGATCATCTCCAGGGCACGTTTGCGACCGATATGACGCGGCAGTCGTTGCGATCCCCCGAAAGGCGGCGGAAAACCCAACGAGATCTCGGGTTTGGCGAAGGTTGCGTGATCGGCAGCGACCGCGAGGTGCGCGGCTTCCACGATTTCGCATCCGCCGCCGTAGGCAAGGCCGTTGACCGCGACGATGATCGGTTTCGGGAACTGCTCGATGCGCCGGGTCAGCCCTTGTCCACGGGTCACGATGTCCTGCAATGCGGGCACGGTACCGGCGTCGATGCTCTGCGCCAAGCACACGATGTCGGCGCCGGCACTGAAGGCCCGATCCCCCGATCCCATAAGGACGATCGAGCGGATCGACTCGTCGGTGGTGGCGCCGTCCAGCCACGCCGACAACTCGTCGATGGTGGCGTAATCGAGTGCATTGAGTTTGTCCGGCCGGTCGATCGTGACCACGGCTGTCGATTCCGCTTGGTGCACTTGGATACTCATCAGCGTTCCTTCTTGTGGAGGTCGTGAAACACGGGTCGGCGCACAGGTCACAGGGACAGGGTGTGGCAGGCCGGGCTGTAACGCTGGGTCTCCTGGAACTTGCGGCGCATCCGGTGCAGGACGTGCCACGGCGTGCGCGCGATGTCGTAGGCGAGCTCGCGAGCCCGATCGAGGACCGGGCGGTCGCGGACGACCTCGGTCAGCAACCCGAGGGCGAGGGCTTCCTCGGCGTCGACGGTCCTGCCGGTCAGGACGAGTTCCCGTGCGCGGGTGGAGCCCACGCATTCGGCCAGCGGACCGTAGACGACGGGGAACCTGCGGCGCTCGGGATGGGAGAACGTCGTGCGGTCGGTGCCGAGCCGGAGGTCGGCGAGCACCGCCAGATCCGCTCCCCCGGCGACGGCCGGTCCGTCGAGTGCGGCGATCACCGGCACCGGGTGCGCCGCGACGGCGACATTCATCCGATCGGAGGAGGCCCACAGGCTGTCCTCGTCGATACGGTCGAATTCGGTGAGGTCGAAACCGGCGCAGAAGACGTCTCCGCGGCCGGTCAGGATCACCACGCGGGCCTCGCCGGCCAGGGCTTCGAAGGCGTGGGCGAGCTCGAGTCGCATCGCGTGCGACAGGGCGTTCTTCTTCTGCGGACGGTTCAGCGTCACGACGGCCACACCGTGCTCGTCGACCGCCGTGGTGTCCACCTCGACAAGAGGATTGCTCATCGCTTGCTCCTTCGTGGTCAGGGGCGGGGCACCCCGATGGGATTGGGCAGAGGGACGGCCCCGGTGTCGAACAGACGCCGGCTGATCGGGGCGGCGACAGCGATGATCTCCTCGATCCCGGTCTGGCCGAGCGCCGTCACCGGGTCGGCGGCCAGGAAGTCGGTGCGGTCCTCGATGCTGCGCCGCAGCGCTCCCCCGCTCTTGGTCAGCCGACCGCCGACATCGATCAGGCCGCGGGCCCGCAAGCGACGCGCCGAGCTCTCCCATTCCTCGTCGCTCCAGCCGCGGTTGGGTTGCATGATCTCGCGGGTGACCGTACCGGTCGCCGCGTGTGCGACGACCGCGTCGATACCGCGCAGACCGGCGTGCACACAGGCGATGACGTGCCCGTCCCCGCGGTGTTCACGCAAGACGGTGGCAGCCAGCCACAGTTGGGCGACGACATCGTCGGGGCGAGGAACCCTCGACCACCCCGCCGCCAACGGACGTCCCGCGAAATGACAACCGTCCACGGCTATTTCGAGAAGGGAAGCCAGTGCCTCGAGGTCCCGTCGAGGCACCTCCCGCAGAGGGTCGGCAAGGACGAGACGCGCGGTGGCAAGCCGAGCGTCCAACACCCTCTCGGGATCGGCGCACGCCCAGGCTTCGGGTAGCGCCCGGGCGACACGTCGGGCCGGGAAGCTGAAGAACATCGATTCGACGGGGGCGGCGGTCATCGCGCCGAGCGGGGCGGCGCGGCCGGCGAAATATCCCATCCAGTAGCCGCTCATGCCGAGGTCGAGAGAGATCCGGCGGTGGTGCGGGGAGAAGTAGGGTGCCGCGTGCAGCGGTTCGATCGCTTCCCACAGGCGCCGGGCCAGGGTCGCTGCCAGTTCTGCCATCCTCGTCCCTCCGGTCGTTGGGCGTGCAGTGATCAGCATCGTGGTTGCGACACCGCGCGGACAGTGCCATTTTTGTCGAGTGGACCAGGACACTGTGTGGTGGACGACCGTCGTCTTCGGCCCGGACGATCACACCGATCTCCCCCGCTACCAGTGGATCGTCGCCGCGATCGAACAAGCGATCGACGCCCGTACCGTCACCTACGGTCAGCGCCTGCCCGCCGAACGCACCCTCGCCGCGGCACTGTGCGTCAGCCGCGGGACGGTGGTCCGCGCGTTCGAAGAACTCACCGAACGTGGTGTGGTCGAACGCATCCACGGGTCGGGCACCTTCGTCCGTCCCCGCCCCGGCACCCCACGCCCGATCATCCGGCACATCGATTCGCCGACAGAGGACATCGGCGACGTCATCGACCTGTCCGAGCCGGCCCCGGCCGATGCGTCGCATCTGCCGGTCATCGACTGGGGTTTCGATCCGACGCTCTGCAATGCAGGTGTTCCTGCCCGGGGCCTTCCGATCCTGCGGCACGCACTGGCAACACATCTCACGTGCCTGGGTCTGCCGACCGAGGCGGATCAGATCCTCGTGACCACCGGCGCTGCGGAAGCACTCGACCTCGTTCTCCGCGCGACCTCGGCCGCGAAACGACCGGCCGTGGTCGGGGCGCCGCTGTGGCCGGCGCTGCGGTCGGTCGTCGCCGAACACACTGCAACGTCGCTGTGTCTGCATCCGGACGCCGGAGGCATCGACCCGGCCGCCGTCCGGCGCGCGCTGCGCCGCACCCGCGCCGCGATCGTCTTCGCCGATGTGGTCGAGTCCGGGCCGAGCGGGCGGAGTACGGCATCATCGCGGTTGCCGCGCATCGCCGCGGCGATCGAGGACCACACCGCCCTCGCCATCGAGGACCTGTCCTTCCTTCCTCTCGCCGCCACCCGCGACCCGCAGGCGCGGCCGCTGGCGGCACTGTCGGCGCGGGTCACCGCGATCGGGGACCTGGATCGGGTGTTCTGGGCCGGATGCGGCATCGGCTGGGTCCGGACATCGGCGCCGGACGCTTCGCTGATCACGGCGTCGCCGCGCATCCCGGCCCCGGCGGTGAGCGCGCAGGTGCACGCCGCGCGACTGCTCGACGCGGCGAGCCCCCAATGGTTCGCCGACCGCTACACCCAACTCGCCCAGCAGGCGGCGCATCTGCGCGCCGCGCTGGCGGAACTGGTACCCAGTTGGACGGTGGAGCCGGCGACCACCGGAGACGGGCTGTGGATCCGGCTACCGGTGGTCGATGCGTCGACCTTCGCGCATGTCGCGGCGCGTGGCGGGGTCCGGGTGGCTGTCGGGCGGGACTGTGTCACCGACGGTGGTCTGCGGGAGTACATCCGGCTCTCGGCCGCCGCGGACACCACCGTCCTGGACACCGCGGTGGATCGGCTCGTCGAGGCGTGGGCGACCTACACCCGGCGGCTGGCGGCAAGCGTGTAAGCCTTATGGAACCGGGGCGCCTCTCCTTTGAGATTCAGTCGGCAAACACCGCCCCACTCAGCCATCGTCGAACAGCACGGTCGCTACCAGGAGATATGGAGCAACGTTCGATCGGATCCCACCCCTCGTTGACATGGTTGACGAATCTGAGAACACTCGAGTTGACACAGTTGACCCCGCGGGGAGGATCCGGCATGAACACCCTGGCCGAACAGGAACGCAAGCTCATGGACCTTCTCACCCGCCGCGTCCACAAGACGTTCGCCGACGCCCGCGCAGCCGGCATCCCCGCCGACGTCTTCGACGACGTCGAATCGATCGCCGACTCGATGGCCGCGGCACTGCCCACCAGCGGTGCCTACGACCAACTCGTGGGCCCCTTCTACGACACCGCCGGCCTGACACGGTGGCGGGGCGTGAGCCGCCAAGCAGTCAACAAAGCCGTCGCCGCCGGCACCGTGATCGCCTGCCGGCTCGCCGACGGCCAATGGGTCTATCCCACCTGGCAGTTCACGACCTCCGGAACGGTGCATCCGCACCTGATCACGCTGTGGAAGACCCTGCGCGCCGCCGCCGACCCGTGGACCTGCGCGGTATGGCTGCGCAGCCCGCAACCCGCACTCGACGACCGCAGCGCCGCCGACTGGATCACCGACGGCCACCCCCTCGACACAGCCCTGGCGCTGGCTGATGCCGACGTGCAGCGGTGGGCCGCGTGAGCCGCGACGCTGTCGCCCTCCGCCCCCCGGCCCGGCCCCTGCACCAGTTCCCCGGCTGCGACCTCACTCCGGCGCAGCCACTGCACCGCGGGCACCAGGCAACGAACGGCCCATGGTGGTTCGCCTCCTCCGGCGGCGGCCGCTTCGATCTGACCCCACCCCGCGGCACCTGCTACCTCGCGTTCGACGAACCCACCGCGATCCGGGAAACCGTCGGGGAGACACTGGCAACGACAGGGGTGATCAGTGAGGAGTTCGCCGCCGACCGCCGCCTGTCGACCCTGGTCGTGCCACACGATCATCGCCTCGCCGACACCTGCGCGGAGGAGGCCGCGGACTTCGGCCTGACCCGAGAGCTCTCGTCCATGACCCCGTACGCGATACCGCAGGAATGGGCCGCCGCGTTCGATGCCCACTTCGCCGGGTTGCGGTACCAGACCCGATTCACCACCGGGCCGAACCCGAACGCGGTCGCCCTGTTCGGTGAGGCGGGCGAGGCCGACTGGCCGACCGACCTCAGCCCCGAACCGTTCGCAGTAGCTGCCCGTCGGTGCGGCTTTACCGTTGCCGGCCCGCCACGGTCGGTGCGGATCGTCTCACCGCCCGGGAACTGACAGGCCGGCCCGTCACCATCGGCAGCGCATCAACGCCCGCAAAGTTCCGTCGCTCTCGTGCCCAGACTCGGGACATGGTCTCCACGCCCACCGCACTGCCCCGATGCTGACCAACCTCGGACCCCACCGAGCGGCAACCGGGCGTTCAAGATGACGGGATGACCAACGCGCCCCCACCATGGTCGACGGGCAACGCCGACGAGCCACACCGGCAACGACATCACCCGACCTATCCCTGAACTCCCCGAACCGCGTTCAGCGGTAAACGAGAGCACTTCCCCGACCGGCTGCCGCAGCACCTCGAGTACTTCCTCAGGCGTCGCGTAGAAGAACTCACGCCGAGGATTGACTCTGTTGACCCGCCGCTCGGCGAACGCTTTCGTGCAGTTCGGCTCCGACCGTCACCGCGTCCTCGGAGAAGAACAAGGCGTGCACATCGAACCGGAACGGCACCGGCGCGTCACCGAGTTCACGCACCCGGTCCATCGGACGAGCCGGCGTGTCATGCCGATCGTGACCATGGTGATCCCGAAGGCACCCATGTTGGAGATGACGTAGACGTACCCGGCTCGGATGTTCGCCGCCCGATAGTCGACATCATCGAGTGCGCGCTGGACCTCGGCGAGTGTGGTCCGCAGGCGTTCGGCGGCAGCGCTGTCGCCGTTGGCCTCCCCTGTTGCCAGTGCCGACCGGTAGTGCGCCAGTTCCTTGTCCAACTTTGCGTTCGGCAGCCAGTTCCTGCTCGGCCTTGCGCTGCTCGCGCAGTTCCTCGCGGCGGGCGCGTTCGGCTTCGTTCTCCTCCTGTACCTTCTGATGCACGACGAGATGTTCAGTGGCGGGTGGGCAGGGTCTTCCCCGCGGACCGTTGCGGCGCGACCAACTCGACGCCGATGCAAATGCCCGGCGTGCAGCCTCCGGAGCGCAGCACCGCGTCAGTCGTCGTGGCCGGAGGTGTAGTCGACGACGCCATTGTGCTTGGTGGTCGTCGACTCGACGTGCGTGCCGGTGGTGAAGTCGTCAACGAACAACGTCACCGACTCGATCACCGCTGACAACGGATGATCGAACGCCGCCCGCGCGTTGCGTGCGCAGATCGACCGTGCAGATCCATGCGGGTAGAGGTCGGTGATCGCCGTGGTCGGGGTAAACCGCCCACCGAGCTCGTTGTCCGGGTCGATACGGCCGCTCCACCACCGGTGCTGCGCACGATGAAGGGCCGTCTCGCAGGTGACCTCCACATCGACGATCGTCAGATCGGTGTAGCCCGCCCCGCCGAGTTCGGTGAGCAACTGCGCGCCGAGACCGCCCCAGCGGAAGGTGCCTTCGATGACGATGTTCTCCCCCGCCTCGATGCAGTGCTCCTGCACGGTGTCGAGGATCTGGGTGGATTCACGGTGCACGAGCGTGGCCAGCTCGCGCGGGCGCAGCTGGCGCCCGTCCGGCAGCACGACGTCGAGCAGGTCGTCGTAGACGCCGCGGTCGAGGCCGTCGCGGATCAGGTGGTCCTTGATGCGGTCGGAGTCGAGGACCCGCCAGCCTTTGCCGGCCAGACCGCGGGATTCGATCGCGGAGGACTTACCCGCGCCGGGGACACCGGCGGTGACGATCGCGCACCGACCGTCCCGGTCGATACCGTCCTGCTCGGCCAGGTAGGCGTCGACGATCGCGGCGCGGGTGTGGCGCCGAGACGGGTCGTCGGCATACAGACGAAACGACGCCCGGTCACCACCGGCGTCGAGGACACCACCGGGCGCGCACCACGAGTCGAGGCGGGCATGGGTCTTGGCACAGGGCTGTTCCACTAGCGGCGGCTCGCCGCCCGCCGCGCCGCGGTAACCTCCAGCAGGCGCTGATAGTCGTCATCGGAGAGCAGATCCCCGGCCCGTTCGATCTGATCCCAGCTGCCGCGCACGTACACGTCGGCGGCAGGATCGTCCTCGGGTGGGCCCCCGAAGGTGTAGTCCCAGTGCTCGAGCTCGTCCATCATCTGCTCATGGGTGAGCTCGCCGACCGCGTACCGCAGCATCACCTCACGAGGGGTGCGCTGCCGGACCTCCGGCCGCAGGCGGGCCTTCTTCAGCAGCCGGCTGATCTCCGGCTGCTCGACCCCGACCCTCTGCGCGATCTGCCGCTGCGACCATCCGGCCTCGGACGCGGCAAGCACGGCGCGGATCTTCTCGAGCTGCGCCAGTTCCGCGCGCGGGGAGATCGCGCGCAGTTGCCGCTCGATGTCCTTCTCGAACGCCACCGACATCGTCTTCACCACCTCAACTGGGGATATACCAAATAGTATCACCTCGGGCTCTGCCTGCACCGCTGCTCAACCCTGCCTGTCGAGGTATCGGTCAGTGACCGGGCTGCTACGCAAGAGCTCGTAATCACACCGGGCCGGACTCGCACGGCCGGCTACCCCGGCAACGGAACGCCCCGCCCACGGGACGCCCTCGAGCCGCGCGCAGCGCGAAGGTGTTTCAGCGGATCTAGCTGCGTCGATTCCCCGTCTCCTGCTGGGTTTGCCGACCGCCGGGATAAGGGTTGGGCCGCTGGTAGGAGGGGTGGGGTGTCGGCAGCTGCGGGCGACCCGATCCCCGTACCTCTGTCCGGGCGGGAGAGCAAACGCCTTAAGGGGCAACCCAGCCGTGGATGTCTTTCATGACCGTGTGGGTCGTGGTGCCGTCGAGTGCACCGGGATCTCGAGGTACCACGGGGTCGGTACGCGGCTGGAGCGACGGCGCATCATCGGTCGGTATCACCATGGTTCCGGCCGGGTTCGCGATACGGGAGTGTCGAGATCGACTGTCGGAGTACTGGTCTCCGCCACCGGAGGAACGGCGCGCATGGTCGAAGACCAGCGCAGCCAGCCGGCGCGCACCCCCTCGTACTTGCGGCCCTGCCCGCGGGTGATCTCCCGCAACCGGTCCGGTTCGACGAAGAACACCAACTGCCAACCGCCGACGACCAGTTCAGCGATGACCGGCGCCGGCCCCCGCCCAGCACCGCGGTCACGGCGCGCGGCATCGGCGAGGACGTGCACGTCGACCGAGGTCGCGGCCGGATTCGATCCCGGCACCGAGAAATGCTCCCGGCTCCTCCACACTCCGTACATCCCATTCCTCGATCCACCGGTCCGGCCGCAGCCGAACCGTCCGCACCCCCGCGCTGTCCGGTGCACAGTGTGACCCAGACAGTCCCGCAGAGCAGGTAGCGGGTCGACACCCCGCCCACACCGCCGCCGACAGCACACCCTCTCGGGGGCTCATCCACTCCGTGAACCCCATCTCCTTCGCTACCGTGCCAAGCCATGGACACGACCCTGCACACACCACACCCCTGGCCGCACCCTCCGAGGGCCCGAACCCCGCCACCAGGCCGAGCCTTGACGAGCTAGTGCCGCACCCGTGAACCTTTGCCCCGTTGCAGCCGACACGCCGACCACTTCCGGTGTGCCGGCCACGGCATCGGTCAACCTGGTCGAGT
>NZ_JBSFRH010000046.1:0-50791 GCF_053589135.1 Rhodococcus sp. NPDC003382
GGCCTCGGGGTGAATCCCCGAGGCCACACGGCGTTTCTGTGCTTCCGGCTACTGGACGTCGTCCATGGTTTTGCCGACCTCGGCGAGGGTCATCGGCGTGCCGAAGTCCGCGGTGAACTTGCGGGCGGGGATGTCGCACCGGTACAGACCGTTGTCCGGATCGAAATCGGCCGGTTTCCAGCCGTCTGCGGTGGCCTGCTCGACGTTGAAGCACGGCTGTGGCGGGATCGGGTTCTGCAGGTCGTTCGCGGCGTGCAAGCCACCGCCGGTCCACGCCGTTTCCTGGCGAGCCGTCTCGTACACGCACTTTCGGGTCAGCTCGTCACCGCACGCGGCGGCGGACTTGGCGAACAGCAACCAGGACGACCAGGCGCGCATGGCGGGGAGGGTGATCTGGGCGTCGGGCGCGTACTTCGCGTAGAGCTCCTTCAGCTGTTCGACGGCGGGTTCGTCGCTTTCGAGCGGGGCGACACCGCTGAGATCGACGATGTTGTTCTGGAAATCGGCGGAGCGACCGAGCAGGTCGAGGAACTGCTGGTTGTAGGCGTTGTTGTTCGGATCGATCCAGTCCAGCTTGTAGTCCATGTTGGTCAGGACCTCTTCGAGCTTGGCGAGCTGATCGAAGCTGCCCATGAAGATCAGGCCCTTGACGCCGTTGTTCTTGATGGCCTGGGCGTAGGGCGTCCAGTCCGACACGCCCATCGTCGGATACAACTCGTTGTAGACGACCTTCGCGCCGATCGCGTCCAGGGTCTCGAGGGTCATCTGCTGCACGGCCTTGGTGATCGCCGAGTCGCCGTTGATGAGGCCGATGGCCTGCTTCGAATCCGGATAGGCCTCGTCCACGGCCCAGGTGCGGAAACCGGCGTAGTTGTCGTAGCCGGGGACCTTGGACGGCGAGGCGCTGACCTCGAGGTCGGCGCCGGCGGCGCGTTCCTGCACCGCCTGGGCGGGGAAGCTCGGGAGCAGGCAGTTCAGGCGTTCCTTGACGCCGAGGGCGTCGAGGCCGGCGCCGCCGCCGACGAGGGCGAAGTCCTCGCGGCAGGCTTCGATCATCCGCTGGCGCGGTTCCATGAGTTTCGTGTCGCGGGTGTTGGCGACGAGGGTGCGGCCGTTGATGCCGCCGTTGTCGTTGCACCAGGACGTGAATACTTTTGCCGCGTCGACGAATTCGGAGTTCTTGGTGAATCCGATGTCGGAGAAGACGCCGACCTCGATCTGCTCGGCGGTGACGCCCTGGGCGGAGGCTGTCGAAGCGTCACCGTCCTGGCACACCTCGGTGAGGTCACCGAAGTCGGCGGAGACCGCGGACGATCCGCCCTGTCCGGACGTGGTGCTGTCGGTTTCGGTGCCGCTGCGGCCGCTACAGCCGGCCGCGAGGAGTGCGACCGCCGCGACGGCGACGACGATGCGCCGCTGCCCGGCAAGGAATGTGCGATGTCGATTCACGTGTGTCCCCTGGTCCTCTGAGCCTGCGCGACCGACGTGATCGGGCAGGGAGCCGGATGGACGAAGTGCCCCCACCCACCAGGGAAACTGTCCTCTCCGGCTTGGAGAACGAAGATATTGCTTCGTCGTCCGCCAGGGACGGTTTTGGTGGAACCCGAGCGGACATTTCGGTCGAAGGGTGCAGCGGGTCGCGCCCGGGCGATCGCGTCTGCGGGCGGCGCCCATCCCGGGCGATTGTGACGGGACCACAATCGATCTTGGTGCGCCCCGCATTCGGGGGCTGCAGCGCCCTGCACGGTGGAGTCCGTCACGATTCGGCGGTCGGCGCCGGTGTGGGACAACCGCCATCGCGGTCCAGGCGTGGGATGCTCTGCGAAACGCAACCATCGAACCGGGAGAAACAGGTCTTGACGACTCGACCACCGCTGGGCCGTCCCGTCGGGGCAAGTGGCGACGAGACCCGGCGGCGGATCCTGGCCGCGGCGATGCGGAGCGTGTCCGAGGTCGGATACGCGCGGGCGACGATTCGCGAAATCGCTCGCATGGCAGGGATCACCAGCGGAAGTCTGTACCACTACTTCCCGAACAAATCGGAGCTCGTCAAGGCGACGTTCGACGAACTCGCCGGTGTCGCGGTACCGCGGCTCGCCGAAGCGGCGAGTAGTGCCGACGGTGTCGTCGCCAAACTCATGGCCCTGTTCGACGAGGGTGGCCGGGTGACCCGCGAGTACCCGTACGCGGTCGCCTTCGACCGCGCCATCAGGGTCGAAAGCGCCGAACATCTGCATCTCCGGGAGGACGCCGACACCCTGTTCGGCACGCTCCACGACGTGGTCGTCGGCATCGTCGAACAGGCCCGCCGGGACGGTGAACTCGACCCGGACGTCGACGTGAACGGTGCGGCGAACGCGATCTTCGCGATCCTGCGGGGCATGTACGAACTGGCGGCCGCCGCGTCGGCGGAGCAGTACGACGCGACCCTCGACGCCGTGAAGCGGCTGATCCAGGGCACGCTCTTCGCCCCGGCCCCGCCGGAGTGACGCGGGTGTGCCGTGCCGGTGGGGACCGGCACGGCACAGCGCGACACGACTCGCGGCTACTGCACGTCGTCCATGGTCTTACCGACCTCGGCGAGGGTCATCGGTGTGCCGAAGTCTGCGGTGAACTTGCGGGCGGGGATGTCGCACCGGTACGGGCCGTTGTCCGGGTCGAAATCGGCGGGCTTCCATCCTTCCGACGTTGCTTGCTCGACGTTGAAGCAGGGCTGCGGCGGGATGGGGTTCTGCAGGTCGTTGGCGGCGTGCAGCCCTCCGCCGGTCCAGGCGGTTTCCTGACGAGCCGTCTCGTACACGCACTTTCGGGTCAGCTCGTCCCCGCACGCGGCGGCGGACTTGGCGAACAGCAACCACGAGGACCACGCCCGGATGGCCGGGAGGGTGATCTGCGCGTCGGGTGCGTACTTCGCGTAGAGCTCCTCGAGTTGTTCGACGGCGGGTTCGTCGCTTTCGAGTGGGGCGACGCCGCTGAGGTCGACGATGTTGTTCTGGAAATCGGCGGACCGACCCAGGAGTTCGATGAACTGGGCGTTGTAGGCGTTGTTGTTCGGATCGATCCAGTCGAGCTTGTAGTCCATGTCGGTGAGGACGGCTTCGAGCTTGGCCAGTTGTTCCCACGTCCCCATGAAGATCAGGCCCTTGACGCCCTTGTTCTTGATGGCCTGCGCGTAAGGGGTCCAGTCCGAGACTCCCATCGCCGGGTACAACTCGTTGTAGACGACCGTGGCGCCGATCGCGTCGAGCGTTTCGAAGGTCATCTGTTCGATGATCTTGGTGACCGCCGAGTCGCCGTTGATCAACCCGACCGCGGCCTTCGAGTCGGGATAGGCCTCGTTCACGGCCCAGGTGCGGAACCCGGCGTAGTTGTCGTAGCCGGGTATCTTCGCCGGCGAGGCGCTGACCTCGAGGTCGGCGCCGGCGGAGCGTTCCTGCACCGCCTGGGCGGGGAAGCTCGGGAGCAGACAGTTCAGGCGTTCCTTGACGCCGAGGGTGCGGCCGTTGATACCGCCGTTGTCGTTGCACCAGGACGTGAACACCTTTGCCGCGTCGACGAATTCGGGGTTCTTGGTGAACCCCATGTCGGTGAAGACACCCACCTCGATCTGTTCGGCGGTCACGCCCTGGGTGGTGGCGGTGGAAGCGTCGCCGCCCTGGCAGACGTCGGTGAGGTCACCGAAATCGGCGGATGTCGCCGCCGATCTACCGCTGCCGGAGGTTGCGCTGTCACCGGTTTCGGTGCCGCTGCGGCCGCCGCAACCGGCGACCAGCAGCGCGACCGCGGCGACGACGGCGGGAACGCGCCGCGGTCCGGGCCGGAAAGTCTTGGGTCGCTGCATGTTTCTCCTCCGCGGGGCTTCAGGTGTTCCGGCCGCCGTTGACGCCGAGAATCTGACCGGTGATGTAGCCGGCTTCCTCCGACACCAGGAACGAACACGCCGCGGCGATGTCCTCGGGACGGCCGGACCGCCGCACCGGGGTGCGCTGGATGTGTTCCTCGATCGTGCCGCCGAGGAGGCCCTTCCCCTCGGCTCGGCGGAGCATCGGGGTGTCGACGAAGCCCGGTGGCACCGCGTTGACGGTGATCCCGTTCGGGCCGTACTCCAGCGCCAGAGACTTCGTCAGGCCGTTCACCGCGGACTTGGCGGCGACATACGCCGACATGAACGGCTGACCCGAATGTGTGCTCGAGGAGGAGATGTTCACGATCCGGCCCCACCCGGCGTCGAGCATGTCGGGAAGGACCGCCTGGATGCAGTGGAACACGCTGGTCAGGTTGATGTCGATCGCGCGCTGCCATTCGGGGAACGTGAGGTTGGCGAATCTCCGGTACACCTCGAGGCCCGCACCGTTGACGAGAACGGTGACCGGTCCCAGTTCCTGCCGGATCTCCGCGAGCGCGGCGTCGACGCGGTCGCGGTCGGTGACGTCGACCTCGTACTCGTACTCCGCATCGTCGGGTTTCAGATCGAGCACGGCCACCCGGTGACCGTCCTTGCGCAAGCGCTCTGCGACGGCCTTGCCGATTCCCGAGCCGCCTCCCGTCACGACCGCTGTCCTCACGTCCATGCTTCGTCTCCGGCGATGGTGATGCGCCGCATGAGGCGTGCGGAGGACGGGTCGTACGGCAGGGCGCGGTGCAGCATGCCGGTGTTGTCCCACACCACCATGTCGCCGGCCTCCCAGTCGTGGGCGTAGCAGAAGCGTTCCTGGGTGGTCCACGCCTGCAGTTCGTCGAGGAGTTCCCGGCTCTCGTGCGGCTCCATGCCGACGATGTGATCGGCGGTGGCGCCGATGACGAGCGAGCGACGGCCGTCGCGTCGTTCCCACACGAGCGAGGACTCGTGCGTCGGGAGCTGACGCCAGCGGGCGACCTGTTCGTCGGTGGGGTCGGGGTAGACGGTGCGCTGGGCGGCCTCGAAGCTGTGGACGACGCGCAGGCCCTCGTAGCGCTTGCGTTCGGCTTCGGGCAGGTTCTCGTACGCGGCGTAGGTGCTGGCGAATTCGGTACCGCCCCCGACGGCGGCGACGTGCCGGCAGGTGAGCACGGTGGTCTTGGCCGGGATGTCGTTGGTGGTGTCGTCGATGTGCCAGCTGAAGGTGCCCTCGAGGTACTCGGCCGACCGGGTCACGGCCGGATCGAGCGAGACCGTCATGATCTCGTGACCGGGGATCGGCTGAGCCGGGGTGCCGAGTTTGCGGGCGAATGCGAGCTGGGCGTCGTCGTCGAGATTCGGTCCGCGGAAGAGCAGCACACCTCGCCACTTCAGAGCTTCGGTCAGGCGTGCGATCACCGCGTCGTCGTTCAGGTCGTCGACCCCGGTCACTTCGACGCCGAACGACGAAGTGAGCGCTGTGGTCTCGAGCATGAGGAGTCCTTGGGTTCCTGGGGTATCTGTGGAATCTGTTGTCGCGCAGGGGCGGAGCCGATCGGGAGGGCGGCCCGGCAGGGTTGGGGCGCCACCGGGCCGCCCGGGCCGTCGGGTCAGACGGTGACGCCGGCCTTCTCGAGGCAGCGGTGAAGCGCCTCGAGGTATGCGGTGGTGCCCTTGAAGGGGCCGCTCGCCCCGATCGCGACCTCGAGGAACGGGGTGTACTCGTCGTTGACGTGGGTCTCCCAGCGGATGATCTCGCCGTCCTCGTTGGTCTCGAGGAAGCTGTAGGAGTAGAAGCCCATCGTCCTGCCGTCGACGGTGGTGCCCTGCCAGCGGGTCTTCCAGACCACGCCGTTCTCGGCGGGCCAGTACTTGAAGCTCGTCGGCTTCCAGTCGGGGAACACGAGCGAGTACGCCTTCGCCTCCATGTATGCGGCCTTCGCGGTGTCGACCGCGGCCTCGCTCATGAGGATGACGTCCTCACCGGTGAAGTACGGGGAGGTGTAGATCGCGTCGGGAGCGAATTTCCAGGCGTCCTGGCCGTTCTCGTCGGTGTATTCCTCGCCGTCCTTGACGCCCTGGCGCAGGTACGCGTTGCGGTAGCTCTCGGCGAGACGACGGTGCTGGGCGATGCGGGCTTCGTTGGTCACATGGTTCCTTCGGTCGTGTGGGTTGGTTGCGACAGGCGTGGCGGAGTGACGCCGACGGTCACTCCGAGATGTTCACGTTCTCGTAGCTGCCGAGCATCCCGCTGTCGGGCAGCGCCATCTGCAGGTAGACGTCGATGTGCCGGATGCGGCCGGCGTCGTCGAACTCGTACACCGACACCGAGTTGACGACATTGCTGAAATCGCCGATGCGGCTGCGCTCTTCGAGCTCGAGGAACACCACACCGCCGGATTCGGTGATGCGTTTGAACGTGCACTCCCATTCGGAGGACTTCGCCCAGTTCGTCAGGAACTCGACGTAGCCGGACCAGTCCATCACCTCCTTGAAGTTCCCGACACGTTCGAACTCGTCGACCGCCACCAGTTCGGCCAGCGGCGCCCAGCTGTCGGTGGTGAATCCGGGCTGCTTCGCCTCGTCGACCAGGCGTTTGGTGACGAGGCTGTATTCGAGGACGCGGCGGGCGTGCCCGGTGTGGTCGTCGAGGATGTCCTCGACCTGCGTCACGGTCATGAGAAGTCTCTTTCGGTCGGTGATGGGGTGGTCACGAGGTCGCGGCGGCCGCGAGGTAGCGGTCGACGGCCGCGTGGAAGTGGGCGATGACGATCTCTTCCTTGACCAGCGTCATGTGGTCGAGGCCCTTGTTGCGGAGACCGCGCTGCTGGCGCGGCATCTGCTCGTAGTCCTGCTGGAGCGCCAGGAAGTACTGGAAGCTGCCCGGTTCCTCGACCTGGACCGGCTCGACCTTGAAGCTGCCCCGCATCTCCGGCGGCAGCCACATGTAGCTGCTGATGTGCCAGATGCAGCGGTTCGGGTCGCCGTCCGGATCGGGGAGCGCGAGGATGACGGTCGCTTCCCCGGCCCGGATCGTCATGAAGAAGTTCGGGAAGAGCACCCAGCCGTGGTTGTCGCTCATCTGCGCGTCGGTCAGGCCGCTGACATCCAGGCCCTGGCCGGTCAGGGTGTCGCGGGTGGCCTGCTGCAGCAGGGTGCGCACGGTGACGCCCTCCGGGAACTCCAAGGGGGCACCTTCGACGCGGTACCCGTCGACGAGTTCTTCGAATCGGGGCAGGACGGCGGTGACGGTGGGGAACGTGCCGGGAAGCTCGCGGATTCCCTGGACCTGCTCTTCGGGGCCGAACGTGTCGACACCGGCGACCTCGAACGGGGCCACCGAGACGCTGTGCACGTCCATGAAGCGGTGACGGCTCGTGCTGGGGTCGATGTTGATCACCTTCAGCAGTTCCGGGTGGATGCCGTTGATGTGATAGCCCTCGGAGAAGGCGTCGACGACGACTTTCCAGTTACAGTCCAGCTTTTCGCGGACGTCCATCACCGTGACCATCTCGTCGAGCCGGTAGGGCGCCATCATCTCGGCGACCTCGGGACCGAGGTAGTCGGCCAGCGGTTCGGCGTTCGGGTCGGGGTTGACGAAGATGAATCCGGCGAAGGTGTCGACGGAGACCGGGACGAGGGAGTTGTCGTCCTTGTCGATCGGTCCGAGCACCCGTTCGCGCAGAACGCCGCGCAGCTTGCCGTCGAGGTCGTAGGACCACAGGTGGTACCGGCACATGAACCGCTGCGTGTTGCCCTTGCCGGTGCACAGCGGGTTGCCGCGGTGCCGGCAGGCGTTGACGAAGCCGCGAATGCGGTCGTCCTTGCCGCGGACGAGGATGAACGACTGGTCGAAGATCTCGTGGACCTTCCAGTCGCCGACCTCGGGCAGTTCGTCGACCCGGCCGGCGACCTGCCACACCTTCATCCAGATCTGTTCCCGCTCGCGGTCGGCGTATTCGCGCGAGGTGTAGCGGTCGGTGTCGATGCGTAGCGAGTACTTGTCGGGGTCGATGTCGGCCAGGCCGAATCCGGTGTCGACCCACTCGCCGGGCCGTGCCGACCGTGCAGATTCCGTCAGGGGCTGGGTGGAACTCACGATCTCGCTCCTTCTCGTCGTCGACGACGGTGTCGTGAAACGGGGCTGTCGAACTGAAGATCCGAAAGTGTTCCGGCTGTTGGCCATTCGAGCTGCGGGCACGCCGGGTGACTCCGGTGTGGAGGGCTTCGCCGACGCGACGCAGGGTGATCGCGTCCGGTCGGCAGGTCGGGGTGGTGGTCTGTGGCTGTATCGGTGCCGCTCGAATCTCGACCGCGCGAGGAAGGTGCGGCTGTGCTGCCGCTTTGTTGCGCCCCCCGCGGCCGGATGCGACCGATCCGGCATAAAATCAATCACTTGATTGATTACGTATGATGCACGCCACAATCGAGGGTGTCAATGGGTGTGTGTCACATCGACAGTCGGGATCGTGGGCGAGGCTCGACGAGAACGGAACCCGTCACCGATCCTTGTATCCGACGACCACCAGCACGGAGACGCAGTGACCCGCCAGAGAACCACCGACACCCCGACGGCCCTCGACGTCATCGACCTCGGCGCGCACCCGGACTGGCCGTTGCATCTGCGCCGGCCGGTGCCGATCGACTGGGCCGGCCGGACCTGGCCGACACCGGAGCACGCCTTCGCGGCCGCGCACACCACCTCGACGATCGCGTGGGATCGCATCGCCGACCCCGCCACGAGCAGCGAAGACGCGCACCGCATCGGCACCGGCGCGGTCCGCCGCGACGACTGGCCGACCGCACGGTTCACCGTGCTCCGCGAGATCGTCGCCGCGATGACCGCCGATCTCGTCGTCCGGGCCGCGCTGTCCGCGACCGGTGATGCCCTCCTCGTCGCCGCCGGCCCGGACAAACTGTGGGGCCGGCACCGGGACCGCGGGTACAAGACGCCGATCGGCCGCAACGAACTCGGCCGCATCTGGATGCGGCAACGGGCCGTCGACCGCGGCGACGACCCGGACCGATGGATCCGGGCGGCAGTTATCGGGCATCGCGAGCACCTGATCGTCGAGCCCGACACGCGCGAGTGGGTGCAGGGGGAGCTGTCGCGCCTGGCCACGAAATTGACTGCCGAGCACGGCACCGAGATCGCGATGTCGGGGTGGGCGACCGGGGTGGGCCTGTGGTGGGCGGACGCCGCGCATCGTGCCGGGATGCCGTTGTGGGCGTACCTGCCGTATCCGGAGCAGACCGCAGGCTGGCGTCCCGAGCAGATCGCCGAGCACCAGCGGCTCCTCGCGCTGGCCTCGCGCCGGGTGACGGTCGGCGGCCGCCCCGACAAGCGGTTCGATCACGACCGCAGCGCGTTGATGCTGTCCGATGCCGACGTGGTCGTCGCCGTGCGTGATCCCCGGGTCACCATCGGCGGCACCGTCGCGGCCTTGCGTGAGCTGGCGGGTCGGCGCCGGGTGATCACCGTGGATGTGGTCGCCAGGTCGACGACGATCTCCGCGGTCGACCCGGTGTTCGCCTGAGCCGCTCTCGCGCTGTCCGGACGAGGTCTGCTCGAACCCGATGTGCGCGGACGAAGGGCGCGTACCCTCTGATTCCAGCAGTGAATGTCGCGAGTGGTGCGGAAAGTTCACGACTGCCGGAACGGTGGTATTTGCCATGACAGAAGAGTCGACTGCCCACGGTTCCGACCGGCAATCGGGCCATCCGGGGTTGCTCGCGATCCTGCTCGCGATGGCGATGTTCGTCCTGGTCGTGGACACCTCGCTCATGAACGTGTCCATCTCGGCGGTGGTACGCGATCTCGGCACGACCGTCAGCGGCGTGCAGGCCGCCATCGCGCTCGAAGCGCTCGTCTCCGCCGCGTTCATCCTGATCGGCAGCAAGGTCGGTGACCTCATCGGCCGCAAACGCGCCTACGTCATCGGTCTGCTCGGCTACGCGACCGGCGCGACCGCGATGGCGCTCGCCCAGAGCCTCACCGCGGTGATCGTGTTCTGGGCCATCATCGGTGGGATCGGCGCCTCGTTGCTGCTCCCGGCGATGCAGTCCCTCGTCCACGGCAACTTCGAAGGCGACGCCCAGAAGAAGGTCTACGCGCTCGTCGGTGCCGCCGCCGCGATCGCCGCGGCCGTCGGACCACTGCTCGGCGGCTTCATCACCACCTACCTGTCCTGGCGCCTCGCGTTCGTGCTCGAAGTGGTGATCATCGCGGCCGTGCTGTCCGGGATCGGACTCGTCCGCGACGTGCCCTACACCGGATCGCGCGGCGTCGACGGGGTCGGCGCACTCCTGTCCGTGCTCGGCATGGGCGGCATCGTGCTCGGCATCCTGGTGTGGCAGGAAGGCGGCGAAGCGGTCGCCGGGCTCCTCGTGGCCGGCGCCGCCGCCCTGGTCGGGCTCGCCTTCTGGCTGGTACGACGCAAACGCGCCGGCGCGCCGGCGCTGCTGGATCCGGATCTGTTCCGGTCCAAGATCTTCCGGCTCGGCATCACCGGCCAGATGCTCCAGCAGATCGCCCTCGGCGGCGTCATGATCGCGCTGCCGATCTACCTGCAGATGGTGCTCGAGTACAACGCCATGCAGGCGGGTCTGTCGCTCGCCCCGCTCTCGCTCAGCATGTTCGTCGTCGCGTTGCTCGCCGGGAAGAAGGCCGGCGCGCGGCGCCCGAGCACCGTCATCCGGTGGGGTTTCCTGCTCGTCACGATCGGGATCGTGGTCCTCATTCCGATCGTGCCGCGAGCGGACTTCGGGTGGGGCCTGCTGCTGCCGCTCGTGGTCGCCGGGTCGGGCCTGGGCCTGCTGGTCTCGCAACTGAACAACTACACCCTCGCGCCGATCTCGGAGGAGCGGGTCAGCGAAGCCGCCGGCACCAACTCGGCGGCCGGATCGTTCGGCCTGTCGTTCGGCCTGGCGTTCGCCGGTGCCATCCTGCTCGCGACCCTGTCGATCACGTTCACCTCGATGGCGGAGTCGAGCGACGTGCTGCCACCCGCCGACCAGCAGCACGTCGCCCAGGTGCTCGAGGAGGACGCGGAGGTCATGAGCAACACCCAGCTCGAGGAGTTGCTCGCCGGCCAGCCCCCGGCGATCCGCGACGAGATCGTCCGGATCAACACCGACGCGCGCCCGATCGCTCTGCAGGTCGCGTTGCTCGTCCCGCTCGCCGCAGCCTTGCTCGGGTTCGCGAACTCGTTCCGCATGGTCCGAGCGGACGGCCCGCCGGCCGCCGCGCCGAAGGGTGCGGCACCGTTCTGACCCGGCCGCGCGGTTTCCGAACGACAGTCACCGGTGGTCGGGACCCAGGTCGCGGTCGATCAGGTCCAGGATCTCCTCGCTGGTCGCGGCGCGAATCCGATCGACCGCGTCGGCACCGGCATCGCCGTGGGCCCGGATCTCGGCCAGCAGGGTTTCCAGGCGCTCCGCGATCGCGGACCGCGCCGGCCCGTCCTCGCCGACCTCGGCAAGGTCCAGCCGGAGCCGGTCGATGTCGGCACAGGCGACCGAGACCGGATCGGGCACGAGTTCCGCGCGCAGGAATTCGGCGACCGCCCGCGGATTCGGGTGATCGAACACCATCGTCGGCGGCAACCGGAGCCCGGTGGCGGTACCGAGTTGATTGCGGAGCGCCACCGCGGCCAGCGAGTCGAACCCGAGTTCCTTGAACGCCTGCTCCGGGTCGACCGCGTCCGGCGCGTCGTAGCCGAGGACCGCGGCCGCCGCGCCCCGGACGAGCTCGAGCATCAGATGCCGCTGCTCGGGAACCGACCGCTCGGCAAGGCGCTGAGCCCAATCCGACGACCCGGCACCCGTGGACCCGGCCGCCGCCAGGCCCGCGGCACGCGGACGGGATTCCCGGATCAGGCCGCGCAGCGGCGCAGGCACAAAAGCAGCCGCCGCGCCGGTGTGATCGAACCGCGCGGCCACCACGGTGGGTACCCCGGCCGCCAACGCGCTGTCGAACAGAGCCAGCCCGTCGTCAGCCGACAGCGGGGCCATGCCGCTACGGAGCGACCGGACGCGATCGATCGCCCCGAGACTGCCGGTCATGGCGCTCGGCGGCGCCCACATGCCCCATGCGATCGACAGTGCGGGCAGCCCGAGGGCGTGCCGGTGCTGGGCGAGGGCGTCGAGGAACGTGTTCGCCGCAGCGTAGTTCGCCTGCCCGGGGGCCCCGAGAATCCCGGCGAGGGACGAGAACAGGACGAACGCCCGCAGGTCGGAGGCCGCGGTCAGCCGGTGCAGGTTCCAGGCCGCGTCGACCTTCGGCCGCAGCACCGCGTCGAGGCGCTCGGGGGTGAGCGAGGTCAGGGTGGCGTCGTCGATCACGCCGGCCGCGTGGACGACCGCCGTCAGCGGATGCTCCGGCGGGATCCCGCTCAGCACCTCGGCGACCGCGGTCTCGTCGGCGGTGTCGCAGGTAACCGCACGCGCCTCGGCTCCCAGGTCACTCAGCTCGCGCAGCAACCGGTCGCAGCCCTCGGCGGCCGCTCCGCGGCGGCTCGTCAGCAGCAGGTGCCGTGCCCCGTGCGCGGTCACCAGGTGCCGCGCGACCAGCGACCCCACGGTGCCGGTGCCGCCGGTGATCAGCACGGTCCCGTCGGGATCGAACGGGGAGCCGGACTCGTCGACGCCGCGCAGCTGCCGCACCCGCGGCACCAGAACGGCACCGTTGCGGACCGCCGACTGCGGTTCCCCGCTCGCCAGCGCGGCCGTGACCGCGGCGTCGGGGTCCGCCGCGTCGTCGAGGTCCATCAGCACGAATCGGCCCGGGTTCTCGCTCTGCGCGGAGCCCACGAGTCCCCACACCGCCGCGGCCGCCGGATCGCTGCCCGTCGCGCCGTCCTGCTCGGCGCCGGTGACCATTGCGTTGCGGGTCACGACCACGAGCGTGCTGTCCGCCGCATCGTCGTCGTCGAGCCACTGCTGCAGCAGACGCAGCACCCGGGTGCACAGCTCGTGGGTGGCGCCGGGACCGTGCTCACCGGCCGGGCGGGCTTCGACGAGCACCGTCCACGGCCGCCGCTCGCCGTCCGCCGCAGCACCGTCGCTCGCGGTGCGCAGCGCTGCCGGATCGGAAAAGTGCGGGAAGCCCGGACCGAGATTCCCGTCGCCGAGCACGACGATCGGACCGAGGGCCGGTTCGCCCGCGATCTCGACCGGGACCCAGGACAGCCGATGCAGTCGCCGTGCCCCGCGTCCCGGGCCGGTCCCGTCGGCCTGCGGCCCCACCTGCAGGGCATCGACGGTCAGCACCGGCTCACCCGCGGCGTCGACGGCGACCACGCGATACCGTCCGTCCCCGAGGGCGTCGAACTTCACCGACAGCGCCTCGGCGCCGACGGTGTGCAACCGGATCCCCGACCAGACCAGCGGCGCGTCGTCCCATCCGAGCAGCGGGTCGAGCGCCGCCTGCAGCAGCACCGGATGGATGCCGAACCCGTCCGTGTCGACGCCCTCGTCGAGGTGCACCTCGGCGTCGGCGTCGCCCGCGAAGCGATGCGCCCCACCGGGTCCGACGACGTCGTCGATCGTCGCCGATGCATTCCGCACCCAGCTGTCCGAGCGCTCGGCCTCGTCCGGGGCGGACGAGACCGTGACGGTGCGCCGGCCGTCGCTGTCCGGCGCCGACACGAACACCCGGATCGAGGCCTGTCCGGACGACGCGAGCAGGAGCGGGTGGTGGACGGTGAGTTCGGCGATGCGGTCGAGACCGGCGTGGTGCGCCGCGTGCAGCGTGAGGTCGACCAGCACCGCGGGCAGCACCGCCCCCGCCGGTGACACGGCACCGTCCTCGGCCGGTGATGGCACGGCATCACCGTCCGCCGGCGGCGGCACGAGCCACGAATCCCGGCGCAGCGACAGCTGTCCGGTGAACATCACCGCGTCGTCGTCGAGCGGCACCGCGGCGCCGAGCAACGGATGTCCGGCCGGGCCCAGCCCCAGTTCCGCCGGATCGCCGCTCGTGCGTGTCGGTGCGGTCGGCCAGAAGGACCGCCGCTGGAACGCGTAGGTGGGCAGCTCCACCCGGCGGCGGCCGGGCAGCATCCGGTCCCAGTCGATCGTGGCGCCGTGCACGAAGGCGGCAGCGACCGCCTCGACGACCTCGTGTGCCTCGTCGCCGCGACCGGGCAACGTGGCGATCGTGGTCGGCACGACCTCGGAGGCGAGGGCGGCCAGGGTCGCACCGGGACCGACCTCGACCAGGCGGGTGACGCCGAGGTCGTCGAGTGTGCGCACGCCGTCGTGGAACCGCACCGTGCGCCGCAGGTGCCGAGCCCAGTAGTCCGGGGACACGAGTTCCTCGGCCGTGGCGACGCGTCCGGTGACGTTGGAGATCACCGGAATCTCCGGCGGCTGCGGAGTCAGCCGCGACGCCACGGCGGTGAACCCGTCGAGGACCGGTTCCATCAGCGTCGAATGGAAGGCCCGGGCCACCCGCAGGGTCGTGGTCTGCAGTCCGGCGGCGGACAAGTCGGCCGCGACGGCCCGGACGTCGCGTTCGCCGCCCGAGAGGACGACCGCGTCGGCGCCGTTGACGGCGGCGAGATCGACGCGGCCGTCGATCCGCGCCCGGATGTCGTCCTCACCCGCCCGCACGGCGATCATCAGGCCCGGTTCGGTCGACTGCATCAACCGGCCGCGGACACCCACCAGGGCCGCGGCATCGGGCAGGCTGAACACCCCCGCGACGTGGGCGGCGGCGATCTCGCCGATCGAATGGCCGATCAGATAGTCGGGGGCGATGCCCCACTCCCGCAGCAACCGGTACAGCGCGACCTCGACGGCGAACAGCGCCGGCTGGGTGTATTCGGTGCGGTCGAGTGCACCGCCGGTGTCGTCCCAGAGCACCTGCCGCACCGGGGTTTCCACATGTTCGTCGAGCGCGGAGCAGACCTCGTCCAGGGCACGGGCGAACACCGGGTAGGTCTCGTAGAGGCCGCGGCCCATCCCGATGCGCTGCGCGCCCTGACCGGTGAACATGAACGCCGTCCGGCCGCGGCTGCTCGTCCCGGTGACGACGTTGCCGCCGGGTCGTCCGGCCGCGAGGCGGGTCAGGCCGTCGAGCAGATCGGCCGCCGTGTCTCCGATCACCGCGGCGCGGTGGAGGAAACCGGACCGGGTGGTGGCCAGCGAGTACGCGAGGTCGGCCGGATCCGGCAGATCCGCACTGCGGTCGCAGAACGCCGCCAGTCGAGCGGCCTGCGCGCGCAGCGCATGCTCGGTCTTACCCGAGACCACCCAGGCCAGCGGGGCTGCCGGCGGCGGTGACACCTCCGGCAGCGCGCGTACGGCCGGCTGTTCCAGGATCACGTGCGCGTTCGTGCCGCTGATCCCGAACGACGACACCCCGGCGCGACGGGGCCGTCCGGTGGCCGGCCACGGCACCGGCTCGGCGAGCAACGAGACCTCGCCCGCGGTCCAATCGACGTGCCGGGTCGGCGTGTCACCGTGCAGGCTCGGCGGCAGCACCCCGTGCCGCATCGCCAGCACCATCTTGATCACGCCGGCCACCCCGGCCGCCGCCTGGGCATGGCCGATGTTCGACTTGATCGACCCGAGCCACAGCGGCCGGCCGTCCCGCTGCTGCCCGTAGGTGGCCAGCAGCGCCTGCGCCTCGATCGGATCCCCGAGCCGCGTGCCGGTGCCGTGCGCCTCCACGGCGTCGATGTCGGCGGGGCCGAGCCCGGCGGACGCCAGCGCCTGCCGGATCACCCGTTCCTGAGACGGGCCGTTCGGGGCGGTCAATCCGTTGGAG
The DNA here is from genome assembly GCF_053589135.1 of Rhodococcus sp. NPDC003382. Taxonomy (NCBI): domain Bacteria; kingdom Bacillati; phylum Actinomycetota; class Actinomycetes; order Mycobacteriales; family Nocardiaceae; genus Rhodococcus; species Rhodococcus sp. NPDC003382. The sequence continues at coordinate 15,651 of NZ_JBSFRH010000046.1, forward strand.
GCCCCGTCCTGGTTGACCGCCGATCCGCGGACGAGCGCGAGCACCCGATGGCCGTTGCGTTCGGCGTCGCCGAGCCGCTCGAGCACCACCATTCCCGCGCCCTCGCTGAGCCCGGTGCCGTCCGCCCGATCCGAGAACGGCTTGCAGCGGCCGTCCGGAGCGAGACCGCGCTGACGGCTGAACTCGACCAGCACACCGGGGGTCGCCATCACCGTCGCGCCACCGGCCAGCGCCAGCGCGCATTCCCCGTCGCGCAGCGCGCGGGCCGCGAGATGCACGGCGACCAGCGACGACGAGCAGGCGGTGTCCACGGTGACGGCCGGACCGGTGAAACCGAAGGCGTAGGAGATCCGGCCCGACGCCACGCTGTTGCTCGTCCCGGTCATCAGATAGCCCTCGGCGTCGACGTCGCGCCGCGTCATCAGGTGGAAGCCGTAGTCGCCGCCCATCAACCCGATGTACACACCGGTGTCGGACAGATCGGGGGCGTCCGGCCGGATTCCCGCGTGTTCCAGCGCCTCCCAGGCGCTTTCGAGGAGCAGCCGGTGCTGCGGATCCATCGCGATCGCCTCGCGCGGGCTGATACCGAAGAATGCGGCGTCGAATTCGTCTGCGTCATAGAGGAATCCGCCCTCCTTCATGTACGTGGTGCCGATCCGCTCCGGATCCGGGTCGTACACCTCGTCGAGATTCCAGCCCCGGTTGTGCGGGTACGCGCCCACCGCGCACCGGCCGTCGCGGACGAGTCGCCACAGGTCGTCGGGGCAGTGCACCTCACCCGGATATCGGCAGGCCATCCCGACGATGGCGATCGGATCGTCGTCCCGGCGGGTGCGGGTCGGGGCGATCGTCGGCTGCGGAGCGGTCTCGCTGCCGAGCAGTCGGGTGAGCAGCTCCCGCGCGAGCGCGTCCGCCGTGGGGTAGTCGAACACCACGGTCGCGGCCAGCTTGACGCCGGTCGCGGTCGCCAGCTGATTGCGCAATTCCACCGCGGTCAGCGAATCGAAACCCAGTTGCTTGAAGGCGCGCTCCGGGTCGATCGCATCGCTGCCCTCGTAGCCGAGGGCCGCGGCCACGTGGGTGGTGACGATGTCCAGCACCCGGCTGTACCGGTCGCCGGGCTCCAACGCACGCAACTCCTCGGCGAGCCCGGTCGGTGACACGCCGGCCGCGACCCGGCGGCGACGAGATCCGAGGACCCGGCGCAGGATCGGCGGCAGCGCGGCGCTCTCGGTGCGCGCGGCGCGCGTCGCGAGCCGCAGCGGCACGATCAGGGGACGGTTCACGGCGAGCCCGACGTCGAACAGGGCCAGCCCCGAGTCCACGTCGATGGTGTCGATGCCGTTGCGCTGCAACCGGTCCAGGTCGGCGGCATCGAGATGGGACGTCATGCCGCTCGGGCGATCCCACAACCCCCAGGCCAGGGAGATCGCCGGGAGCCCGCGGGCGCGGCGGTGCTGGGCGAGGGCGTCGAGGAAGACATTGGCCGCCGCATAGTTCGACTGCCCGGCGCCGCCGAGGACGCCCGCCGCGGAGGAGAACAGCACGAACGCGGTCAGGTCCCGGTCGCGGGTGAGGTCGTGCAGGTGCCAGGCACCGTCGAGTTTGGGCCGCAGCACCGCGTGCAGCTGGTCCGTGTTCAGGGTGGCGGCGGTGGCATCGTCGAGTACCCCGGCGGCGTGGATCACACCGGTGAGGTCGGGAATGCCGTCGAGCAGCGCGGCCACCGCGGCGCGGTCGGTCACGTCGCACGCGGCGATCTCGACGTCGGTTCCGGAGGCGGCGAACTCGGTGCGCAGCGCGGCCGCGCTCTCGGCGTCGAGCCCGTGCCGACCGGTGAGCACCAGCCTGCGCACCCCGTACCGGGCGGCGAGATGGCGGGCGATCAGCCGGCCGATGGTCCCGGTGCCACCGCTGATCAGAACCGTGCTGTCCGGGCCGAAGGGCGGCGCGTCGGAGTCGGGCGTCGCTGCGGCCGGTGCCACCGCAGCGAGCATCGGTGTCAGCAGCACACCGTCGCGGACAGCCAGCTGGGATTCGGTGCAGGACAAGGTCGTCGACAGTACTGCGGGATCGGGGAGTTCGCCGGCCGGTCCGTCCAGGTCCACCAGGGTGATGCGATCGGGATGCTCGTTCTGCACAGCGCCGATCAGGCCCCAGACGGGCGCGGCGGCCACGTCGTCGACCGGTTCGTCGTCCCGGAGGGCGACCGCGTGCGCGGTCGTGACCAGCAGGCGGGTCTCGGCCAGGCGCTCGTCCCGGAGCCAGGACTGCACCGCGTGCAGCGTCGCCTCCGCGGCGGCGTGCGCCCGGGCCGGCGTATCCGGCTCCTCGCCCGGTCCGGCGGGCAGCCACAGGACACGACCGGCGGGATCGTCCCCGGCGAGCGCCTCCGGCAGCGGCAGCAGGTCCACCGGCATCGGGTCCGCCGGCGCCGCGACCGGCACCCACTCGACGCGGTAGAGGCCGGCGCCGGCCCCCGGGACCGGCACACCCGCCTCCCCGAGGGGACGCAACGTCAGCGAGTCCGCGGTCACCACCGGCCGGCCGGTCGCGTCGTAGGCCGAGACCCGGTAGCGCTCGGCTCCGGTCGCGGTGACGTGCACCCGCAGGGCGGTGGCGCCCACGGCGTGTACCTGCACGTCGCGCCAGGCGAACGGCAACCGGACACCGGTCTCGGTGCTTCCGAGCGCGATCAGGTGCAGCGCGGCGTCGAGCACCGCCGGATGGATCCCGTAGCCCGCGACCGCCGCTTCCGGGTCCTCGCCGCCCAGTCGCACCTCGCCGTAGAGGTCGTCGCCGCGGCGCCACGCCGCGCGCAGGCCCCGGAAGACCGGACCGTACCCGTAGCCGGCGTCGTCGAGCAGGTCGTAGAGACCGCGGACGTCGACCGGGGTGGCATCGGCGGGCGGCCACTGCGGTTCCGGGAAATCGGCGGCATCCGCGGCCGCCGTCGTGAGCGTGCCGGTGGCGTGCCGGGTCCACGGGGTGTCCGGCGCGGTGTCCGCGGGCCGGGAGTGCACCGACACCGCGCAGCGGCCGGTGTCGCCGTCGGCGAGCACACTCACCTGCACCGCGACCCCACCGTCGGCGGGGATCACCAGCGGCGCCTCGAGCGTGAGCTCGTCGAGCCGGCCGCAGCCGACGCGGTTCCCCGCGTGCAGCGCGAGTTCCACGAAAGCCGTGCCGGGCAGCACGACGGAGTCGCCGACCATGTGGTCGTGCAGCCACGGAAGACGTTGAGCGGAAAGCACACTCATGGACACCGTGCCGCGGCCGTCACCGAGTTCGACCGACGCGGCGAGCATCGGATGCCCGCCCGTGTCCATGCCCGCCGAGACGACATCACCCTCCGGTGCGGGGCCGTCCAGCCAGTAACGGCGGTGCTGAAAGGCATAGGTGGGCAGGTCCACCCACGGCTGATGTTCGGGACGTCGCGCCCACCGCACCCGGTCCCAGTCGACCTGCACGCCGTGCACGCGCGCGTCCGCGAGGGCGGCGGTGAACTGACGCAGGTCCGCCCGGTCGCGCCGGAGAGTGCCGACGACATGTCCGGCGACGCCCTCCGCGTCGAGCGTTTCCTGCATCGGCACGGTCAGGACGGGATGGCTGCACGACTCGACGAACAAGCGATACCCGTCCGCCGCCAGCGATTTCGTCGCGTGCTCGAAGCGGACCGGGTGGCGCAGATTGCGATACCAGTAGTCGGCGTCGAGCGTGGCACCGTCCAGCTCACCGCCGGTCACCGCCGAGTAGAACGGGATCCTCGACCGGCGGGGCCGGATCGGGGCCAATACGTCGAGGATCGGTTCGCGCAGAACCGAAATGTCGGCGCAGTGCGACGCGTATTCCACCGCGATCCGGCGGGCCTGGACGCCGTCGTCCCGCCACCGCGCGACCAGGTCGTCGAGCGCCTCGACCGGACCGGACACCACCGTCGCGGTCGGCCCGTTGACCGCTGCCACCTCGACGGCGCCGGCCCAGGGGGCGATCGCGTCCCGCACCGCGTCCGCGGGCAGCGCCACCGACGCCATCCCGCCGCCGCGCCGCGCCGACGCCGCGATCACCCTGCTGCGCGCGGCGACGACCAGCGCTGCGTCGGACAGGCTCAGCGCGCCGGCGACGTAGGCGGCGGCGATCTCACCCTGCGAATGCCCGATCACCGACACGGGTTCGACGCCGTGGGAGCGCCACAACTCGGCGAGCCCGACCATCATCGCGAACAGCGCCGGTTGCACCACGTCGACGCGGTCCAGCGACGCCGGATCTCGGTCGCGCAGCACGTCGAGCAGCGCAAACGTCGTGTGTGGCGCCAGCGCCTCGGCGCATGCGCGCACGGTCTCGGCGAACACCGGCGAGGTGTCCAGCAGGTCTGCGGCCATGCCGACCCACTGCGAACCCTGGCCGGGAAAGACGAACACCGGCCGGTCACCGGCCTCCGCTGCCACGCCGGTGACGACGTCGGCGCTCGGGGCGCCGCGGGCGAGCGCGTCGAGGCCGCCGAGCAGGGTCTCGGACCGTGCGCCGATCACGGCGGCGCGGTGGTCGAAGGTGGCACGCGAGTTCAGCAGCGCCCCGGCCACCGCGGCAGGAGGCAGGTCGGGGTGGGCAGCCAGATACTCGCGTAACCGCCCGGCCTGCGCCCGCAGCGCGGATTCGGTGTGGCCCGACACGCACCAGGCCACGACCTCACCCGCGGGAATGCTCGTGACGGGGGCCTCGGCCGGTGGGGACTGCTCCAGGACGACGTGCGCGTTGGTGCCGCTGATCCCGAACGAGGACACCGCCGCCCGGCGAGGCCGGTCGAGGTCGGGCCACTCCCGGTTCTCGGTCAGCAGGGACACGGATCCGGCGGACCAGTCGACGTGCGGGGTGGGCCGGTCGACGTGCAGGGTCTTCGGCAGGACGCCGTGTCGCATCGCCAGGATCATCTTCATCACCCCGGCCACCCCGGCAGCGGCCTGGGTGTGCCCGAGATTCGATTTCACCGAGCCGAGCCACAGCGGCCGGCCGGTGGAACGGTCGCGGCCGTACGTCGCCAGCAGGGCGGACGCCTCGATCGGATCGCCCAGGGTGGTGCCGGTGCCGTGCGCCTCGACCACGTCGACGTCGCCCGGACCGAGCCCGGCATCGGTCAGCGCCTGCCGGATCACGCGCTCCTGGGCCTGCCGGTTCGGTGCGGTCAGGCCGTTGCTGGCACCGTCCTGGTTGATCGCGCTGCCCCGGACCACGGCGAGGATCCGCCGGCCGTGGCGCTGTGCGTCGGACAGCCGTTCCAACGCGATCATCGCTGCGCCCTCGCCCCACGCGGTGCCGTCGGCGGCGGCCGAGAACGCCTTGCACCGACCGTCGGGGGCCAGACCACGCTGGCGACTGAACTCCACGAACACCCCCGGCGTCGCCATCACGGTCGCCCCACCCGCCAGGGCCAGCTCGCACTCACCGCCCCGCAGCGCCTGCATGGCGAGGTGGATGGACACCAGCGACGACGAGCATGCGGTGTCGACGGTGATCGCCGGTCCGGACAGGCCGAAGCTGTACGAGACCCGGCCGGAGGCGACGCTCATGGCGTTGCCGGTGATGAAGTAACCCTCGAGGTCCGCGGGCGGCCGGCCCCCGGCCCGCGCCGCGTAGTCGATACCGGACAAACCGGTGAACACCCCGACCCGGGAGCCGTGCACCGAGCGCGGATCCAGGCCGGCATGTTCGAAGGTCTCCCAGCTGGTTTCGAGCAGGAGCCGCTGCTGCGGGTCCATGGCCAGCGCCTCGCGCGGCGAGATGCCGAAGATCTCGGGATCGAACCCCGCCGGGTCGTCGAGGAAGCTGCCCTGCAGCGTGTAGGTCTTGCCGGCTTGCTCGGCCTTCGGATCGTAGAGTTCGGCCGAATTCCAGCCGCGGTCCTCGGGGAAGCCGGTGACGGTCTCCGAGCCGGATTCCACCAGCTGCCACAGGTCCTCGGGCGAGCGCACCCCACCGGGGAAGCGGCAACCCATCCCGATGACGGCGATCGGTTCGTGGCGCACGGCCTCGGACTCGCGAAGCTTCTCTTTCACCTGGTAGAGCTCGGCGGTCACCCTCTTCAGGTAGTCGAGGAGTTTCGCTTGATCGGTCATCCGAGCAGCTCCTAACCGAGAGCCCCCCATGCCGTCGCGGATTCTCGATTCTATCCGCGGCGCCTGTCCCGGAAGTCGAGTTCGCTGCATCGCAGGTGCAGATTCCTCCCCTCCGAGCGATGATTTCCGCCGCGCCCCACGGTCTGCATGAAGAACCATCGCGTTCCGCGCAGGCGGGGGCACCAAACGACGAGACACTGCCATGCACACCGCACACCGAGAGAACGTGACTGCCACCCTGATCGTCGCCGCGCCGGCCGCGCGGGTGTTCGCGGTGCTTGCCGACCCGACCACCCATTCGGCGATCGACGGCACCGGCTGGGTGCAGGACGCCGCCGACCGGGCGCCGTTGACCGAGGTGGGGCAGGTCTTCCGGATGGACATGTACCACCCCCGCCAGGTGAACGGTTACTACAAGGTGGCCAATCAGGTGCACGTGCTCGATCCGCCGCGCGCCATCGGCTGGCGGACGGGGGAGGAGAAGGACGACGGGCACCTGGAGTTCGGCGGCTGGAGTTGGAGTTACGAGCTGGTGCCGCTCGGTCCGTCGGAGACCGAGGTGACGCTCGTCTACGACTGGTCGGCGGTGCCGCAGCACATCCGGGACCACATCGGGTTCCCGCCGTTCGGTCCGGACCATCTCACCAATTCGCTGCAGCATCTGGCCGAGCTTGCCGAAGCCGCGGCCGACGATCCGACGGCAGGGGGCTAGGCATTGCGCATCGCTGTGACCTGTGGACAAATGGTCGAACGGCGCGGGTGACCGCCGGCTTCGGAGGTACCGTCACGGCCCTCGTCGGTCGAGGAGCGTTCACGCCGAATCTGCCCCGGAGGCGAACAAATGAACCTTCAGAAGATCTACACCGCCTTGCTGACGGAAGACCTTGCCACCGCCGAAGACTGGTACACGAAGCTGCTGGGCCGCGGACCGGACCACCGGCCGATGGACACGCTGCTGCACTGGGAACTCTTCGACCACGGCGGACTGGCGATTTCGACCGACGAGGAGATCGCCGGCAGGGGCGTGATGTTCCTCTACGTCGACGATGTCGCGGCCGAACGTAGCAGGCTGCAAAGCCTCGGGATCGTGCTCGGGGACGACATCGAGGGCGACTATTCGACGCTTGCCCAGGTCCGTGATCCCGACGGCAATTTGCTCACCCTTGCGACGCCGCCGTCGCGGCCGTTTCCTCCTGCATGACTGTGTCGGAACGACCACGCCGCCGTCGCGGCATCGGTTGGGCCGAAACGGCGTCCCGGTACCGCCGGGAGAGGATTCTGGACCGGAGACACTGCTCCGCGGGAAAGCAGTGACGATTGGAGCGAGTGCTGTGGACGAAGATCGGAAACCCGACGAATACGACGACCTCGACGACGAAACGAAACGACGTGCGCAGGAACGGGCACACGAGATTCAGCAGATGTACGAGCCCGGTGCCAGACCTACGGTAACGGTGCCGGGAACCCACGGAATGGTCTCGGGCACCGCGTTTGCCCATCTCGTCGAGACGGAGGACGGCCCGACGACGGGCGAAGGGCAGTCGCAGGACGACACCGCGGGAGAGGAGCATCGATAAGCCCCGACCAGTCAGGTTTCCCCGACTGTCCTCGCTGCACGCCACCGCGTCGCCGGGTTTCGTCGTCGGCGGGGCGCGGCGAAGGGTTGTTCCCCGGCGTGGGGTCCGTCGGAAGACAAGCCGAGCTCGGCGACCGTCTCGAAACGGTGTGCGCCGCGATCTGTCACCGTCCGCTCGATGGTCAGATGCGCAGCGCGACCTTCGACTCGGAGCGTGGCGACCTGGTTTCCGAATGTCGGACCGGCTGTCTTGCTCCAGATGATGGAGGTGGTCGGTACGGGCGTCACCAGCCCGAGAACCGCGCGTACGCAGCGTTCTGCTGTGCGGCTCCAGGCGACCCGGAACGCCACTCGAACCGCCGCCGGAACATGGTTGTGCAGCGGCGAGCACGTCAACTGGTAGATCGCCGCGCTCACGGGGACGCGGAAGTGGGCACGAGCAGCGTATGCGTGGTGCACGTCGCCCGACAGCACGCACACCGTCGCCGGGGTGACATCGGACGGTCCCGAGCGGCGTCCACTGCCGACGTCCGCCAGCAGCCGGGCGACACGGTCGAACGAGTCGCGGAATGCCGACCAATGCTCGAGATCCGCACCGCGGCGGAGCTTTTCGGCCCACCGCCCGAGCCGTTCGCCGTGCGCGCCGGATGCGAGCAACTCGTCCCACGCCTCGACGTCGTGCATGGCACGCGGAAGCAACCAGGGCAACGACGTCCCGATGAGCAGGTGATCGTAGTCGCCCTCGGTCTGGCTTTCGATCCAGTCGAACTCCGGATCCGACACCATCTCCCGGCGGTCGGCTGTGAGGACCCGGCCACACCGCGAATCGATCATCAGCACCCGCACCGAACCGAAATCCCGCCGGTAGGACCACCGCGCGCCGGAAGCGCCGTCCGCTTCCTCGTCCGCATCGGACGCGAAGGCGCGGAGAATCGGTTCGGCATCACCCCCGCAGTTGCGGACACGGTCGTAGAGCGCGTCTTCGGACAGTTCCTTCGGTGAAAGATTCCCGAGGTGCTGATAGATCCAGTACGACATGAGGGCGCCGACGATCCGTTCCTCCCACCACGACGAGGCCTCCACTTCGGCCCGCCACAGGTGCGAGGTGTTCCAGTCGTCATGCACGTCGTGGTCGTCGAAGATCATCGAGGTCGGCACGGTCGACAACAGCCAACGGACGTCGGGTTCGGACCACGATTGGGAATACAGCCAGGTGTATTCCTCGAAGTTCCGCACCTGCGCGCCCGGTGGTTCCGACAGATCGTGCCGCTCGCCGACACGCCGCCGCATTTCCGGCGACAGTTCGTCGGCATACACCTGGTCGCCGAGCAACAACAGGGCGTCGGGCCACTCTTCGGGGGAGCGGGCGCGCATACGCTGCGCGTAGGCCACGAGAGCATCGGTCCCCAGTGCGGACGAATCCTCGTCGTCCGGGGCCGTCGCCACGCGACACGAGCCGAACGCCAGGACGAACCGGTCGCCGGCACCGAGGGTCCGAATCAGGGACGGGTCGTCGCCGGCATGTGGCCACACCTCGCGCCCGTCCAGACGCACCACGTAGGGCGTGGTGGATCCCGGCTCCAAGCCTTCGACCGAGACGAGGGCGTAGTGGTGGCCTGCCACCGTCCACGTCTTCTCCGAGTTGCCGAGGACCTGCACGATGCACGGGGCAGACGTCTCCACCCACACCGTGGCGTCCGTAGCCCCGACGTGCCGAAGTAACGGGCCGAGAACGAGATCCACCACGGCGTCACCGGGCCCGTGCCGGACGGAGCGACCGCCTCATGCGGTCCGAGGGTACTCGCTACGAGCGACCCCCAGCCGATTCCGGCGATTTCCGCACCGATCTCGGACCGTCTGCGGGTCGCGCCGGAACGGATGTCGGGCCGCAGTTACCAGCCGCGTTCCCGCCACTCGCCGAGATGCGGACGCTCGGCGCCGAGCGTGGAGTCCTTGCCGTGCCCGGGGTAGATGACGGTGTCGTCGCCGAAGCGGCCGAACAGCTTCGTCTCGACGTCGTCGAGCAGCGAGGTGAACTTCTCGTGGTCCGCGGTCTTGCCGATACCGCCGGGGAACAGGCAGTCGCCGGTGAACACGTGGTGGCGGCCGGTGCCCTGCTCCTCGAGGACCAGCGCGATCGAGCCCGGGGTGTGCCCGGACAGGTGCAGCACCTCGAACGACAGTTCGCCGATCTCGACGGTGTCGCCTTCCATGAGCAGGCGGGCGGGCGTGACGGGCAGGGGTTCGGCGTCGAGCGGATGCGCGGCGGTCGGCACACCGGTGGCGTCGGCGACCTTCTCGAGCCCCTGCCAGTGATCCCAGTGCTGGTGCGTGGTGACGATCAGCTCGAGTTTCGGGGCGTTCTCGGCGAGGTAACTCACCAGCAGATCCGGCTCGTTCGCGGCGTCGATGAACAGCGACTTGCCGGTGGAGGAATCGGTGATGAGGTAGGTGTTGTTGTCCATCTGGCCGACGGAGAGCTTGACGATGGTCGCGCCGGGGATCGTGCGGCGCTGCGCGGGGCCGCCGGGGGAGACCTCCCCGGTGTAGTGGTCGTCGATGGTCACGGGCTGCTTCGTCATGTGGCAGAGATTACCGCCGGGGAACATCTGCCGAGGTGAGGAGGCTGCGAACGCGAACGTGTCGGTGGGCGCGCCTACCATGGCACAGTCCGGTGTCGCGTGATTCGGCGCCGGCTCCTCGAAATGCAACCGGACGGTGCGCGCCCACCAGGCGCGGGGTCCGAAGGAAGGACGTGGCGTGGCGGATCGCCTGATCGTGCGAGGTGCACGGGAGCACAACCTGCGCGGAATCAACGTGGACCTCCCCCGGGACAGCCTCATCGTGTTCACCGGGCTGTCCGGCTCCGGCAAGTCGAGCCTCGCGTTCGACACGATCTTCGCCGAGGGGCAGCGGCGGTACGTCGAATCGCTGTCCGCGTACGCACGCCAGTTCCTCGGCCAGATGGACAAGCCCGACGTCGACTTCATCGAAGGCCTGTCCCCGGCGGTGTCCATCGACCAGAAGTCCACCAACCGCAACCCGCGGTCGACGGTCGGCACCATCACCGAGGTCTACGACTATCTGCGTCTGCTATACGCCCGCGCCGGTACCCCGCACTGCCCGGTCTGCGGTGAGCAGATCGCGCGGCAGACGCCGCAGCAGATCGTCGACCAGGTGCTCGACATGGAACCGGGACTGAAGTTTCAGGTCCTCGCGCCGGTCGTGCGCACCCGCAAGGGCGAGTTCGTCGACCTGTTCGAGCAGCTCACCATCCAGGGCTTCGCCCGCGTGCGCGTCGACGGCGTCGTGTATCCGCTGACCGACCCGCCGAAGCTGAAGAAGCAGGAGAAGCACGACATCGAGGTCGTCGTCGACCGCCTCGCCGTCAAGCCCACCGCCAAGCAGCGGCTCACCGACTCGATCGAGACGGCGCTGCGCCTGGCCGAGGGCATCGTCGTGCTCGACTTCGTCGACCGTGACGAGAACGCCCCGGATCGGGAGCGACGCTTCTCCGAGAAGCTTGCCTGCCCCAATGCGCATCCGCTGTCCATCGACGATCTCGAGCCCCGCTCGTTCTCGTTCAACTCGCCGTACGGAGCCTGCCCCGAGTGCACGGGTCTCGGTGTCCGCAAGGAGGTCGACCCGGATCTCGTGGTGCCCGACCCGGAGTGCACCCTCGAAGACGGCGCGATCGCCCCGTGGTCGGTGGGGCAGAGTTCCGAGTACTTCAACCGGTTGCTGTCCGGTCTCGGCGACATCATGGGCTTCGACCTGTCGACCCCGTGGAACAAGCTGCCGGCCAAGGCCCGTAAGGCGATCCTCGAGGGCAGCACCGAGCAGGTGCACGTCCGCTACAAGAACCGCTACGGCCGGGTTCGCTCGTACTACGCCGAGTTCGAGGGCGTCATGCCGTTCCTGCATCGACGACTCGAGCAGACCGAGTCCGAGCAGATGAAGGAACGCTACGACGGCTACATGCGGGACATCCCGTGCCCCGCGTGCGACGGCGCGCGGCTGCGGCCGGAGATCCTGTCGGTGACGATCGCCGCCGACGGCGGGCACAAGTCCATCGCCGAGGTGTGCGACCTGTCGATCGGTGAGTGCTCGGCGTTCCTGAACAGCCTGACCCTCGGCCCCCGCGAGGAGGCCATCGCCGGGTCGGTGCTCAAGGAGGTGCAGGCCCGTCTCGGGTTCCTGCTCGACGTCGGTCTCGAATACCTCACCCTCTCGCGCGCGGCCGCGACCCTCTCCGGCGGTGAGGCGCAGCGCATCCGGCTCGCCACGCAGATCGGTTCCGGCCTGGTCGGTGTGCTGTACGTGCTGGACGAACCGTCCATCGGCCTGCACCAGCGCGACAACCGTCGCCTCATCGAAACCCTCACGCGGCTGCGGGATCTCGGCAACACCCTGATCGTCGTCGAGCACGACGAGGACACCATCCGCGCCTCCGACTGGGTCGTCGACATCGGGCCGTTCGCCGGTGAGCACGGCGGTCGGGTCGTGCACACCGGAACGTACAAGCAGCTGCTGGACAACACCGAGTCGCTGACCGGCGCGTACCTGTCCGGACGCAAGAGCATCGAGGTGCCGCCGCTGCGCCGGCCGATCGACCGCAAGCGTCAGGTCACGGTCGTCGGGGCCCGGGAGAACAATCTGCGCGGCATCGACGTGTCGTTCCCGCTCGGCGTGCTCACCAGCGTCACCGGGGTGTCCGGCTCCGGCAAGTCCACGCTGGTCAACGACATTCTCGCGACGGTGATGGCGAACAAGCTCAACGGCGCCCGCCAGGTGCCGGGCCGGCACACCCGCGTCAACGGGCTCGACCAGCTCGACAAGCTCGTCCAGGTCGACCAGTCACCGATCGGCCGCACCCCGCGGTCGAACCCGGCGACCTACACCGGTGTGTTCGACAAGATCCGCACCCTGTTCTCGCAGACCACCGAGGCGAAGGTGCGCGGGTACCAGCAGGGGCGGTTCTCGTTCAACGTCAAGGGCGGCCGGTGCGAGGCGTGTTCCGGCGACGGCACCCTCAAGATCGAGATGAACTTCCTGCCGGACGTGTACGTGCCGTGCGAGGTGTGCCACGGCGCCCGCTACAACCGCGAAACCCTCGAGGTGCACTACAAGGGCAAGAACATCGCCGAGGTGCTCGACATGCCGATCGAGGAGGCCGCCGAGTTCTTCCAGCCGGTCACCTCCATCCACCGCTACCTCAAGACGCTCGTGGACGTCGGGCTCGGCTACGTGCGGCTCGGGCAGCCGGCGCCCACCCTCTCCGGTGGTGAGGCGCAGCGCGTCAAGCTCGCTGCCGAACTGCAGAAGCGGTCGAGCGGACGCACCGTCTACGTGCTCGACGAGCCGACCACGGGCCTGCACTTCGAGGACATCCGCAAACTCCTCGGCGTCATCAACGGGCTCGTCGACAAGGGCAACACGGTCATCGTCATCGAGCACAACCTCGACGTCATCAAGACCGCGGACTGGGTCATCGACATGGGACCGGAGGGCGGATCGGGCGGCGGCACCGTCGTCGCGCAGGGCACCCCCGAGGAGATCGCGGCGACCGAGGGCAGCTACACCGGCCGGTTCCTCGCCGAAGCGCTCGGCGCCGCACCGGCGTCGGAACCGGTCCGCAAGCCCGCCCGCAAGCGCGCCCCGAGGAAGGCCGCCGCGGTCGGATAGCCGACAGGCGCCGACGCGGCGCGGCTCGACTCACCGGGAGGGCGCGCCGACCTGCACACGAGCAGGTCGGCGCGCTCTCGTGCAACCGGCGTCGGGATCCTCGAGGTCAGTAGACGGGGCCGGTGTACTTCTCGCCGGGGCCCTTGCCGGGCTCGTCGGGATGCGCCGACGCCTCCCGGAACGCCTTCTGCAGCGCCTGCAGGCCTTCCCGCATCGGGCCGGCGTGCGGGCCGAGGTACTCGACGGACGCGGTGACCAGGCCGGCGAGCGCGGTGATGACCCGCCGCGCCTCGTCGAGGTCCAGGTGGGCGCTGTCGTCGGGGTTCTCGTCACCGAGGCCCAGTTTCTCGGCGGCGGAGCTCATCAGCATCACGGCGGCGCGGCTGATCACCTCGACGGCGGGAATCTCGGCGAGGTGGCGAACGTCGTCGGCGGGCGACTCGGGGGTGTCGGTCATACCGTCGAGGATTCCATCCCGGTCCCTCCGGATCGCTCGCGGGTCGGGTGGGGAAGCGCCCGATTCGATCCTCACGTGCAGATTTGCTACTGTGGATCCCACGACCGCCCACGTGGAACACGCGTGGGCAGCAAAGTGGAGTCCGACTCCCACCTCTGGCGGCACATCGTTGCAGCTCAGTGGTCCGGTCCGCCCCGCACCTCGGTGCCGTGGGTGACTCGCCTTCCCAGGTGAGCGACGACGGTGCAGCCCCGGCTGCCGGTTCGTCGGGCCGGTCGGTAATCGGACCCCGTGTGGAGCTTCGGCGCCGCAGCGGGGTCTTTTCGTCGAGGAATGTCGGGCCCACGTGCTGCGGCGCGGTCAACAGACCGCACCGCTCTACCTAGGAGGCCCCATCAGCGCTGAGACCCGCATCAACGAACGCATCCGAGTTCCCGAGGTCCGACTCGTCGGACCGGGTGGTGAACAGGTCGGAATCGTGCGTGTTGAAGATGCACTCCGCCTGGCATACGAAGCCGACCTCGATCTGGTCGAGGTGGCCCCCGACGCCCGCCCGCCCGTGTGCAAGATCATGGACTACGGCAAGTTCAAGTACGAGGCCGCGCAGAAGGCGCGCGAATCGCGCAAGAACCAGCAGCTGACCGTGATCAAGGAGCAGAAGCTCCGGCCGAAGATCGACGACCACGACTACGAGACCAAGAAGCGCAACGTCGTTCGCTTCCTCGAGGCCGGGTCGAAGGTCAAGGTCACCATCATGTTCCGTGGCCGCGAGCAGTCGCGTCCGGAACTCGGATTCCGGTTGCTGCAGCGTCTGGGTGCCGACGTGGCCGATCTCGGCTTCATCGAGACCGCTCCGAAGCAGGACGGCCGCAACATGACCATGGTGCTGGCCCCGCACAAGGGCGCGAAGACCCGCGTGAAGGCCCAGGAAGCAGCCCAGGCCAACACCGCCAAGTCCGCTCCGGCCGCTCCCGCGCCTGCCGCCGAGCAGCCGAAGACCGAGCAGGGCGACACGCAGACCAGCTGACCGCTCGGGCAGCACAGCCGGTGCTGCGTGAGTTAGACGTACCCGAACAACCGGAAGAACTGAGGACTCCATGCCCAAGTCGAAGACCCACAGCGGCACCGCGAAGCGATTCAAGGTGTCCGGCAGCGGGAAGATCCTGCGCCAGAAGGCCGGCCGCCGCCACCTGCTCGAGCACAAGTCCTCGCGGGTCACCCGTCGCCTCGACGGCAAGGCCGTCGTCGCCGACGTCGACGCGCCGCGCATCAAGCGCCTGCTCGACATCTGAGCTTTCCCGACCGACCATCCCGGGGGCGAGAATCTGCCCCCCGAAACTGACAGGACATATCAGTGGCACGCGTGAAGAGGGCAGTCAACGCCCAGAAGAAGCGCCGTTCGATTCTCGAGGCTTCCAAGGGCTACCGCGGGCAGCGCTCGCGGCTGTACCGCAAGGCCAAGGAGCAGCAGCTTCACTCGCTGACCTACGCCTACCGCGACCGTCGTGCGCGCAAGGGTGACTTCCGCAAGCTGTGGATCAGCCGCATCAACGCCGCTGCCCGCGCCAACGACATCACCTACAACCGGTTCATCCAGGGCCTCAAGGCCGCCGGTGTCGAGGTCGACCGCAAGATCCTCGCCGAGCTCGCCGTCTCCGACGCCGAGGCGTTCGCGGGCCTGGTCGCCGTCGCCAAGGCCGCCCTGCCGGCCGACGTGAACGCTCCGGCCGCCTGAGCGCAGCGCTGAACGACACGACAGCACAGAAGCGACCCGTGGATCCGCTCACCGAGCGCACTCCACGGGTCGTTTCTGCTGTGAAACTGCTGCGTACCGCCGAACGCCGCAAGGCCGGCCGCTTCCTCGCCGAGGGGGAGAACTCGGTCGCCGAGGCGCTCGAAACCGCGACCGTGCACGAGGTGTTCGTCACCGCCGCCGCGGCCGACCGCTATCCGGGTCTGATCGACACCGCGCACCGTCGCCGCGTCCGTGTCTCGCTCGTCACCGACCGTGCCGCCGAGCGACTGTCGGACACCGTCACCCCGCCCGGCGTCGTCGCCGTGTGCGACCTGCTCGACGTGCCCCTCGACCGGGCGCTGTCCGCGCAGGCCCGGCTCCTCGCGGTGCCGGTCGCGGTGGGGGAGCCCGGCAACGCGGGCACCGTCATCCGGGTCGCCGACGCCGTCGGCGCCGACGGCGTGATCCTCGCCGGCGACAGCGTCGACCCGCACAACGGCAAGTGTGTGCGTTCCTCCGCGGGCAGCGTGTTCCACCTGCCGGTCGCCCGGGAGCGCGACACCGACCGCGTGCTCGGTGCGCTCGCCGACGCCGGTCTGCAGGTGCTCGCCACCGCCGCGGACGGCGAAGTGAATCTCGACGACGCCGACGAGCTGCTCGCCGCGCCCACCGCCTGGCTGTTCGGCAACGAGGCCCACGGACTGGACCCGCAGATCGCCGCCCGCGCCGATCACCGGGTGCGGATCCCCATCCGGGGCCGCGCCGAATCGCTGAACCTGGCGACCGCCGCCGCAATCTGCCTGTATGCCAGCGCACGGGTGCAGCATCGCGTGCACGGACCCATCGCCTAGGATTTGTGTGTTGTGCTGCCGGGATCCGGTTCCGGCGGCACCCGACAGAAAACGTTCGCCGGAAGAAGGAGTTGCACCGGTCGTGGCCAAGAATGAGGGCGGCACGCCGCCGGCAGTGGACCCCAGCGCGCTGGCCGAGGAAGCGCTCGCCGCCGCCGAGAAGGCCGCGCAGGAAGCGTTCGCCGCCGCCACCGACCTCGACGCGCTCGCCCAGGCGAAGATCGAGCACCTCGGCGACAAGGCGCCCATCTCGCTCGCGAAGCGGGCGCTCGGATCGCTGCCCGGCAACGAACGCGCCGACGCGGGCAAGCGGGTCAACGCGCACCGCACCGCCGTGCAGGCCGCGTTCGACGAGCGCAAGGCGCAGCTGCAGGCGGAACGTGACGCCGCGGTCCTCGTCGCCGAGGCGATCGACGTGACCCTGCCGGCGAATCGCCGCGCCGTCGGCGCCCGCCACCCGATCACGATCATCTCCGAGCAGGTCTCCGACGTGTTCGTCGCGATGGGCTGGGAGGTGGCCGAGGGCCCGGAGGTCGAGACCGAGCACTTCAACTTCGACGCCCTGAACTTCCTGCCGGACCACCCGGCGCGGACCATGCAGGACACCTTCCACATCGCCCCCGAGGATTCGCGGCAGGTGCTGCGCACCCACACCTCGCCGGTGCAGGTGCGGACCATGCTGTCCCGCGAGATCCCCATCTACGTGGTGTGCCCGGGGCGCACCTTCCGCACCGACGAGCTCGACGCCACCCACACCCCGGTGTTCTCGCAGATCGAAGGCCTCGCGGTCGACAAGGGCCTGACGATGGCGCACCTGCGCGGCACCCTCGACGCATTCGCCCGCGCGCTGTTCGGTCCCGACACCCGCACCCGCATGCGGCCGAACTACTTCCCGTTCACCGAGCCGTCGGCCGAGGTCGACGTGTGGTTCCCGAACAAGAAGGGCGGCGCCGGCTGGGTCGAGTGGGGCGGCTGCGGCATGGTCAACCCCAACGTGCTGCGCGCCTGCGGCATCGACCCCGACGTCTACAGCGGATTCGCGTTCGGCATGGGACTCGAGCGCACCCTGCAGTTCCGCAACGGCATCTCCGACATGCGCGACATCGTCGAAGGCGACGTGCGGTTCACGCTGCCGTTCGGCGTGCAGGGCTGACGCCCGCCCCAAACCCGACCACCCCCGAGAATCGAACGAACGAGAAAGCTGAACTCACGTGCGAGTAGCGCAGTCCTGGCTGACCGAGATCCTGCAGCGTTCCACCCCGGAATGGAACGTCACCGCCGAGGAGCTCGACGCGGGATTCGTCCGGGTCGGTCTCGAGGTCGAGGAGGTCGACACCCTCGACCGCATCGACAACCTCGTCGTCGGCCGGGTCGTCGAGATCACGGAGCTCACCGAATTCAAGAAGCCCATCCGGTTCTGCCGGGTCGACGTCGGTGAAGCCGAGCCGCGCGGCATCGTGTGCGGCGCCCGCAACTTCACCGAGGGCGACCTCGTCGTGGTCGCGCTGCCCGGCGCGGTCCTGCCCGGCGACTTCGTCATCGCGACCCGCAAGACCTACGGGCAGGTGTCCGACGGCATGATCTGCTCGATCGCCGAACTCGGGATCGGCAAGGACCACTCCGGCATCCTCGTGCTCGAGGAGGGCAGCGCGGAGCCCGGCACAGACGCCAACGACCTGCTCGGCCTCGGCGACACGGTCATCGAACTGAACATCACCCCGGACCGCGGCTACTGCTTCTCGGTGCGCGGCCTGACCCGCGAACTCGCGTGCGGGTTCGACCTCGAGTTCTCCGACCCGGCGCAGGTCACCCCGAACCCGGCCGACGGCGAGGCCTACCCGATCCGGCTCGAACCCGAGTCCGGCGCCACCCGGTTCGCGGCACGGAAGGTCACCGGCATCGATCCCGACGCGGTGTCGCCGTGGTGGCTGCAGCGTCGTCTGCTCACCGCCGGGGTGCGCCCGATCAGCCCCGCGGTCGACGTCACCAACTACGTGATGCTCGAGCTCGGTCAGCCGCTGCACGCGTTCGACGCGGCGACCCTGCAGGGTGAGCTCGTCATCCGCCGGGCCCGCGCGGGCGAGAAGCTCACCACCCTCGACGGTGTCGAGCGCGTCCTCGATCCCGAGGACGTCGTCATCACCGACGACTCCGGTGTCATCTCGCTGGCGGGCATCATGGGCGGCGCCACCACCGAGGTCGGCGACACCACCACCGACGTGCTGCTCGAGGCGGCCACCTGGGATCCGCTGGCGGTGTTCCGCGGCAATCGTCGGCACAAGCTGTCCAGCGAGGCCGGTAAGCGCTTCGAACGCAACGTCGACCCCGAGGTGGCACTGCCCGCCCTGGACCGGGCGGCGTCGCTGCTGGTGGAGATCGCCGGTGGCCGGGTCGAACCGCTCCTGACCGACGTGTCGGTCCCGGTCGAGCCGGTCACGATCCGCATGGACATCGACCTTCCGGACCGGGTCGCCGGGGTCACCTACCCGAACGGCACCGCCGCGCGGCGACTCACCCAGATCGGTTGCGCCGTCGAGGTCGGTGTCGGGGTGGACGGGCACGGCCAGCTCGTCGTGACCCCGCCGTCGTGGCGCCCGGACCTGCGTCAGCCCGCCGACCTGGTCGAGGAGGTGCTGCGCCTCGAGGGTCTCGAGCAGATCCCGTCGGTGCTGCCCGCCGCCCCCGCCGGCCGCGGTCTCACCCCGTCACAGAAGCGCCGCCGCGCCGTGGGCCGGGCCCTGGCCTCCGACGGGTACGTCGAGGTCCTGGCGCCGGTGTTCCTGCCCGCGCACGTGTTCGACACCTGGGGTCTGGACGCCGACGACCCGCGCCGCCACACCACCAAGGTGCTCAACCCGCTCGAATCGGATCGCCCCGAGCTCGCGACGACGCTGCTGCCGGGTCTGCTCGAGGTGCTTTCGCGCAACGTCGCCCGCGGCCAGCGGGACCTGTCGCTGTTCTCGATCGCGCAGGTCGTGCTGCCCGGCGCCGAGACCGGCCCGGTCCCGGTCCTGCCGGTGGATCGTCGGCCCACCGACGAGGAGATCGCCATGCTGGAGCGGTCGCTGCCGAAGCAGCCGGTGCACATCGGCGGTGTGCTGTGCGGGCTGCGTGAACCCGCCGGTCCGTGGGGTTCCGGTCGCGCCGCCGACGCCGTGGATGCCTTCGCGGCGGCCGAGACGGTCGCGGCGGCGGCCGGGGTGCGGATCGAGCGTCGTGTCGCCCGCCACCTGCCGTGGCATCCGGGCCGCTGCGCCGAACTGGTCGTCGACGGTGAGGTCGTCGGACATGCCGGTGAGCTGCACCCCGCGGTGATCGAGCGTGCCGGTCTGCCGGCCCGCACCTGCGCGTTCGAGCTGAATCTCGATGCCCTGCCGATCGTCGAGTCGCTGCCGGCGCCCGTCGTGTCGCCGTTCCCGCCGGTGTTGCAGGATGTCGCGGTCGTCGTCGACAAGGCCGTGCCCGCGGCGTCGGTCGAGGCGGCGCTGCGCGCCGGGGGCGGCGATCTGCTCGAGGACGTGCGCCTGTTCGACGTGTTCGAAGGCGCCCAGGTCGGGGAGGACCGCAAGTCGCTGGCGTTCGCGTTGCGGTTCCGCGCCCCGGACCGCACCCTCACCGAGGACGAGGCGAGCGCGGCCCGCGACGCCGCGGTGGCTTCCGCGTCGGCTGCGGTCGGAGCGCAACTGCGCGGATGATGATCGGGTGGGCACGTATGTAGCCGTCGGGGGTGTGCGTGCCCACCTCGATCCCGGGAATCGACAGGGATTCCGGCGCGGCCGCAGCGTCGGCGGCGATGGGGGACAGCGCCCCGACCGGCGACGTAGCCTGGAACCATGACCACGGACCCGCGCGACCCCGACCGTGCTCCCGAACCCGAGCGGCCCGACCACCCGGTTCCGGATGTCACTCCGGCCGAACCGAATTCGCCGACCGTGCCCGACGTGCCGCCGGGCCCGGACATCCCGGACGTGACACCCGCCGACCCCGAACCGGAGGTCGAACCGTCCCCGTCGGTGCCCGACGTGACACCCGCCGAAGGTGTGGTGCGCGCACCGTCGATCGAGGAGGTCACCGGCTACACCGAGGCGGGGGTGCCCACCTTCGAGGCGGTCCGCGACAAGATCGAGAAGCGTCTCGGCACCGCGATGGGTGCGGAGGAACTGGCCCGGGAGACCGAACCCGCGCGCACGCTCGAGGAGGAGTTCGAGGACAGGAAGAAGGCGGCCGCCGACAAGCTCGCCGAGATCCGGCGTTCGATGAGTTCCTGATCCACCGCCGGCTGCCCGCCGCCCATCCCGTTTCCGAGCGAATGTACCGTTCATTCGGTTGAAGGAGACGAGCGATACATTCGCTCGGGTGGGGGTGGGCGTTCCGGCGACCCGTGAGTGAATAAATTTGCATCGCCGTGCATAATGAATCGTATGGGTAACTCACCGGCATTCACGGCGACGCCGCAGTCGCCGATTCGGGTCGCGGTGGCGGGCGCCAGCGGCTACGCGGGCGGCGAAGTCCTCCGCCTGCTCCTCGGGCACCCCGCCTACCAGGACGGCTCCCTCGTCATCGGCGCACTGACCGCCGGCGGCAACGCCGGCGCGACCCTCCGCGAGTTCCACCCGCACCTGCTGCCCCTCGCCGACCGCGTCCTCGGCGCCACCGACCTCGACACCCTCACCGGTCACGACGTCGTCTTCCTCGGCCTGCCCCACGGGCACTCGGCGGTCATCGCCGAACAACTCCCGGACACCACCGTCGTCATCGACTGCGGCGCCGACTTCCGGCTCGAATCCAGCGACGACTGGGAACGCTGGTACGGCGGCGAGCACGCCGGCACCTGGCCCTACGGCATGCCCGAACTCCCCGGCAAACGCGAGCAGCTCGTCGGCGCCACCCGCATCGCGGTGCCCGGCTGCTACCCGACGTCCGCCTCGCTCGCGCTGGCCCCGGCGGTCGCCGCCGGCATCGTCGAACCGAAGGTGCAGATCGTCGCGGTCTCCGGCACCTCCGGCGCCGGCAAGTCCCCCAAGGTCGACCTGCTCGGCTCCGAGGTGATGGGCTCGGTCCGCGCCTACGGCATCGGCGGCGTCCACCGGCACACCCCGGAGATCAAGCAGAACCTCTCCGCCCTCGCCGGCACCGAGGTCTCCGTCTCCTTCACCCCCGTCCTCGCACCCATGCCGCGCGGCATCCTCGCCACCTGCACCGCACCGACCACCGCGACCGCCGCCGAGGCCCGTGCCGTGTACGAGAAGGCCTACGGCGACGAGCCGTTCGTGCAGCTGCTCCCCGAGGGCGTCCTGCCGGCCACCGGCTCGGTGGTCGGGTCCAACGCCGTGCAGCTCGCCGTCACCGTCGACGCCGACGCCGGCCTGCTGATCGTCGTCGCCGCGCTCGACAACCTGACCAAGGGCACCGCCGGCGCCGCGGTGCAGTCCATGAACCTGGCGCTCGGCCTGCCCGAGACCGCCGGCCTGTCCACCGTAGGAGTGGCCCCGTGACCGACCGGACCCCGCCCGCCGGCGACACGCACGCGGAGCACGTCTACGCCGACGCCGTCGACATCGCCGGGGGGCGGCTCATCCGCACCCAGGGCGTGACCAGCCCCGCCGGTTTCCGGGCCGCCGGGATCCGCGCCGGCATCAAGGCCAGCGGCAACCCCGACCTCGCGCTCGTCTTCAACGAAGGACCCGATCTCGCCGCCGCCGGTGTCTTCACCACCAACAAGGTCAAGGCCGCCCCCGTGCTGTGGTCCAAGCAGGTCCTCACCTCCGGTGCGCTGCGCGCGGTCGTCCTCAACTCCGGCGGCGCCAACGCCTGCACCGGTCCCGGCGGCTTCCAGGACACCCACGCCACCGCCGAGGCCCTCGCCGACGCGCTGAGCAACTGGGGCACCGAAACCGGTGCCGGCGAGATCGCGGTGTGCTCCACCGGCCTGATCGGCGACCGGCTGCCCATGGACAAGGTCCTCGCCGGCGTGCAGGAGATCGTCCACGAACTCGCCGGCGGCATCTCCGGCGGCACCGACGCCGCCTACGCGATCATGACCACCGACACCGTCCCCAAACAGGCCGCGCTGCACCACGCCGACAAGTGGAACGTCGGCGGCATGGGCAAGGGCGCCGGCATGCTCGCCCCCGCGCTCGCCACCATGCTGGTCGTGCTCACCACCGACGCGGTCGCCACCTCCGCCCAGCTCGACGAGGCACTGCGCAACGCCACCCGGCAGACCTTCGACCGGCTCGACATCGACGGCGCCACCTCCACCAACGACACCGTGCTGCTGCTCGCGTCCGGTGCCAGCGGCATCGCCCCCGCCCAGGAGGACCTCAACGCCGCGGTCCTCGCCGTGTGCGACAGCCTCGCCGACCAGATGATGGCCGACGCCGAGGGCGTCACCAAGCGGGTCACCGTCACCGTCCGCGGCGCCGCCAGCGAATCCGACGCCCTCATCGGCGCCCGCACCGTCGCCCGCGACAGCCTGGTCAAGACCGCCCTGTTCGGCTCCGACCCCAACTGGGGCCGCGTCCTCGCCGCCATCGGCATCGCCCCCATCGAACTCGACCCGGACAAGATCTCGGTGACCTTCAACGGCAGCCCCGTGTGCATCGACGGCGTCGGGGCACCCGGCGCCCGCGAGGTCGACCTGTCCGGCATCGACATCGCCCTCGACATCGACCTCGGCATCGGCGACGCCGAAGTGTCCATCCGCACCACCGACCTCTCGCACGCGTACGTCGAAGAGAACTCGGCGTACTCGTCGTGACGGCACAGAATGTGACGGGAGACGACATGCTCGACGACCTCATCGCGAGCCTCACCTCGCACCAGAAGGCATTCGTGCTCGCCGAGGCACTGCCCTGGCTGCAGAAGTTCCGCGACAAGATCGTCGTCGTCAAGTACGGCGGCAACGCCATGATCGACGACGACCTCAAGTCGGCGTTCGCCGCCGACATGGCGTTCCTGCGCACCGTCGGCATCCACCCCGTGGTCGTGCACGGCGGCGGCCCCCAGATCAACGCCATGCTGAAGCGCCTCGGCATGGAAGGGGAGTTCCGCGGCGGCTTCCGGGTCACCACACCCGAAGTCATGGACGTCGTACGGATGGTGCTCTTCGGCCAGGTCGGCCGCGAACTGGTCGGGCTGATCAACAGCCACGGCCCGTACGCCGTCGGCATCTCCGGTGAGGACGCCCGGCTGTTCACCGCCACCCGACGCACCGTCGTCGTCGACGGCGAAGACACCGACATCGGGCTCGTCGGAGACGTCACCACCGTCGACCCGGCCGCCGTCCTCGACCTCATCGCCGCCGGCCGCATCCCCGTCGTCTCCACGATCGCGCCGGACGCCGACGGGGTCGTGCACAACATCAACGCCGACACCGCCGCGGCCGCGCTCGCCGAAGCGCTCGGCGCCGAGAAACTCGTCGTCCTCACCGACGTCGAAGGGCTCTACACGAACTGGCCCGACCGCAGCTCGCTGGCGTCGCAGATCGACGCCGCCGCGCTCACCGAACTGCTGCCGTCCCTCGACGCGGGCATGGTCCCCAAGATGGAAGCCTGCCTGCGCGCCGTGCAGGGCGGCGTCCCCACCGCACACGTCATCGACGGCCGCCAGCCGCACTCCGTTCTGCTCGAACTGTTCACCGAAGAGGGCATCGGCACGATGGTGACGCCCACCCACCCCCCGACGGTCACCCCCACCCAGGAAGGCACAGCATGACCGGCACGTCCGATCTGCAGGAACGCTGGGCGCATTCGCTCATGCACAACTACGGCGTGCCGAAGGTCGCGCTCGTCGCCGGCGACGGCGCGATCGTCACCGACGCCGACGGCAAGCAGTACCTCGACCTGCTCGGCGGCATCGCCGTCAACAGCCTCGGCCACCGCCACCCGGCGATCATCGAGGCCGTCACCGCACAGCTGAACCAGCTCGGGCACGTGTCGAACCTGTACGCCTCGCCGCCCGTGCTCGAGCTCGCCGAACGACTGCTCGCGCACTTCGGGCACGAGGGCCGGGTGTTCTTCTGCAACTCCGGCACCGAAGCCAACGAGGCAGCCTTCAAGATCGCCCGGCTCACCGGCCGCCCCAAGATCATCGCCGCGGAGAAGGCGTTCCACGGCCGCACCATGGGCGCGCTCGCCCTCACCGGCCAGCCCGACAAGCGCGCACCCTTCGAACCCATGCCCGCCGGCGTCGAATTCGTCCCCTACGGCGACATCGCCGCCCTCGAAGCCGCCGTCGACGAGAACACCGCCGCCGTGTTCCTCGAACCGATCATGGGCGAGTCCGGTGTCGTGGTCCCGCCCGAGGGCTACCTCGCCGCGGCCCGGCGCATCACCACCGAGAAGGGCGCGCTGCTCGTCCTCGACGAGGTGCAGACCGGCATCGCCCGCACCGGCACGTTCTTCGCGCACCAGGCAGCCGGGGTCGTCCCGGACGTGATGACCCTCGCCAAGGGACTCGGCGGCGGCCTGCCCATCGGCGCCGTCGTCGCGACCGGCCCGGCCGCCGAGCTGTTCCAGCCCGGCAAGCACGGCACCACCTTCGGCGGCAACCCGGTGTGCGCGGCCGCCGCGCTCGCCGTGCTGCGCACCATCGACGAGCAGAACCTGCTCGACCACGTCAACTCCGTCGGCAAGCACCTCGCCACCGGCATCGAGGAACTCGGACACCCGCTCGTCGACCACGTCCGCGGCTCCGGTCTGCTGCTCGGCGTCGTCCTCACCGACCCGAAGTCGGCCGCGGTCGAGGCGGCCGCGCGCGACGCCGGCTACCTCGTCAACGCCGCGGCGCCCGACGTCATCCGGCTCGCCCCGCCGCTGATCCTCACCGAGGACCAGGCCGACGGGTTCGTCGCCGCACTGCCCGCGATCCTCGACACGGCCCAGCAGGAAGGGGCGAGCTAACCCATGGTCAGGCACTTCCTGCGCGACGACGACGTCACCCCCGCCGAACAGGCGCAGATCCTCGACCTCGCCGCCGAACTCAAGAAGGCGCCCCTGTCGCGCCGGCCCCTCGAGGGGCCGTACAGCGTCGCGGTGCTGTTCGACAAGACGTCCACCCGCACCCGTTTCTCGTTCGACGCCGGCATCGCCCAGCTCGGCGGTCACGCGATCGTCGTCGACGCCGGCACCACCCAGCTGGGCAAGGGCGAAACCCTCGAGGACACCGCGCGCGTCTTCTCCCGGTACACCGAGGCCGTCGTGTGGCGCACCTACGGGCAGGACCGCATCGAGGCCCTCGCGGCGCACTCCACCGTCCCGGTCGTCAACGCGCTCACCGACACCTTCCACCCGTGCCAGGTGCTCGCCGACCTGCAGACCATCCGCGAACACAAGGGCAGCACCGCGGGCCTGTCCCTGGCCTACTTCGGCGACGGCGCCAACAACATGGCGCACTCGCTGATGCTCGGTGGCGTCACCGCCGGCCTGCACGTCACGATCGCGTCCCCGGCCGGGTTCGTCCCCGACCCGGACGTCGTGGCCGCCAGCCGTGCCCGCGCCGAGGAGACCGGCGGCAGCGTCACCCTCACCGACGACCCGCAGGCCGCCGCAACCGACGCCGACGTGCTCGTCACCGACACGTGGGTGTCGATGGGACAGGAGGACGACGGCCTCGACCGCGACTCGGTGTTCCGGCCGTTCCAGGTGAACGCCGAACTGGTGGCCCTGTCGAAGCCCGAGTCCATCGTGCTGCACTGCCTGCCCGCCTACCGCGGGCGCGAGATCACCGCCGACGTCCTCGACGGACCCCGCGCGGTCGTGTGGGACGAAGCCGAGAACCGGCTGCACGCCCAGAAGGCGCTGCTCGTGTGGTTGCTCGAGCAGCGGGAGAACTGACCGTGAGCACCGCCGCGAGCCGACCCGAGGGAACGACGGAGCGCCCCGCCGCATCCTCGGCCCCGACGCGCGCGGCGCGGCAGGCGCGGATCACCGCGCTCGTCTCGACCCGCGAGGTGCGCAGCCACACCGAACTGGCCGCGCTGCTCGCCGCCGAAGGCATCGAGGTGTCCACCGCGACCCTGTCGCGCGACCTCGAGGAACTCGGCGCGGTCAAGCTCCGCGCCGCCGACGGGGGAGCCGGGGTGTACGTCGTGCCCGAGGACGGCAGCCCGGTCCGCGGGGTGTCCGGAGGCACCGACCGATTGTCCCGTCTCCTGGGGGAATTGCTCGTCTCCACCGACCACAGCGGCAACATCGCGGTGCTGCGCACACCGCCCGGGGCAGCGCACTATCTGGCCAGTGCACTCGATCGGGCATCATTACCTGAGGTCGTCGGCACGATCGCCGGGGACGACACCATCGCGGTGATCGCCCGGGAGCCGACGACGGGGGCCGAACTGGCCGCCAAAATCGAATCACTCGCATGAACTACCACCCATAGACGTCAGTCGAATCAAGAAGGAGCGCAAGAACAATGGCCGATCGCGTCGTACTCGCCTACTCGGGCGGGCTGGACACCTCCGTTGCCATCAGCTGGATCGGCAAGGAGACCGGCAAGGAGGTCGTCGCCGTCGCCATCGATCTCGGCCAGGGCGGCGAGGACATGGAGGTCGTGCGTCAGCGCGCCCTCGACTGCGGTGCCGTCGAATCCATCGTCGTCGACGCCAAGGACGAATTCGCCAACGAGTACTGCCTGCCCACCATCCAGGCCAACGCGCTCTACATGGACCGCTACCCGCTGGTGTCCGCGATCAGCCGTCCGCTGATCGTCAAGCACATCGTGCAGGCCGCCCGCGAGCACGGCGGCACCATCGTCTCGCACGGCTGCACCGGCAAGGGCAACGACCAGGTGCGCTTCGAGGTCGGCTTCGGCGCCCTCGCTCCCGACCTGCAGGTCATCGCCCCGGTGCGCGACTACGCGTGGACCCGCGAGAAGGCCATCGCGTTCGCCGGCGAGCACAACCTGCCGATCAACGTGACCAAGAAGTCGCCGTTCTCCATCGACCAGAACGTGTGGGGCCGCGCCGTCGAGACCGGCTTCCTCGAGGACCTGTGGAACGCCCCCACCAAGGATGTCTACGACTACACCGAGGACCCCACCCTCAACTGGCAGGCCCCCGACGAGCTGATCGTCACCTTCGAGGCCGGCCGTCCCGTCGCGATCGACGGCAAGCACGTCACCGTCCTCGAGGCCATCCAGCAGCTCAACAAGCGCGCCGGTGCCCAGGGCGTGGGCCGCCTCGACATGGTCGAGGACCGCCTCGTCGGCATCAAGAGCCGCGAGATCTACGAGGCGCCCGGCGCCATCGCCCTGATCACCGCGCACCAGGAACTCGAGCACGTCACCCTCGAGCGTGAACTCGGCCGCTACAAGCGGCGGGTCGAGGAGCGCTGGAGCGAGCTGGTGTACGACGGCCTGTGGTACTCGCCGCTCAAGACCGCTCTCGACGCCTTCATCAAGCACACGCAGGAACGCGTCACCGGCGACATCCGCATGGTGATGCACGGCGGACACATCACCGTCAACGGCCGCCGCAGCCCCGAGTCGCTGTACGACTTCAACCTCGCCACCTACGACGAGGGCGACAGCTTCGACCAGTCCAACGCCAAGGGCTTCGTGCAGATCCACGGCCTGTCGTCGAAGGTCGCCGCGAAGCGCGATCTGGGCCTGTAGATCATGACCAGCCAGGACTCTCATGGCACCAACGAAGGCGCCCTGTGGGGCGGCCGGTTCGCATCCGGACCGGCCGCCGCCATGGCGGCACTGAGCAAGTCCACGCACTTCGACTGGGCGCTCGCCCCGTACGACGTGCGCGCCTCCCAGGCGCACGCGAAGGTCCTGCACCGGGCCGGGCTGCTCAGCGACGACGACCTCGCCACCATGCTCGACGGCCTCGACCGGCTCGCCGCCGACGTCGCGTCCGGGGCGTTCGTTCCCGCCGAGTCCGACGAGGACGTCCACGGCGCCCTCGAACGCGGCCTCATCGACCGGGTCGGACCGGAGGTCGGCGGACGCCTGCGCGCGGGCCGGTCCCGCAACGACCAGGTGGCCACGCTGTTCCGGATGTGGCTGCGCGACGCCGCGCGGCGCATCTCCGACGGAGTGCTGAACGTCGTCGAGGCCATCGCGACACAGGCTGCCGCGCACCCGCAGGCGGTCATGCCGGGCAAGACGCACCTGCAGGCCGCGCAACCGGTCCTGCTCGCGCACCACCTGCTCGCGCACGCGCACCCGCTGCTGCGCGATGTGCAGCGGCTGCGTGACTTCGACAAGCGTGCCGCCGTGTCCCCGTACGGATCCGGTGCGCTGGCCGGGTCCTCGCTCGGGCTCGACCCCGATGCGATCGCCGCCGAGCTGAACTTCGACTCGGCCGCGGACAACTCGATCGACGCGACCAGCTCGCGCGACTTCGCAGCCGAGGCCGCGTTCGTGTTCGCGATGATCGCCGTCGACCTGTCGCGCATGGCGGAGGAGGTGATCCTGTGGAGCACTCCCGAGTTCGGGTACATCACCCTCGCCGACGAGTGGTCCACCGGATCGTCGATCATGCCGCAGAAGAAGAACCCGGACGTGTCCGAGCTCACCCGCGGCAAGGCGGGTCGTCTCATCGGCAACCTCACCGGCCTGCTCGCGACCCTCAAGGCGCAGCCGCTCGCGTACAACCGCGACCTGCAAGAGGACAAGGAACCGGTGTTCGATTCGGTGGCGCAGCTCGAGCTGTTGCTCCCGGCGATCACCGGCCTGGTCGAAACGCTGACGTTCCACACGGACCGGATGGCCGAGCTCGCGCCCGCCGGGTTCACCCTCGCGACGGACATCGCCGAGTGGATGGTGCGTCAGGGCGTGCCGTTCCGGGTCGCGCACGAAGCGGCCGGCGCGTGCGTCAAGGTCGCCGAAGGCCGGGGCGTGGGACTCGAGGACCTCGCCGACGAGGAACTCGCCGCGGTCGATCCCGCCCTCACCCCGCAGGTGCGCGAGGTGCTCACCGTGGAAGGGTCCATCGCGTCCCGCAACGCGCGTGGTGGCACGGCCGGAGAGCGCGTCGCCGAGCAGCTCGCGGGGGTCCGCGCGACCGCGCGTGAGCTGCGGGAGCAGGTCCGCGCCTGACCGATCCGAACAGGCCGGTTCGACCGACGCCGGGTGTGACCCACACGGCGTTTCGAACCGGCCTGTGGCATACCCGGCGTGTGGCAGGCTGGGGTTCTGACATGTCGGATTGCGGTACACGCGGCGGATGGGGTGCGGTTCGTGGGACTGGGGAGTGAATCGGTGATGGGGCCGTTGCGTCGCGTCGTGGCGACGGCGCAGAACGGCCTCGAGGTGATTCGGTTCGGGGGGCTCGAGACCGGGGCGGCGCCGTCGCCGTACCAGGTCGTCGCCCGGACTCCGATGTACCGTCTGCGCCGCTACTTTCCCGAGACCGATACCGCCTCGACGGGGATCCCGGTCGTCCTCGTTCCGCCGATGATGATGTCGGCCGATGTGTACGACGTGACCCGCGAGAAGGGCGCGGTCGGAATGCTGCACGCCGTCGGTCTCGATCCGTGGGTCGTCGACTTCGGGTCCCCGGACCAGGAGGAGGGCGGTTGGAGCCGCACCCTCACCGACCACATCGTCGCCCTCGACGAGATCGTCGACCGGGTTCACGACTACACGGGCCGCGACATCCATCTCGGCGGATACTCGCAGGGCGGCATGTTCTGCTATCAGGCCGCGGCATACCGGCGCAGTCGCAACATCGCCAGCCTGATCACGTTCGGCAGTCCCGTCGACACGCTGGCGGCGTTGCCGTTCGGTATCCCGGACGCCATCGCGGTCCGCAGCGCGGATTTCCTCGCCGACCACGTCTTCAACCGGATGGCGATCACCGGGTGGATGGCCCGCACCGGCTTCCAGTTCCTCGACCCGATCAAGACGGTGCGGGCGCGGCTCGAGTTCGTCATGCAGTTGCACGACCGGGAGGCGTTGCTGCCGCGGGAACCGCAGCGCCGATTCCTCGACACCGAGGGCTGGGTCGCGTGGTCGGGTCCCGCGGTCGCGGATCTGCTGCGTCAGTTCATCGCGCACAATCGGATGGTCAGCGGCGGATTCGTCATCAACGACCGGGCGGTGACCCTCGCGGACATCACGTGCCCGATCCTCGCGTTCGTCGGTGAGGTCGACGATATCGGGCAGCCCCTCGCCGTGCGCGGCATCCGCAAAGCGGCCCCTCGTGCGCAGGTGTTCGAATACTGTTTGCGCGCAGGTCATTTCGGACTCGTCGTCGGTACCTCCGCGGCGCAGCACACGTGGCCTACTGTCGGGGAATGGGTGCTGTGGCGCGAGCAGCAGGGGGACCGGCCCGTCGGCATCGTCCCGATGGCCGTGCCCGAACCGCACGCCGAGGGCGAGACCGGCGTGTCCGTCACCAGCCGGCTGACCCACACCGCCGCCACCATCGCCGAGGTCGGTGTGGAAGTGGGCAAGGGTCTCGCCGAGATCGCCGCCGGCACCGTCCGCGGCGCCCGCGAACTGTCCGGTGAGGCCGCGCGGGCGCTGCCGCGGCTCGCGCGGCTCGGGCAGATCCAGCCGCACACGCGGATCTCCGTCGGCAGCCTGCTCGCCGAGCAGGGCCGCAAGGCCGCCGACCGTGAATGCTTCATCTTCGAGGATCGCGTCTACACCTTCGCCGCGGTCAACCGCCGCATAGACAACGTCGTGCGGGGACTCATCCACGGCGGCGTGCGCCCCGGGATGCGTGTCGGTGTCCTCATGGACACGCGCCCGAGCGCCATGGCCGCGGTCACGGCGGTCTCCCGTATCGGTGGGGTGTCGGTGCTGCTGCCACCCGGCTCCGACCTCGACGAGACCCTCCGGCTGGGCGCCGTCGAGAAGATCGTCACGGACCCGGAGCACCTCGGGACCGCCGTCGCGACCGGTCTGCCCGTTCTCGTGCTCGGCGGCGGCGACGTGCGCGACCTCGACGTCGAACCCGGCTCGGACGTCATCGATCTCGAACGCCTCGACACCTCCACGATGGAGCTGCCGGGGTGGTACGTGCCGGACCCCGGCATGGCCCGCGAACTCGCCTTCATCCTGTTCACAGGCCACGGCGATTCGCTCGAGATGAAGCTGGTCACCAACCACCGGTGGGCACTGTCGGCGTTCGGTACCGCGACCGCCGCGGCCCTCGGCCGCGGCGACACTGTGTACTGCCTCGCGCCGCTGCACCATTCGTCGGGACTGCTCGTCAGTTTCGGAGGTGCACTCGCCGGTGGATGCCGCATCGCGCTGTCCCGGGGACTGGATCCGGCGCGGTTCAGCGACGAGGTGCACCGCTACGGCGTCACCGTCATCACCTACACGTGGGCGATGCTGCGGGAGATCCTCGACAGCCCGTCGCTGCACATCGACGACATCCACCCGGTGCGCCTGTTCATCGGTTCCGGCATGACCCCCGGCCTGTGGCGGCGCACCATGGAGCGGTTCGCCCCCGCGCAGGTGCTCGAGTTCTACGCCTCCACCGAAGGCGCGATCGTGCTGGCCAACGTGTCCGGCGCGAAAGTCGGGTCGAAGGGCCGGCCGCTGCCCGGCAGCGCCGAGGTCCGGCTGGCCGCCTACGACCCGGTCGGCCGGCGATTCGTCGAAGACGAACGAGGTTTCGTCCGGGAGAGCGTGCCCGGCGAAGTCGGACTGCTGCTCGGCCGCTACAGCTCGACCACGGACATCTCCGCAAGCGTGATGCGCGGTGTGTTCGAGACGGGCGATGCGTGGGTCCCCACCGAGAACCTGTTCCGGCGCGACGCGGACGGCGACTTCTGGCTGCTCGACAACAAGCGCACCGTCATCGTCACCCCGCGCGGCCCGGTCTATGCGCAACCCGTCGTCGACGCGCTCGGCGCGCTCCCTCGGGTCGATCTCGTCGTCGCCTACGGGGTGCGCGCCGGCGATACCGACCTCGCCGTGGCCGCGTGCACGCTGCGCGAGAACAAGGCGCCGAGCTCCGTGGAGATCACCGCGGCGCTCGATGCACTGCCGGCCGCCGAACGCCCCGACATCGTGCACGTGGTGCCGCGCATCCCGCTCGGGCCGTCCTTCAGGCCCATCGCGGACGATCTGCGGGCACAGGGTGTGCCGAGGCCGACGGTGCGTTCCTGGTACGCCGACCCCGAGACCGGAACGTACAAGCGGCTCACCAAGACGGTGGCAGCGCGGCTGGCGACGGGCGTCGTCGATTCGGGTTCCGCTGCGCGGTAGCCTTGGTCCCGTTCGCATATCGCACTTCGAGAGGACAACGGTGGCTGTCGACCCCACGCTGTTGAGCATCCTGGCCTGCCCGCAGGACAAGGGGCCGTTGCTCCTCGTGGACGACGTCGTCCTCTACAACCCACGGTTGCGGCGCGCCTACCCCATCGAGAACGGCATTCCCGTCCTTCTCGTCGACGAGGCGCGCGAGGTGACCGATGCCGAACACGACGACTACGTCGCGCGCGGGGTCGCGGGCTGGACGCAGGACTGATCGGCTGACCGGCGACGGCACGTACAGCAGGGCGCAGCTGACCGCGGCGGACCCCGTCGCGGGCGCACGCCTGCTGCTCGGCGCGATCCTCCGGGTCGGCGACGTCGCACTGCGCATCACCGAGGTCGAGGCGTACGGAGGGCCCGAGGACGGTCCCTGGCCGGACCCGGCCGCGCACTCGTACCGCGGCCGCACCGCCCGCAACGCGGTCATGTTCGGACCGGCGGGTCATCTGTACGTGTACCGCAGCTACGGCATCCATCACTGCGCGAACATCTCGATCGGACCCGACGGGGTCGCGGCCGCGGCGCTGCTGCGCGGTGCGCACGTCGTGTCGGGAGAGGAGACCGTCCGCGCTCGCCGCACCCCGGGTACCGCGGAGTCGAACCTCGCGAGGGGACCGGGCAACCTCGCCGAAGCACTCGGTCTGACACTCGCCGACAACGGCCTCGACGTGTTCGATGCGCCGTCGCGGGTGCGTCTCGACCTCGCCCCCGGCACCGTCCCGGACCCCGTGGAGACCGGTCCCCGGGTCGGCATCACGCAGGCCGCCGATCGGCCGTGGCGGCTGTGGATTCCCGGCGCGATCGGTGTCTCGGCGTACCGGCGTAGCCCACGGGCGCCGGCCGCGAATCCGCGGATGGGATGATCGAGCGGTGACTGAGCACATTCTCGACGAACTCACCTGGCGCGGGCTCATCGCCCAATCGACCGACATCGACGCACTGCGACGGGACCTCGACGCAGGTCCGCTCACGTTGTATGCCGGTTTCGATCCGACCGGGCCGAGTCTGCACGCCGGTCACCTCGTGCCTCTCCTCGCTCTCAAGCGTTTCCAGCGCGCCGGCCACCGGCCGATCGTTCTCGCAGGTGGGGCCACCGGCATGATCGGCGATCCCCGCGAGGTGGGGGAGCGGACGATGAACTCCGTCGACACGGTCGCCGAATGGGCCGAACGCATTCGCGGTCAGCTCGAGCGGTTCGTGGACTTCGACGATTCCCCGACCGGCGCGATCGTCGCCAACAACATGGACTGGACCGGGCAACTCAGCGCGATCGAGTTCCTGCGCGGAATCGGCAAGCACTTCTCCGTCAACGTGATGCTGGCCCGCGACACCGTCAAGCGCCGTCTCGAAGGCGACGGCATCTCGTACACCGAGTTCAGCTACATGCTTCTGCAGGCCAACGACTTCGTCGAGCTGCGCCGCAAGTACGGCTGCACGCTGCAGGTCGGCGGCTCCGACCAGTGGGGCAACATCATCGCCGGCGTCGAACTCAACCGCCGCGTCGACAGTGAGTCCGTGCACGCACTCACCGTTCCACTAGTGACCTCCGCGGACGGCAAGAAGTTCGGCAAGTCCACCGGCGGCGGCAGCCTGTGGCTCGACCCGGAGATGACCACGCCGTACGCCTGGTACCAGTACTTCGTGAACGCCGGTGACGCCGACGTGATCAAGTACCTGCGCTGGTTCACGTTCCTCGACCAGGAAGAACTCGCCGAGCTCGAGGTCGCCACCGCGGAACGCCCGCAGGCCCGTGAGGCACAGCGTCGGCTCGCAGCGGAAATGACCACGCTGGTCCACGGAGAGGCGAACACCCGCGCGGTGGAGCTCGCGAGCCGCGCACTGTTCGGTCGCGGAGAGCTTGCCGATCTCGACGAGGGCACGCTCGCGGCGGCGCTGGCCGAGGCATCGATCGCCGAAGTCCACAAGGGCGAGCCGTCCACGATCGTCGACCTGCTCGTCGCGAGCGGACTGTGCGAGAGCAGGGGCGCGGCGCGGCGCACGGTGAAGGAAGGCGGCGCCTCCGTCAACAACGTGCGTATCGCTTCGGAGGAGTGGACGCCCGGTGAATCGGACGTTCTGCACGGGCAGTGGCTCGTCATCCGGCGCGGGAAGCGGAACTTTGCCGGCGTGCGCCTCGTCCGGGGCTGACAGCGCTCTCATGTTACGGGCTGACGGGCCGTTGACCTGCGGATTTGACGGCCCGTTAGCGGAGGCGTAACTTAGTCGTCGTTCGAGCGAGAGGGACACAGACCCGGACCGGAAGGTACGGGCACCTTTAGTGCCCCGAGATGATCGGACAGCCAAGCAGAAGATCGTACCGGTTCGAAGCGATTTTGACTCGGTAAGATGGACCTGCTAGGTTAGAACAGTTGCCCCGGAGCGGGTCGGACGCTAGTCCGGAACGCGATGGTGTGTGCGTGTTCTTTGAGAACTCAACAGTGTGCCGATGAATGTCAGTGCCAAATTTTTTTGGTGCGACCACTTCACAATTATGTGGGTG
>NZ_JBSFRH010000047.1:0-50709 GCF_053589135.1 Rhodococcus sp. NPDC003382
CCCCCCCCCCGCCCCCCCCCCCCCCGGCCCCCCCCGCTTCGTCGTTCACAGGGTGGCGGCCGGGAGTTGTCACCAGCTGCGCAGCACTGCAATGCGGTCGCGCAACTGTTCCGCCGTCGCCAGTGCGGTCGGCGGGCCACCGCACTGGCGGCGTAGTTCCCCGTGGATGACCCCGTGCGGTTTCCGGGTGCGGTGATGCACGACCGCCACGAGCGAGTTCAGATCCCGGCGCAGCTGGGCGAGGGTGTCGGCGGTGGTGACCCGCTCGACGACCTGCGGCGGCGGTTCGGGTGCCGCCTTCCGCGGCTTGCTGAGCTGCTCCTCCTGGCGCTGGCGCAGCAGCGCGCGCATCTGGTCGGCGTCGAGCAGCCCCGGAAGCCCGAGATAGTCGGCTTCTTCGTCGCTGCCGGCGAACGTGGCCGTTCCGAACGAGGAACCGTCGTAGATGACCTGGTCGAGTTCGGCGTCCGCGCCGAGGGAGGTGAAGGCCTTCTCCTCCTCGCCCGGTTCGTCCTTGCGGCGGTTCGCGTCGGCGAGCAGTTCGTCGTCGAAACCTTCCTTCTCCCGGTGCGGCTTGCCGAGCACGTGGTCGCGCTGGGCCTCGAGCTGGGCAGCCAGGTCGAGGAGCACCGGCACCGACGGCAGGAACACGCTGGCTGTCTCGCCCTTGCGCCGTGAGCGCACGAACCGGCCGATGGCCTGGGCGAAGAACAGCGGCGTCGACGCGCTCGTCGCATACACCCCGACCGCGAGCCGCGGAACGTCGACGCCTTCGGACACCATTCGCACGGCGACCATCCACCGCTGGTCCCCGTCGCTGAACCGGGAGATGCGATCGGAGGCGGTCGGGTCGTCGGACAGCACGACGGCCGGCATCTCGCCGGTGAGTTGTTCGAGGATCTTCGCGTAGGCGCGCGCCACCGTCTGATCGGTCGCGATGACCAGGCCACCGGCGTCGGGCATCCCACCCGCGCGCAGCTGCTCGAGCCGCGTGTTGGCGGCGGCGAGGACCGCAGGGATCCAGTCACCGGCCGGATCGAGCGCGGTGCGCCACGCCCGCGCCGTCTGCTCGGCGCTGAGCGGCTCCCCGAGACGCGCGGTGAACTCCTCCCCTGCGCTCGTGCGCCACCGCGCCTCACCCGAGTAGGCGAGGAACACGACCGGCCGGACGACGCCGTCGGCGAGCGCGTCCGAGTATCCGTACGAGTGGTCCGCCTTGGACTGCATGAGCCCCTCGTCGTTCGGCTCGTACGTCACGAACGGAATGGCGCTGTCGTCGCTGCGGAAGGGCGTTCCCGTCAGGGCGAGCCGCCGGGTGGCGTCACCGAAGGCCTCGAGGATGCCCTCGCCCCAGCTCTTCGCGTCGCCGCCGTGGTGGATCTCGTCGAGGATGACCAGCGTCCGGCGCGCTTCGGTGCGCACGCGATGCTTGAACGGGTGCGACGCCACCTGCGCGTAGGTGACCACGACACCCTGGTAGTCGCTCGATGTCTGTCCGATCGAGTTGGTGAAGTTCGAGTCGAGTGCGATGCCGCTGCGTGCCGCCGACGCCGCCCACTGGTGCTTGAGGTGCTCGGTGGGCGCGACGACGGTGATCTGGTCGACGGTGCGGTCCCGCAGCAGCTCGGCGGCGACGCGCAGTGCGAATGTCGTCTTGCCTGCACCGGGCGTCGCGACGGCCAGGAAGTCCCGCGGTCCGGTCGCCAGATACTTGGTCAGGGCTCGCCGCTGCCATGCGCGCAGCTGCCCTGCAGGGGCGGAAGTCGTGGCAGGGCCTACGGTTTCGGTGCTCACCTGTTGCTTGTGCTCCTTCTCCGCTCACGATCGGCCGGCTGCCGCTGCGTCGTCCCGACCTTCCGCCGACCGTGTGGCAGCCTATCGTCTCCGGCGGCCGTTCCCCGCCGCGAACCGCCCGGCGACCGGGGTTTCGTGCCCGATCGTGGCAGAATTCGACGCGCACACATCGACCGCGGATGCACGTCCTTGCGCGTCGTCAGGAATGCTGGAAGTACATGAGCGAGCCATCCGGATCCCCCACACCGCGGACTGCTCACCGACGCGTCCCGCGGCAGGTGCAGGTCGCGCTTCGGGTGATCGGTCGAACGGCCGCCAAGGCGTGGGACGACTCGATCTTCAGCAAAGCGGCGACCGCTGCCTTCTGGCAGACGCTGTCGCTGCCGCCGCTGGTGCTCGGGCTGATCGGAACCCTCGGTTACGTGGGCGGATGGTTCGGACCGGACACCGTCGACATCATCCTGTCCAAGACCATCACCTTCAGCCGGACCATTTTCAGCGAGAACGTCGTCGACGGCATCATCAGCCCGACCGCCACCGATGTGCTGGTCCGGGGACGCCCGGAATTGATGTCGCTGGGCTTCCTGCTGTCGCTGTGGGCGGGCTCGTCGGCGATCTCGACGTTCGTCGATTCGATCGTCGAGGCGCACGGTCAGCAGGAGCATCGGCACCCGGTGTGGCAGCGCTTCTTCGCACTGATCCTCTACGTGATGTTTCTCATCCTCGCGGTGTTCACACTGCCGCTGGTGGCTCTCGGACCGAATCTGATCGGCCGGGCGCTGCCCGAGTCCTGGTACGACCTCGGGTCCCGGATCGTCGACACGTTCTACTACCCGGCGGTGGGCCTGCTGCTGCTGGTCGGTCTGACCACGCTGTACAAGGTGGCGCTGCCCAAGACGTTGCCGTGGCATCGGCTGCTCGGCGGTGCCCTCGTCGCCGGGGCCTTCTTCCTGGCCGCCAGCGAGGGCCTGCGCTGGTATCTGAGCTGGATCGCCGGCACCGGCTACACCTACGGCGCGCTCGCCACGCCCATCGCTTTCCTGCTGTTCACGTTCTTCCTCGGCTTCGCGGTCGTACTGGGCGCCGAGTTCAACGCGACCGTGCAGGAGTTCTGGCCGGCGCGGGCGACCCGGCTCGAGCAGTGGCGCGAGTGGCTGGCGCAGCAGGCCGCGCAGCAGCCGTCGCCGGAACTCGGACCGGTGACGAACCTGACCCGCCGGCTGACCACGAATCCGGTGCGCCTGTCGGATCTGCTCCGCCCGGGCGACCGGACTCCGGATTCGTGCCCGATCGACGGCAAGCCGGAGGACGCGCGATCGGAGGGCACCGGATCGGAGGACGTGCAGTCGGAGGACTTGCGGACGGGGGCCTCAGGGCCGGTCGACGCCTCACCGGAGGGCTTCCCGCCGGGCACGTCCGGACCGCAGGCCCCCTCGCACGACCCCGCCCCACCGCGTGAGACCCCCGTGCTGGGGAACCCGGTGGAGGACACCGGGCAGGCACCGAGTCCCGACCCGATCGTCCGGGCCGGGACTCCGGAGGCCGGCTCTACCGCTTCTTCGTTGCCTCAGTCGCCCTTGCGAAGGCCGTCGTAGACCTTCTTGCACTCGGGGCACACCGGCGAACCGGGCTTCGGCGACCGCGTGACCGGGAACACTTCACCGCACAGGGCGACGACGTGGGTCCCCATGACCGCGCTCTCGGCGATCTTGTCCTTCTTCACGTAGTGGAAGAACTTGGGAGTGTCGTCACCGGTCGACTCGTCGGTGGTGGTGTCGGGCCGTTCCTTGATCTGGGTGCTCACGATTCCATGATGCCGCACCGCGTGTGCATTCGACACGGCGGAGTGGGACAGTAGAGGGATGGCGAGAACTCCAGGTTTCGGTGGATCCCACGAGAGTGGATCACCCGACAACCCGATTCTGATCACCGAGGCCGCCACGTCTCTCGAGGACCAGCACCGGGCAAGGGTCCGCAAGTACATGACCATCATGGCTTTTCGCATTCCGGCGCTGATTCTGGCGGCGCTGGCCTACGGCGCGTTCGAGAATCCGTGGATCTCGATGGCGATCATCGGCGTGTCCATTCCGCTGCCGTGGATCGCGGTGCTCATCGCCAACGACAGGCCGCCGCGCTCGAAGGACGAGCCGAGCCGCTGGGACGGTCGACGCGCAGATATTGCCGCGACCGAAGCCCTGGAAGCCCCCAAACCGCACGTCATCGACGGCTGACGCGTCACCCCCTCGCCGCGTCGGCGGGCCGACCCTCGAAACCGTCGGCCTGCCCGCCTGCTGCGAGAATGCAGGGCGTGGACCGTGACCTGCTGCTGTCGATCTGTTCCCCCCTGCGAACTGCGCTGCTCCGTTGCCGGTACGACACCGACACCATGCTCGAGCTGCTCGGGCCGGACGCGCACGCGGCGCTCGGCCGCAGCGAGCCGGTGCCGGTCCGCCGCGCGGCCCGGCGCGGCGGCGACCTGGGCACGCTGATCCGGCTGTTCCTGCTCGGCGACACGTGCCCGTCCGAGGAGGTCGCGGCGGCGCTGGAACCGGTCGCGATCGACACCGCGGTCGCGGCGGGACTGCTCGAGCACGACGGTGACGGCGTGCGCGCCGCCCTGGACCTGCGTCCGCTCGACGCGGGCACCGGAACCCGGTGGATGCTGTCCGATCTCGACGGCGCGATCCGCCCGGTCCCGACGCGTCCGGACCATGTGCTCGGCGTCGGGCAGGCGTCGCTGTCGCTGCTGCGAGCCATCCCGGCCGAGCCGGTCGGGACCGTACTGGACCTGGGCACGGGCTGCGGCGTGCAGGCGGTGCGGGCCACCGATTTCGCCGAGAAGGTCACCGCCACCGACGTCAACCCCCGCTGTCTGGCGCTGGCGGAGGTCACCGCCGCGCTCAACGAAGTCGAGCTGGAACTGCTCGAAGGTTCGTGGTTCGAACCGGTCGCGGGCCGGCGCTTCGACCGGATCATCGCCAATCCCCCGTTCGTGGTGAGCGCCGGACGCATCGAGCACAGCTACCGCGATTCGGGTCTGGATCTGGACGGTGCGAGCAAGCTCATGGTGTCGCAGGCCGTCGACCATCTCGAACTCGGCGGGACCGCCGCGATGCTCGCGTCGTGGGTGCACGTGGAGGACGAGGATTGGCGGGCACGCGTCGCGTCGTGGCTGCCCGCCCACGGTGTCGACGCGTGGATCGTGCAGCGTGACGTGGCCGACCCCGCCCTGTACGTCGGCACGTGGCTGCAGGACGGCGACGCCGATCCGCGCGACCCCGCGGTCGCCGATCGGGCGGAGGCGTGGCTCGATCATTTCGACAACCATCGCGTCGAAGGCGTCGGGTTCGGGTTCGTGTACCTGCGCCGCACGAACGAGCCGTCGGACGTGCTCGCCGAGGACCTGCGGCACGGTTTCGCCGATCCGCTGGGGGCGGAGGCGCTCGCCTACTTCGAGCGGCTGGCCTGGTTGCGCGACCACGATGTCCTCACGGCCCGGTTCGCGGTGCGCGCGGACACCGCGCTGGAGAGGGTGTACCTGCCCGGCGAGGACGGCTGGCGGCAGGTCGTGGCGCGGGTGCACCGCGGTGACGGACCGGCCTGGCAGCACGAGGTCGACGATCTCGCCGCGGCGTTGCTCGCCGGCATGCGCCCGGACGGACTGGTGCTGGAGGAACTTCTCGCGCTGCTGGCGGTCGCACACGGTGAGGACGAGGAGGCGCTCGCCGAGCAGGCGATCCCGCTCGTCCACGGACTGGTGAGGCACGGGCTGATCGAGCCGGTGTGAGGGCGTGACAGGGGCGCCGCGGGGGTGCCGTCACCGGTTCCCCCTCGGTTCCCCGCCGCAGATCTTCTCAGCAACTTCTCAGGACCACTCCCCCATCGGCGCAGGTCAGCAGCATCAGCGCTCGGGAACCTCGGGAACTTCCGTGCCCGCCCCGACGTTGAACGCTGTGAGACACCACCGATGAGGAGGCACGTCATGGCACGCCCCGACACCTACGCTCGAGTCGATTCCGACCTCGATTCCCAGAGCCCGGCCGCGGACCTGGTCCGCGTCTATCTGAACGGCATCGGCCGGACGGCCCTGCTGACTGCAGCGGACGAGGTGGAATTGGCCAAGCGGATCGAGGCCGGCCTGTACGCGAAGCATCTGCTGGAAACGAAGAAGCGCCTGAGTGCCGCCAAGAAGCAGAACCTGGCCCTCCTGGTCCGCGACGGCCAGGCCGCGCGCAGCCACCTGCTCGAGGCGAACCTGCGCCTGGTCGTGTCGCTCGCGAAGCGCTACACCGGCCGCGGCATGCCGCTGCTGGACCTGATCCAGGAGGGCAACCTCGGCCTGATCCGCGCCATGGAGAAGTTCGACTACGCGAAGGGCTTCAAGTTCTCGACCTACGCGACCTGGTGGATCCGGCAGGCCATCACCCGCGGTATGGCCGACCAGTCCCGCACGATCCGACTCCCCGTCCACCTCGTCGAGCAGGTCAACAAGCTGGCCCGCATCAAGCGGGAACTGCACCAGCAAC
Source organism: Rhodococcus sp. NPDC003382 (assembly GCF_053589135.1). Classification (NCBI taxonomy): domain Bacteria; kingdom Bacillati; phylum Actinomycetota; class Actinomycetes; order Mycobacteriales; family Nocardiaceae; genus Rhodococcus; species Rhodococcus sp. NPDC003382. The sequence goes on from NZ_JBSFRH010000047.1 coordinate 6,321, forward strand.
TCGGCCGGGAGGCCACCGACGAGGAACTGGCGGCCGAATCGGGTATCCCCGTGGAGAAGATCGCCGACCTGCTCGACCACAGCCGCGACCCGGTGAGCCTCGACATGCCGGTCGGCAACGACGAGGAAGCGCCGCTCGGCGATTTCATCGAGGATGCCGAGGCGACCTCCGCCGAGAGCGCCGTGATCGCGGGTCTGCTGCACAGCGACGTCCGCAGTGTGCTGGCCACCCTCGACGAGCGTGAACAGCAGGTCATCCGCCTGCGGTACGGGCTCGACGACGGGCAGCCGCGCACCCTCGACCAGATCGGCAAGCTGTTCGGCCTGTCCCGGGAACGGGTCCGGCAGATCGAACGCGAAGTGATGGGCAAACTCCGCGAGGGCGATCGAGCAGAACGCCTCCGCGCCTACGCCAGCTGACCGGGCAAGTCAGCGCCGACGATCCCCGAGAACCGGGCTGGGTTCTCGGGGATCGTGGTATTCGGGGCTTCTTGCACTCCCCCGGGTGGGGTGTCGGTCAGCGCAACCGGCGGGGCCCGAGATCCAGCGGGTGCGGCTCGGGACCGATCCGCAGATGCGCGTCGGTCAGTTCGGCGCCGATCGCCGACGCAAGGACCGGTTCGCACGCGATCTCCCGCACCTCGGGTAGGTCGTCGGCGAGCGCGGAGATGCGCTGGACGAAATCGACCAGTGCGGCCTTGCTGACGGGAGCGGCGTTGCGGTACCCGGACAGCAGCGGAGCGGCCTTCGGCGCGTCGATGAGTTCTGCGGCCTCGTCCTCGGTGAGCGGCAGGACCCGGTAGGCGCGGTCGCCGAGCAGATCGGAGATGACCCCGGCGAGCCCGAAGGAGATCAGCGACCCGAACGACGGGTCGTCCTGAACGCGCACGACGCAGCCGATGCCCTTGGTGGCCATCTTCTGCACGTGCATGAGCGGTTCACCGGACGCCGCCGCCAGGTCGCGGTAGGCGACCCGGACCGCTTCGCCGTCGAGCAGGTCGAGGCGCACGCCACTGAGATCCGGCCGGTGCCGCCACTGGGCGCCGGTGGCCTTCACCGCCACCGGGTATCCGATCTCGTCCGCCGCCGCGACGGCCTCGTCGGCGGTGGTCACGGCCCGGAAGTCGGCGACGTGCACCCCATAGCAGGACAGCAGCAGGGCCGCTTCGGAGTCGGACAGCCACCGGCCGTCGGGAGAATTGGCGAGCCAGCCGTCGACGAGGCCACGCGCCCGCTCCGGGTCGATGCCGGACGGACGGACCACCTGGGAGGTGGGGCGACTGCGCCATTTCGCGTACCGCCACGCCCGGGCCAGGGCCCGGATCGCGCGTTCCGGCCCCGGATAGGACGGCACCGACCCGCGGATCGGGTTGCCCTCGGCGTCGCGGACCGCGAGCACGTCCGGGATGCCCTCGGTCGCGAGGAACGTGCTGACCACGGGCTTCTCGGAACCGGCGACGACGTCGCGCAGCGCCTGCGCGTACGGTTCGACGGTCACGGCGACCGGCGGCACGAACACCGCGATCACGGCGTCGACGTCGGGCGCGTGCACGGCCTTCGCGACCGCGTCGGCGAATTCCTGCGGGCTGGCCTGCGCACCCAGGTCGTTGGGGGTTCCCGGCTGCAGTCCCTCGCTGCGGGCGGCGTCGACCGCCAGCATCCCGAGCGCGGTCGAGTTCCCGACGACCGCGACGCGCGGGCCCGCGGGCAGGGGCTGGTAGCCGAACAACAGTGCCGTGTCGAACAGCTGCGCGATGGAGTCGACCTGCACGACACCTGCCTGTTCGAACAGATCCTTGACGATGGTGTCGTCCATCTCCCCGGTGTTCGCGGCCAGCGCCGGCGGCACCGCGTGGCGGCCGCTCTTGACCGCGACGATCGGCTTGCTCCGGGCGACCCGGCGGGCGATGCGCGAGAACTTGCGCGGGTTGCCGAAGCTCTCCAGGTAGAGGAGCACGACTTCGGTCGCGGGATCGGTGTCCCAGTACTGCAGCAGGTCGTTGCCGGACAGGTCGGCGCGGTTACCGGCCGAGACGAACGACGACAGCCCGACACCGGTCTTGGCGGCCTCGTCCAGGATGGCGATGCCGAGCGCGCCGGACTGGCAGAAGAAGCCGACGTTGCCGGCCGCCGGCAGCACCGGAGCGAGGGTCGCGTTGAGCCGCACGGTCGGGTCGTTGTTCGCGACACCGAGCGCGTTCGGCCCGATCAGCCGCATGCCGTGTGCCCGCGCCGCGTGCGCGAGGCGACGTTCGGAATCGCGGCCCTCCGGACCGGTCTCGCCGAACCCGGACGACACCACGAGCAGGGCCTTGACGCCCTTGGCGAGGCAGTCGTCGAGCACGGCGTCGATGGCCTCGGCAGGCACCGCGGCGATGGCGAGATCCACCTCGTCGGGAATGTCCCGCACGGTCGGGTAGGCGCGCACGCCGCGCACCGAACGGTGTTCCGCGTTGACCGGATAGACGGGTCCGGTGAATCCGCTGCGCAGCATGTTCACCAGCACGGTGTTGCCGACCTTCCGGCTGTCGGTGGAGGCGCCGATGACCGCGGCGCTGCGGGGGCTGAGCAGGTTGCGGACGCTGCGCGCCTCGGCGGCACGTTCGCGGGCGTTGCGCACCGACACCAGCGCCTCGGTCGGGTCGATCGCGAACTCGAGGCGGACCACACCGCCCTCGAAACTGCGGCTGACCTGGTATCCGGCCTCACGGAAGACTGTGATCATGTTGCGGTTCTCGGCGAGGACCTCCGCGACGAACCGGTGGATGTCGTTCTCCGCGGCCGCCCCGGCGAGATGCTCGAGCAGGATGGGTCCGAGCCCGCGTCCCTGGTGCGCATCGGCGACCGTGAACGCGACCTCGGCGGATCTGCCGTCTCCCTCACCGGGCAGCCCCTCGTACCGGCCGACGGCGATGATCTCGTCGCCGAGCACCGCGACGAAGGCGACCCGTTTGTGGTGGTCGACGACGGTGAAGTTGAACAGATCCTTCTTCGAGATCGTCGGGTAGGGACCGAAATAGCGCAGATACCGCGTGCGATCGGAGAGTTTGGAGTGGAACTCGAGGAGCCGTTCGGCGTCCTCCGGGACGATCGGCCGCAGGTGCACGGCCCCGCCGTCGGAGGCCAGGACGTCGGCGACCCAGTGACGGGGGAAGTTTCGCGCGACCTCGATCGCGCGCTCCTGGGCTGCCTTCTTCTCCGCTTCTGCTGCGGCCTTCGCCGCGTCCGCCTCCGAAACAGCGGGCGTGCCGTCGGGATCAGTCACGGGGGTCCTCCGGATCCAGGCCGAGCAGGGGGAAGGTGGCACGTCGCGTGGCGATGATCGCCGAATCGATCCGGGTCAGGGCTCGATCGAGGGAGGCGATGCCGGTCTCCGGGGTGCCGCCGGGACCGTCCCATTTCAGATAGGACACGTCGCCGCCCTCCCCCATCGTGGTCGGCAGATCCACCCCGGGTGCGATCGTCGCGACCCGTTCGCGCCATTCCTCGGGAACGGCGGTGGCCGGATCGATCTCCCGATCGAGTGCCGCCGCGATCAGGTGGGTCCACGCGCGGGGCACGACGCGCACGAGGCCGTATCCGCCGCCGCCGACGGCGAGCCAGCGGCCCTCGCAGTACCGGTCGGCGAGGTCGCGCATCGCAAGATAGGAGGCGCGTTGCCCGTCGACGGTCAGCGACAGGTCGGCGAGGGGATCCTCGCGGTGGCTGTCCGCCCCGCACTGGCTGATCAGGATCTGCGGCCGGAAAGCCGCGATCGCACCGGGAACGATGGCGTGAAATGCGCGCAGCCACAGCGAATCCACCGTGCCGGGCAGCACCGGGATGTTGATGGCCGTGCCCTCGGCGGCACCGGAGCCGATCTCGCTGGACCATCCGGTGTTCGGCCACAGGGTGGCCGGATGCTGGTGGATGGACACGGTCAGCACCCGGGGGTCGCCGAGGAAGGCGTGCTGGACACCGTCGCCGTGATGGGCGTCGACGTCGATGTAGGCGATGCGGTCGTAACCCTGGTCGAGCAGCCACGAAATCGCGATCGCCGCGTCGTTGTACACGCAGAATCCGGCGGCCCAGTCGGCCATGGCGTGATGCATGCCACCCCCGATGCTCACCGCGCGCACGGCGCGCCCGGCGGCGATCTCGCGCGCGGCGGCCAGCGTGCCGCCCGCGAGGATCGCACCGGCCTCGTGCATGTGCGGGAAGATCGGATTGTCCTCGGTGCCGAGGCCGTGAGCGGCATCGGGTTCGACGTGCCCGGAATCCGGTTGCTGCGCACCGGCGCGTTTCACCGCCTCGACGTATCCGGGGGTGTGGATCCGCAACAGCTCGGCGTCGGTTGCGGCTGTGGGCCGGACGGTTTCGACGCCGTCGAGCAACCCGATGTTCCGGGACAGCGCCATCGTCAGATCGAGTCGTGTCGGGTTCATCGGATGGGTCGGGCCCCATCGGTAGCCGAGATAGTCCGGGCTCCACACCACAACGCGATCGCCGTCCAGATGTGCCGAACCGCCGGTCGCGGTGGATGTGGTGGTCATGCCTGCAGACGCTACTGCGCGGCCCTGGTCGACGCGAGCACCGCGCGGCCCCACCGCACGTTTCGTCCGGCTAGAATCGGCCGCAGACGAAGGGGTGTGAGAGTGAAGGACCTGGTCGATACCACGGAGATGTATCTCCGGACGATCTACGACCTGGAGGAGGAAGGCGTGGTGCCCCTGCGGGCGCGCATCGCCGAACGCCTCGAGCAGAGTGGGCCGACCGTCAGCCAGACCGTTGCGCGGATGGAGCGCGACGGTCTCCTGCGCGTGGCCGGCGACCGCCATCTGCAGTTGACCGAGAAGGGCCGCGACCTCGCGGTGTCGGTGATGCGCAAGCATCGCCTGGCCGAGCGGCTGCTGGTCGATGTGATCGGACTCGACTGGGAGAACGTGCACGCCGAGGCGTGCCGCTGGGAACACGTCATGAGCGAAGAGGTCGAACGTCGCCTCGTGGAGGTTCTCAACAATCCGACGACCTCCCCGTACGGCAACCCGATCCCCGGGCTGGCGCAGCTCGGACTGAACCGTCCCGCAGCGGAGGACGAGAAGCTGGTGCGGCTGACCGAGATCCCGCCCGGTAAGCCGACCGCGGTGGTCGTGCGACGACTGGCCGAGTACGTGCAGTCCGATCCCGACGTGATCGCGCGACTGCGGGAGGCCGGAGTCGTTCCGGACGCGCGCGTTACAGTCGAGACGAAGCCCGGGTCGGTGATCATCACGGTCGCCGGCCACGAGGGTTTCGAACTGTCCGACGAAATGGCTCATGCCGTTCAGGTGAAGCAGGTCTGATCGAGGTCCTCTTCGCCGGCGGGTACCGGGCCGGCGAAGAGGGGTCGACGATCGTGAAGCTTCTGGTGACCGGCGGTGCCGGATACGTGGGTAGCGTGTGCAGCACCGTCCTGCTCGAACAGGGTCACGAGGTGGTGATCGTCGACGACCTGTCGACCGGGAACGCGGACGCGGTGCCCGCGGGCGCGGAGTTCGTCGAGGGCGACATCGGGAAGGTCGCCGCCGAGGTTCTCGGCGTGGGCGCGGACACGCCGCGGTTCGACGGGGTGCTGCACTTCGGCGCGCAGTCGCTGGTCGGCGAATCCGTCGAGGTTCCCGAGAAGTACTGGCAGGGCAATGTCGTGACGACACTCGCACTGCTCGAGGCCATCCGGCTCTCCGGGACGCCGCGTCTGGTGTTCTCGTCGACGGCCGCGACCTACGGTGAGCCCGAACAGGTTCCGATCACCGAGGACGCGCCGACCCGGCCCACCAATCCGTACGGCGCTTCCAAACTCGCGATCGACCATGCGATTTCGTCGTACTCGCATGCACACGCCCTGGCCGCGACGAGCCTGCGGTACTTCAACGTCGCCGGCGCCTATCACGGCGCAGGCGAAAACCGCGTCGTCGAAACCCATCTCATTCCGCTCGTGCTGCAGGTGGCATTGAAGCAGCGCGACCACATCTCGGTGTTCGGCACCGACTGGCCCACCAAGGACGGCACCGCGGTCCGCGACTACATCCACGTCAAGGACCTCGCCGACGCGCATCTGCTGGCCCTGAACTCGGCGCGGCCGGGCACGCACACGATCTACAACCTCGGCAGCGGAGAGGGATTCAGTGTCCGCGAGGTGATCTCGGCCTGCGAACGCGTCACGGGTCTGCCGATCCCCGCGGTGGACGCGCCGCGCCGCGCCGGCGATCCGGCCGTGCTCGTCGCGTCGAGCCGCCGCGCCATCGAGGAACTCGGATGGGAACCCAAGCACACCGACCTCGACGAAATCGTCTCGGACGCATGGGATTACCTCCGCGATCTGGGCGACCGCTCGCACGCCGCGCGGCGCTGAGGTCACCCCGCGGGATCCGGTGGCGGTAGCGGGACACCGAGCCGCGCCGCGATCTCGAATCCCGTATCGGCGAGACCACGCACGGTCTCCGGGCGCAGACCCGCCTGCAACGCCTGATCGAGCAGGTCGGCCAGCCGGTGCCGCGGGTTCGCCTCGAGAGCCACCCCGAGCGCGACGCCGGCGAAGGGCCCGTCTCCGCGGATGTACGCTCCGAATCCGACGAGCGCGGCCGCCTCGGCGCGCTCGGGGTCGGGCAGCGACCGCGTCAGCGTGATCCACAGGCGCTCGGCCGCATCCGCGTACGGGCCGGCCGCGAGCGCCAGCACGGCGTCGCGGACCGTCGGATTCGACAGCAGCACAGCGAGTTCCGCCATCTCCGGCGCGAGTGGCTCGATTCCGTTGTCGTGATCGGCGATACGGTCCAGGACCGTTTCCAGTTCCATCCGGTCCGCGTGGTCGCGGCCACCCGCCCGGACCGCGTATTCGTAGGCCAGGTCGCGGGAGTCGACCGCCTCGTCGATGTACCCGGCGACGCGACTGCGCACCGGCATCGGCATCGGTTCGAGTACCTCCGCCAGCTCGGTACGTGATCGCCGGATGAGCCCGCCCTCGTAGACGCGGGCGACGGCGACCGGAGAGGCGGTCGGATCCGGCACCGTTCCGCGTCGCGCCTCGCGGCCGAGGGCGAACCATTCGCTTCCGCTGCCGATCTCCGGCACCGCGTGCACCCCGGCCACGTCGATGCCGTGGTGCGCCAGTTCCGCGATCAGGGCGTCGACGACCCGGCGGGCACGGTCCACCGCCGGGCTGTCCGGCCGGTCCAGCAGGGCGTCGACGAGGACGACGAGAACCGCTTCGGCCCCGTCACGCGCACACACCGTGCCGAAGCGGGCGAACGCCGAGCCCATCAGCTCGGGGACCGGTTCGTCGCCGTCCGGGAGCAGCAGGTCGTGCCGCATGACGGCACCGATCGCGGCGGTACCCGGGGTGTCGCGCGACGGGCTCAGGCTCACGACGATCACGGAGCGGGCCGGGGTGAACCCGAGGAGGGCGGGGATCGCGGCGATCAGTTCACCGGGTTCGGTCAGCCGCAGCGGGCGGGAGGACGAGGCGAATGTGGTCATGCGCCGACCTTCCCCGATCCGTGGGCCGCTCGGGCGGGCCGACGACGGGAATCGCGGAATCTGGGGATGGATCGGGCGCCTGTGGACAACTTTCGCCGCACTGCGGTGATCAGGCACCCCTGGAGCCGGGATTGTCGGACCCGGCTGATAGCGCGTCGGGCTACCGGGGCCGAGTCACCCCGCGAGGATTCGCGCGACCGCGGCGTCGTAGACGATGCCGAGGTTGTCGAGGTCGGGGTCGTCGGCCCCGAACGACATGTAGGTCACGAGCAGCCGGAGGTCCCCGATCTGCGCGATGCGGGTGCGCATCGACTGGGTGACCGCGTCGTCTCCCCTCCCGGATCGCACCGTGCGGGACAGCTCGAGGGTCTCGACCCCCGCCGCCGGGGACGGCGGCGCGGATTCGGGCACCGTCGTGACGGTCGCGGTGGCCCCGCGGTGGGTGGTGTCGATCTCCGGGCAATCCGCGAGGTAGGTGCGCAGGTTCTCGAGCGGGGCTGCGCCCGCGACGAGTTCGACGCTGATGGTGGCCCGCCGGTCGTTGTCGGTGCCCACGACCATGGCGGTGCCGTCCGGCCCGTAGTCCTGGGCGGGTGGCAGGCACCCCGGCGGGTTCACCTTGGCACCGACCGGGACACCGGTCAGGTCCGGGGCGGCCTGTGCGACGGCCTGCGGTGGCAGGACGACGGCCACGTAGGGCTCGGGGAATTCCTCGGGGGGCAGCAGCAGCTCCGCCGGAGGCCGTGACGATTGTGTCGCCGGTGCGGTCGCCGCAAGACCGTCGACCGAGGACGCCTGCGGAAGGGGCGCACCCGGGACGGTGGTCGCGCACGCGGTGACGACGAGCAGCGCCGGCAGTGCCGCGACCGCCGCCGATCGTGCGCGCCGGAACCGGCCCCGCGAGTGGGATTCTCGACGATCGTGCCCTGCCACTGGGACCTCCGACGCTCGACGACCCGGTCCCGTGCCCGGGCATGAGCCGTTCACCGGTTCAACTAGACTCGTTGTCCACCATGCCACGTCGCGTGCCTTCGGGTCTCGCGGGTGGTTCAGACGATCGGAGTGTTTGCATGGACGAGCAGTCCCGCATGTACGAGCTGGAGTTCCCCGCTCCGCGCCTGACGTCGGCGGATGGTCGGGGTCCAGTGCTCGTGCACGGACTGGAAGGGTTCGCCGACGCCGGGCATGCGGTGCGGCTGGCGACGACGCATCTGCGGGAGAGCCTCGAGACCGAACTGGTCGCGTCGTTCGCAGTCGACGAGCTGATCGACTACCGCTCGCGCCGGCCGCTGATGACGTTCAAGTCCGATCACTTCTCGGACTACGCCGCGCCCGAGCTGAACCTGTACGCGCTCGTCGACACCGACGGGACTCCGTTCCTGCTGCTCGCCGGCGTGGAGCCGGACCTGAAGTGGGAGCGGTTCATCACCGCGGTGCGGCTGCTGGCCGAGCAGTTCGGGGTGCGCCGGACCATCGGGATCAACGCGATTCCGATGGCGATCCCGCACACCCGCCCGCTGGGGGTCACGGCCCATTCGACGAACAAGGATCTGATCGCCGACCACCATCGCTGGTCCGGCGAGCTGCGGGTGCCGGCCGGGGCGTCGTCGCTGCTCGAGCTGCGGATGGCGCAGCACGGGCACGAGGCCGTCGGGTTCTCCGTCCACGTTCCCCACTATCTCGCGCAGACGGACTACCCGGCCGCAGCCGAGACGTTGCTCGAGCAGGTCGCGGAGGTCGCGGATCTGAAGCTGCCGCTGGAGGCGCTCGGTCAGGCCGCGGCGCGGGTGCGCGAGCAGGTCGACGAGCACATCGGCGACAACGAGGAGGTCCAGACGGTGGTCCGCGCGCTCGAACGTCAGTACGACAGCTACGTGGCCGCGCAGGAGCAGCAGGCGTCTCCCCTGCCCACCGACGAGAGCCTGCCGACGGGCGAGGAACTGGGTGCGGAGTTCGAGCGGTTCCTGGCCGAGTACGAGCGTCGAGACGACGATCCGGGCACGACGCCGTAGGCGAAGTTACGGTCCGGCAGCGGTCGGACCTGCGGCGATTACCGCGCGGTTACTTTGCTGTTACTCTTCGTGTTGTTCGGGCCACATACAGTCGGTACGCTCACCGAGCATGCAAGAGTGGGCAGGCGGTAGGAACACCGGCCGGCCTTCCGACGGTCCTCGTGACCCCGGATCCTCGCGACGTCGTCAGGAGACGTTCATGGGTACAGCGCGCACGCGGAAACTCCGCCCGGTTCCCGATTCCGAACCGCGTTTGGTCTTCCGCACGATCCACGGTTACCGCCGCGCCTTCCGGCTCGCCGGGAGCGGTCCCGCGCTGCTGCTGATCCACGGGATCGGTGACAACTCGTCGACGTGGCAGGAGGTGATCCCCCACCTCGCGGAGAACTACACCGTCATCGCCCCCGACCTGCTCGGTCACGGCCGTTCCGACAAGCCGCGCGCCGACTACTCGGTCGCCGCGTACGCGAACGGCATGCGCGATCTGCTGTCGGTCCTGGACATCGACAAGGTCACCGTGATCGGGCACTCGCTCGGCGGCGGCGTCGCGATGCAGTTCGCCTACCAGTTCCCGCACATGGTCGACCGCCTCATCCTCGTCTCCTCCGGCGGCGTCACCAAGGACGTGCATCCGGTCCTGCGTCTGGTCTCGATGCCGGTGTTCGCCGAGGTGCTCAAGCTGCTGCGGCTGCCCGGCGCCCTGCCCGCGGTCAAGCTCACCGGCAACGTGCTGAGCCGGCTGCATGGCACCCCCCTGCGTCCGGGCGCACTGCTGCACGACACCTCCGATCTTGTTCGGGTTCTCAGCGAACTGCCCGATCCCACCGCCTACGAGGCGTACCTGCGTACCCTCCGCGCGGTCGTGGACTGGCGCGGGCAGGTCGTCACCATGCTCGACCGCTGTTACCTGACCGAGAACCTGCCGGTCCAGCTCATCTGGGGCGATCGCGACAGCGTGATCCCGGTCGGCCACGGCTATCTCGCCCATTCCGCGATGCCGGGCTCCCGGCTGGACATCTTCCGCGGTGCCGGGCACTTCCCGTTCCGCGACGATCCGATCCGGTTCCTGCGAGTCGTCGAGGAGTTCCTCACCACCACTGCCCCGCTCGAATTCGACGCCGAACGCTGGCGGCAGCTGCTCATCGCCGGTGTCAGCGAAAGCCAGATCGGCGGCGGTCCCGAAACCCGTATGGCCGTCCTCGACGCGATGGGCGCCGACGAGCGCAGCGCCACCTGACGAGCGCGGCGCCACCCGGACACGGACCGTGGCCCGCTGTCCGGACACGGACCGTGGCCCGCTGTCGGGTGAAGGCCGACTAGCCTGTAACGGTGCTGCTGCCGGATCTGATCCCCGACCCCGTCGACGAGGACTCGCTGTTCGACGCCTTCACCTCCTGGACGACGGACAGGGGCCTGACGCTCTATCCCGCGCAGGAGGAAGCGCTGATGGAGATCGTCGCCGGCTCGAACGTGATCCTGGCGACGCCGACGGGTTCGGGAAAGTCGATGGTGGCGCTCGGTGCGCACTTCTTCGCCCTCGCCACCGGCAAGCGCACCTTCTACACCGCACCCATCAAGGCACTGGTCAGCGAGAAGTTCTTCGCGCTGTGCGAGGTGTTCGGCGCCGACCTGGTCGGGATGATGACCGGTGACGCCTCGGTGAATTCGGGTGCGCCGATCATCTGCGCGACCGCGGAGATCGTCGCGAACCTCGCGTTGCGGGAGGGCGCGGACTCGGATATCGGTCAGGTGATCATGGACGAGTTCCACTTCTACTCGGAACCGGACCGCGGCTGGGCGTGGCAGGTTCCGCTGATCGAACTTCCGCACGCGCAGTTCCTGCTGATGTCGGCGACGCTCGGGGACGTCAGCCGGTTCCGGGACGATCTGACGCGCCGCACCGGCAGGCCCACCACGGAAGTCTCCGGCGCCGAACGTCCGGTGCCGCTCACGTACTCGTATTCGCTCGCGCCGATCGGCGAGGCCATCGAGGAACTCGTCACCACACATCAGGCTCCCGTCTACGTCGTGCATTTCACGCAGGCCGCCGCACTCGAACGCGCCCAGGCACTCATGAGCGTGAACATGTGCAGCAAGGCGGAGAAGGAGGCGATCGCCGAGGCCATCGGCGCGTTCCGCTTCTCGACGGGCTTCGGCAAGACGCTGTCACGGCTGGTGCGCCACGGCATCGGTGTGCACCACGCGGGCATGCTGCCGAAGTACCGGCGACTCGTCGAGCGCCTCGCCCAGGACGGACTGCTCAAGGTGATCTGCGGGACCGACACCCTCGGCGTGGGGATCAACGTTCCGATCCGCACCGTCCTGCTGACGGGCCTGACCAAGTTCGACGGCACCCGCATGCGCCAGCTCAAGGCCCGCGAATTCCACCAGATCGCCGGACGCGCCGGACGCGCCGGGTTCGACACGATGGGCACGGTGGTCGTGCAGGCACCCGAGCACGAGATCGAGAACCATCGCGCGCTCGCCAAGGCGGGCGACGATCCCAAGAAGAAGCGGAAGGTGCAGCGCAAGAAGGCACCCGAGGGTTTCGTGTCCTGGGGCGAGGCGACGTTCGAGAAGATCGTGGCCGCACCGCCCGAGCCGATGGTCTCGCGCTTCCGCGTCACCAATTCGATGCTGCTCAACGTCATTGCCCGTCCCGGCAACTGCTTCGACGCGATGCGTCACCTGCTCGAGGACAACCACGAGCCCCGCAAGGCACAGCGCCGCCACATCCTGCGCGCGATCGAGCTGTATCGGGGTCTGCTGCAGGCCGGGATCGTCGAACGCCTCGACTCCCCCGACGAGGACGGCCGCTGGGCGCGGCTGACCGTCGACCTGCAGCGTGACTTCGCGTTGAACCAGCCGCTGTCGCCGTTCGCGCTCGCCGTCCTCGAACTGCTCGACATGGAATCCCCCACCTACGCGCTCGATGTCGTGTCGGTGATCGAGTCGACCCTCGACGACCCGCGGCAGATCCTGTTCGCCCAGCAGCACGCCGCGCGCGGCGAGGCGGTCGCGCAGATGAAGGCGGACGGGATCGAGTACGACGAGCGCATGGAGCTGCTCGAGGAGGTCACCTGGCCCAAGCCCCTCGCGGAGCTGCTCGAGCCGGCCTTCGAGACCTACCGGGCCGGGCATCCCTGGGTGTCCGAAACGCCGCTGTCACCGAAGTCGGTGGTGCGGGACATGGTCGAGAAGTCGATGACGTTCTCCGAACTCGTCTCGCACTACGGCCTCGCCCGTTCCGAAGGGCTGGTGCTGCGCTATCTCGCGGACGCGTACCGGGCGCTGCGCCAGACCGTGCCGGATTCGGCGCGCACCGAGGAACTCGAGGACCTCACCGAATGGCTCGGGGAATTGATCCGCCAGGTCGATTCGTCGCTGCTCGACGAGTGGGAGCAGCTCGCCAACCCCGCTGTCGAGGCGGACGACCAGCAGCTCGCCTTCGGCGCGGACACGCCGCGCCCGATCTCCGCGAACCCCCGCGCGTTCAAGGTGATGGTGCGCAACGCGATGTTCAAGCGGGTCGAACTCGCGTCCCGGAAGCGGTGGGACGAATTGGCCGAGCTCGGTGACGGACTCGAGGCCGAGGACTGGGCGGATCTGCTCGAGCTGTACTTCGACGAGTACGACGAGATCGGCACCGGACCGGACGCACGCGGTCCGGGGCTGTTCTCCGTCGTGGAGGAACCGACGCTGTGGCGGGTCCGGCAGACGCTCGCCGATCCCGCGGGCGATCACGGCTGGGCGCTGATCGGCGAGGTGAACCTGGCCGAGTCGGATGCCTCCGGCGAGGTGGTGTTCGACGAGTTCGAGATCGTCGAGGGCTGAACGATGCTGCTTCGTCAGGCCCGCCTCGCTCCCGGCGCGGACCCGGCCGACCTGCGGATCCACGACGGCCGTGTCGGCGGCAGTGCCGGGGACGACGGTGCCGGGGAGGTCGTCGATCTCGGCGGCCGCCTGGTGCTGCCCGGGCTGTGGGATTCGCACGTGCATTTCGACCAGTGGGCGCTGTCGCAGGCCGCGCTCGATCTGTCGGGTGCGCGCTCGGCCGCGGAGGTGGTTGCGTTGTTCGCGACCCGTCTCGAGGAACCGGAACCGGATGTGGTGGTGGCGCACGGGTTTCGGGACGGCTTGTGGCCGGACGAGCCGAACGCTGCGCTGCTCGACGCGATCGCGCCGCACCGGCCGCTCGTCGCGGTCAGTGCCGATCTACACAGTGCGTGGCTCAATACCGCTGCCCTGCAGCATTTCTCGCTCGCTCCGCATCCGACCGGCCTGCTGCGCGAAGCCGAGTTCATGCCGCTGATGAACGAGCTCCAGCGCGTCGACCCCGACGTGCTCGACCGGTGGGTGGACGAGGCCGCCCGCGCGGTCGCCGCCCGCGGGGTGGTCGGAATCGTCGACTTCGAGATCGCGGACAACATCACCGCGTGGTCGCGGCGCATCACTGCAGGGACCGACCGGCTGCGGGTGCGCTGCGGTATCTGGCCGCAGTGGCTCGACGCCACGATCGACGCGGGATGGCGCACCGGCGACGAGATCCCGGGCACCGGCGGGCTGGCCACGGTCGGGCCGATGAAGGTGATCGTCGACGGGTCGCTCGGCACCCGCACCGCCTACTGCCACGATCCGTATCCCGACGGAGACCACGGGGTGCTCACCGTGCCGCCCGACGAGCTCGCGCGGTGGATGACGCGGGCACGCGACCACGGCATCGATTCCGCGATCCACGCGATCGGCGACCGCGCGTGCGAGCACGTGCTGGACTGCTTCGAGACGACCGGGACGCGCGGCAGCGTCGAGCACGCACAGCTGGTCGCCGACGCGGACTTCGCCCGCTTCGCGCAGCTCGGAGTCACCGCGAGCATCCAGCCCGCGCACGTACACGACGACGCCGAACTCGCCGACCGGTACTGGGCGGGTCGCACCGCCCGCGCGTTCCCGTACGGCACGCTGCTCGGCTCGGGCGCGACGCTCTCGCTCGGTTCGGACGCCCCGGTCGCACGGCTCGATCCGTGGCTGACGCTGGCCGCCGCCGTCGACCGCACGCTCCCCGACGGACGGGTGTGGCATCGGGAGCACGAGTTGCCGTGGCCGGTCGCGCTCGCCGCGTCCACCGGCGGCCGGGAGCGGGTCACGGCCGGCGATGTCGCCGATCTGGTGGTGCTGAACGCCGACGCGCTTCCTGCGACCGGGGCAGCACTCGCCGAGACCCGGTGTGGGGCACGATGCTCGGCGGCCGCTGGACCTACGGGCCTCTCTGCGAGAACTGAACCCCCACGACGGTACCCTGACCGGGTGAGTGACGAGTCTCCGCAGGTGTTCCGGCTGGCCTATGTCCCGGGGGTCACCCCGGCGAAGTGGGTGCGGGTGTGGACCGAGCGGATGCCCGACATCCCGATCGAACTGGTGCCGGTCCCGTCCACGTCCGGTGCCGCGTGCGTGCGCGAGGACCAGGCGGACGCCGCGCTGCTGCGGCTGCCCCTCGAACGCGACGGCCTGTCGGTGATCAGCCTCTACACCGAGGTCTCGGTCGTGGTGGTTCCGGCCGAGCATGCGATCGCGGCGGTCGAGGAGGTCTCGGTCGCCGACCTCGAGGAGGAGACCGTCCTGCATCCGCTCGACGACGTGCTGGACTGGGCGAAGCTTCCGGGCGAGGAGGCCTTCGAACGTCCGGAAACCACCGAGGGTGCGATCTCGCACGTCGCCTCCGAGGTCGGGGTTCTCGTCACCCCGCAGTCGCTGGCCCGGCTGCATCACCGCAAGGACCTGACGTACCGCCCGGTGGTGGACGCTCCGCAGTCCCAGGTCGGTCTCGTGTGGCTGACCGACCGGACCACCGATCTCGTCGACGAGTTCGTCGGGATCGTGCGCGGCCGTACCGCGAACAGCTCGCGGGGACGGCAGGACGAGCCCGACAAGAAGGCGAAGCGGCGCGGCGAACGGCAGGGTTCACAGCCCCGGAAGGTCGTGGGCGACAAGAAGCCGAAGACGCGGCGTGGCAACGCCGGGCGCCCCAAGAGCGCCGGCCGGGTCCGGAAGCGTCGCGGCTGAGCATCGCCCGGACCGGCGGCCACGTTTCAGCGAGGCATCATGTCCTGCCACGTGGCCGGCTCGGCACCGGCGGCCAGATCACCCTGCCGGTACAACTGCCCGTCCGGGCCGAAGTACCGTCCGGTGTGCGGATCGTATTGCGCCGAAGCAGGTTCCGATTCCGACTCCGCTCCGCGCGCGCTCGGGATCGGTGGGAGCGACGCCTCGGGCGCCACGAGGGATCCGTCGGGGTTGTATCGCGAATCCTGCGGCAGCCCTTGCGCTTCCAGGTTCGGGTCGTACGGATAGGGACCGACGACCGGCTGCTCGGTGGCGAGGGGCACGAATTCCTGATCGCTGTTGCACAATTCGGCGGTCGCCGCGCGCTTGTCGGGATTGTTGGCGCAAGGGATGTTTCGGGCGCCGCGGACGGCGATCTGCGAATCCTGTGGGAGCTTGCAGTACAGGTCCTCCGGGGTGTCGACGGTGTCGGTTTCGTACGGCGGTCGCCACTGCGACGGCGGCAGGAAGCCGACAGTGCAGGCGGGCGGATCGGAGATCCCGCCGATCCGGAAGTCCCCGAGCCCCAGACCCGAGGCGTTTCTCGACGGTTGCACGGCCTGGATCATCGACACCGCCGGCGGCAACAGCACGAGCAGCTGTTCGAGTCCCGCGTTGTAGGTCACAGCGAGTTGGCCGACGGTGGTGAGATTCGCCAGCAGCACCGGCAGGGTCAGGTCGACCGTGTCGAACAGGGCAGCGGTTTCCTGCGCGAAGCCCGGGCCGGTTCGCAGCACCGTGCGCAGCTGCGGGTCGTCGGATACGACCTGTCCGGTCACCCCCGCCAGACTGCGGGTCCACTTCTCGATCGCGTCGAGGCTCTGCACCTGCGAATCGAGCAGGGGCACCGTGTCCTCGATCAGCGTCCGGGCGCGGTCCGCGACACCGCTCGCGTCTGCCGCGAGCGTCGACGACGAATCCAGCAGCGAACCCAGGTCGTAGCCGACTGCGCCCACACCGGCATGCATCTCGTCGAGCAGGTCGTCGAGTTTACCGGTCGGGATACTCCCGACGAGCGCACTGAGGTTGTCGAGCATGGGACCGACAGGCTGGGGCACGATCGCGTCGGCCGCGTCGATCACGGCACCGTCTTCGAGGAAGGGCGCCCTGTCGCTGCGCGGTCGCAGATCGACGTACTGCTCCCCCACCGCGGACACACTCCGAACGTGCGCTTCCAGGTCCGCCGGGATGTCGTGGTCGTCGTCGAGCGAGAGTGTCGCCCGAACTCCGCCCGGAGTCAGGTCTACGGCGGTGACCTTTCCGACCTCGACGCCGCGGTAGGTGACGTTCGCGAACCGGTACAGGCCGCCGGCGGACGGCAGGTCGACGGTGACCCGGATGCGGCCGACGCCGACGAGCGACTGAGCCTGGATGTAGACGAACGTCGTGACGAGCAGCCCGACGAGCCCGAGCACCGCGAACGCGACGAGCTGGAACCGGACGAAGCGCGACAGGATCATCGGGTGCCTCCCACCGCGGCCCCGAGCGGATCGCGGGTCGGCTGCGCATAACCCGGATCACCGACCGCCGCCTGCACCACCGCGTTCGGATCACCCCACGGTGTACCGAGCAACAGTTCGCGCTGGAGCCGGGGCACGGTGAGGTCGACCGTCGCGAACAGGTTCAGGTAGTCGCCGCGCACCGCCCGGTCGATCACGGACTGGCCGTACGGGTAGACCGTCGCGTATGCGAGGGCCTTGTCGAGGTCGGCGCCGACGTCGGCGAGGGCACGCAGTGTCGGCTCGAGGTGCTCGAGGTTGGTCACCAGATCCTGCCGGGTGTCGGTGACGACGCCGGTCGCGGTGTCGCTGAACGTCCGGAGCCTGTCGAGCGCGGTGGTGAACGCCGGACGTTCCCGCAGCAGTGTCTCGAGGGCGGCGGGCAGCCGGTCCAGCACGTCCGCGACCACGTCCCGCTGCCCGGACACGGTGCCGGCGAGGCGCTCGAGCCCGTCGATGGTCGCGACGATGTCGGCGCGCTGGGTGTCGAGCGTGCCGACGAAGGTGTCGAGCCGGGTGAGCAGGTCGCGTACCGCGTCCTCGCGCCCGCCGAGCGCGTCGTTGAGGTTGGTGACGATGTCGCCGATCTGGCCGAGACCACCCCGGTTGAGGACCACCGCCGCGGCCGCGAGGGTGCGTTCCGTCGACGGGTACGTCGCCGAGCGATCGAGGCCGATCGTGGCACCGGGGGCCAGTCGCCCTTCGGGTGGTGAACCGGCCGGGGCGTTCAGCGCCAGGTGGCTCGAGCCGAGCAGGCTGGTCTGCCCGACGGTGGCGACCGCGTTCGCGGGGACGGCGACGTCCTTCTCCACGGATACCTCGATGTCCGCGTGCCAGCCGTGGACGACCATGCGGCCGACGCTGCCGACGACGACGTCGTCGATCATGACCGGCGAATTCGATTCGAGGGTGCCCACATCGGCCATCTCGACGGTGAAGGTGTACGAGCCCTCGCCGCGACCCGGTGTTCCCGGCAGGGGCAGCGAGTTCACCCCGTCCCACGCACAGCCGGACGCCGTCGACGCGACAACTGCGGCAGCCAGGAGCATCGCGGGCGTACCCCGCGGGACGGCGGATGTTCGAGATCTCATCGCGGCGTTCCTCCTCCGGGAAGCAACAGGTCGAGCAGGCTCGACGCGGGCGTCGCGGCCGGGGCGTTCACTCCCCCGCCGGCCGGAATCAGGTGGGGTTCGGTGTAGATGAGGTTCTCGGGCCGCGCGGACGGTCCCTTCACCGGGTTGATCGGGGTCGGAAGATAGTTGAACGTCAGCTGATTCAGCAGCGGGCCGAGGTACCGGACGCACTTGTCCGCCGATTCCTGCGAGGTCGAGTTCTCGACGGCGGCGATCCCGGCGCACACGAACTGGATCGGGTTCGAGAAGTTGTTGACGACGAAAACCCCTGCCTCGGTAGCGGTATCGGGATTGTAGATGTTGTAGAAGTTGGCCATGCTCGTCGGGAAGATGTGCAGCAACTGTTCGACGTCGTCCTTGTTGTCCACGAGATTCTGCGTCACGTTCACCAGACGCTCGATCTGTTCACCGGCGCGGTCGCGGTTGTTCGCGACGAACCGCTGCACGTCGCCGACCGCGACGGACAGGTTCGTCACCGCCGCGTCGAGGTCGGTGGTGTTGTCGTCGAGCACGCTGGTCAACGTGGCGAGCCGGTTCTCGAAACTGACGATCTGCACGTTGCTGTCCCGCAGGGTCGTCACGAAGGTCTGCAACGCCGCGACGATGTCCACGATGTCGCCGCTACCGTCGGCGAGAACCCTTCCGGCACCGGATAATTGCTCGATGGTGCTGCGGAGCTTGTCGCCGTTGCCGGCGAGCGCGTCGGCGGTGCTGTCGACGAATCGTCCCACCGCACTGGCTGAGAGGTCGCCGTCCGGGCCGAGTTCCGCCGCGAGACGGGTGAGCTCGGTCTTGACCTCGTCCCACTCGACGGGAACCGCGGTGCGTTCGAGGGGGATCGTGGCGCCGTCGGCCATCGTCTCACCGGAGCTGCGGTAGGCCGGTGTCAACTGGACGTAGCGGGCCGCGACCAGGCTCTGGGCCACGATCACCGCGCTCGCGTCCGCGGGTATCGGGACACGCCGATCCACGGCCATCACGATCTCGGCGGTGGTACCGCGAGGCTCGATCGAGACGATGTGCCCCACCTCGACGCCCGCGACACGCACCCCGTCGCCCTCGTAGATCGCGGTGGCGGTTGTGAACACCGCACGGATCGTTCTGGGGCCGAACAGCTCTCGGTACCCGATCGCGGAGGCGACGGCGATGCCGCAGACGAGAACGGCTGCGGCGAGCAGAACGATCGTGCGGCGTGTCATCGCGGCTCCTGACCGGGGACGGGGAACACGGCCGGCGGATCGACGCCGAGGGCCTGGTCGACGAACGGTTGGATCATGTGCCCGTCGACGAGGTTGGCGACGAACGCGTTGTAGAACGGGCCGCCGGAGACGGCCTCGCCCTGGGTCAGTGCGACCTTCGCGAGTCCGGGCAGCGCCGCGGCGATGTTGTCCCGGTTCTCCTCGAGCAGCGCCGCGACGGAGTTCAGCCGGTCGAGCGTCGGGGCCAGTTCGGCCTCGTTGTCGGCGACCAGGCTCGACAACTGCTCGGACACCGCGGCGGTGTTCGCGAGCAGGTCCACGATCGCCTGCCTTCGTTCGGCGAGGACGGCGACCAGGGTGTTCGCGTCGAGGATCAGGGTGTTCACCTGCGCGCTGCGGTCGGCCAGAATGCCGGTGACATCGCGCGTCGCGGTGAGCAGGTCGCGCAGGGACTCGTTGCGGTCGTTGAGCGAGCGCGACAGTTCCGTCAGTCCGTCGAAGGTCGGGCCCAGCTGCGGCTCGATGCGCTCGAGGGTCGTGGACAGCAGGTCCAGGGAGCGGTTCACCGCGTCGGTGTCGATGCCGGACACGTTCGTCGTCAGGTCCCCGACCGCATCGGTGAGCGAATACGGCGACGACGTGCGGTCGGTGGGGATCACCTCGTTCGGGCGCAGCAGGCCCGGCCCGTCCGACACCAGTGTCAGGATCCGTTTGCCGAGCAACGAGCCGGTCTTGATGTGGGCGGTGGTGGCCGATCCGAGCCGCACCGACGAATCGACGGAATACTCGACCAGCGCATCACCGTCGAGCAGCGACACCTTCGACACGGTGCCGACCTCGACACCGGAGACGACGACGTCGTCGCCGGCCCGGAGCCCACCGGCTTCGACGAATCTCGCGCGGTACGGCAGTGTGGTCGCCGCCGTGACGAACGCCTGCGCCTGCAGCCCCACGAGCAGGATGCACGTGATCAGGACGGTCCCGATGATGCCGTTCCGGATCAGGTTGGCAGATCGATAGCGCAGCATGTCAGGGAGCGCACCTTCCCGAGTCCTGTTCGATCCACGGCAACTGGACCGTCTCGCCGTTCTCGTCGGTCACCCGCACCGAGATGGCGCAGATGTAGTACTGGATGAAGTTTCCGTACGCGCCGACCCGCACGAGCTTGCGGAAGTTCTCGGGAGCTTTCTCGAGCGCGGAGTCGAGACGTTGCTTGTCGTCGTCGAGAAGTGGTGCGAGCCGCGCGAGTTCGTCGACGGCGCCCGCGAGCGGGGGCCGTGCCTGCGTGAGCAGGTCCGTCATCGACGCCGTGCCGGTGTCGAGGGCTTCGATCGCGGCACCGATGGGGTCGCGTTCCGCCGACAGTTCGCCCACGAGCCGTTCGAGGCGGTCGATCGTCGCGGTGAAATCGCCGCCGCTGTCGGACAGCGTGGTCATCACCCGGTTCAGATTGTCGATCAGGCTCTGGACGAGCTCGCTGTTCGCCGCGAGTTCGTTCGAGAACGAGGACGTCCGCGCCAGCAGTGACTCGACGGTGCCGTCCTGACCCTGCAGGATCTGCAGCAACGACGAGGTGAGTGCGTTGACCTCGGTCGGATCGACGCTGTCGATGACGGGTTTGAATCCGCCGAGCAACAGGTCGAGGTCCAGGGCCGGTGCGGTCTGCTCGACCGGGATCTCGGCGCCGGCGGGGAGAATCTGCGTCGACCCCGGTCCTTCGTGGAGCGCGAGGTAGCGGTCCCCCACCAGGTTCAGGTACCGAACCGCCGCCGTTGTGCCGGTGGTGAGCACGAGTTCGCGGTCCGCGTCGAATGTCACCGCGACCGAGTGGTCGTCGCGCAACGCCACGTCGGAGACGGTGCCGACGCGGATACCGGCGATCCGCACCGGGTCGCCGGAGCGCAGGCCCGACGAATCCTCGAACACCGCCGAATAGATGGTCGTCGCGCCGGTCCGGTATTCCCCGAAGACGAGGACGAGGAGGCCGGACAGCGCCAGCATCACGGCGGCGAAGGCGCCGAATCGGAGGATCGGGCCGTTCCGGGTACTCATCACGGCCCCCGGTCCGGTAGCGCGGGAAACAGGTTCGGCAGGGCGGGAATCGGATTCGGCAGGGCCGGGATGCCGAACGGTACCGGGGGTGCCGGATCCGGCTCTGCCGGTCCGGCGACCCGCCCGAGCAGCGCCTCCGACAGCCCTTCGACGGTGACCGCCTGGCGTCCGGAATCGAACGGGTCGGCACCGACGTCGGCGACCACGAACGGCGGGCGGCCTTCGTATGGCACCGGCAGGACCGAACATTGGGGTCCACCGGAGGCGGCGACCTTCGGCAGGTCCTCCGGATACCGATACGGGTCGGTGCCCCACAGGAAGTTCGCGGACAAGCCGAGCCCTTCCACGTCCACCGGTTTCGAATCGGCGAGGAAGGCCAGGCCCGTCAGGGAACAGGTCAGCGCCTCGTTGTACTCGTCGGTGAGTGTAGTGGTCGGCACCAGCAGATCGAGCAGCGTCGTCAGCCCGTCCCGATTCCGGGCGAGCACGGGCTGCCCGGCGTCGGACAGCCCGATCATCCCGAGGAGGAAGGCGTCGAGATTGTGTTCCTCGTCGACGACGGTGTCGCCGATGGATGCGGCGTTCGCACCGGTCGTGATCAGGTCGGGTGCGGTGTCCGCGTAGGTGGAAGCCACCGCCGGCGCCAGCGCGAGGTCCGTGACCAGCGCGGGCAGGGCCGGTTCGATCGCGCCGAGGACGGAGTCGAGGTCGACGAGCATCTGCCCGAACCGGTCGCCGCGACCGTTCATCGCGGCGGCGACCGCGCCGAGAGTCTCGTTCAGCTTCTCCGGCTGTATCCGGTCGAGGACGTTCACGAGTTGTTCGAAGACGGTGTTGATTTCGACGGTGACGTGTTCCGATTCGAGAACCCGGCCCGCTTGCAGGGGCACCGGAGACGGGTCGGCCGGCGGGAGGAACTGCACGAACTTCGCTCCGAACACGGTGGTCGACGCGATGTCGACGGAGACGTTCGACGGGATCGCCTGCGTCTGTGCGGGATCGAGCGCGAGGGTGATCTCGGCCAGGCCGTCCGGACGGGCCGTGACGGAGTCCACCCTGCCCACCGTCACCTCGCGCATCTTCACCTTCGCGTCGGGATACATCACCAGCCCGGCGCGGGGCGAGAGCACCGTGACCGGCACACTGCCGGTGAAACGCCCGTCGAACAGGGCGGCCGCACCGGCGACGATGCCGGCGAGCACCGCGATCGCCGCGAGCCCGGCGAGGGGCCGGAGCACCTTCGGTCCCATTTCCACCTCGCTATCCGGACAGGTTGAAGTTGCCGTTGGCGCCGTAGACCGCCAGCGAGACGAGCAGGGTGACCGAGACGACCGCGATGAGCGACGTGCGGACCGCGTTCCCGACGGCGGTACCGACGCCCGAGGGCCCACCGGCGGCGAAGAACCCGAAGTACGTGTGTATCAACAGGATTGTCAACGCCATGAGGAACGCCTGCAGGAAAGACCACAGCAGATCGATCGGATTCAGGAACGTCGCGAAGTAGTGGTCGTAGAGTCCGGCGGACTGACCGAGCAGGAACACGGTGGTGAATCGGCTCGCGAGGAACGAGGCGACGACGGCCAGTGCGTAGAGCGGGGTGATGGCGATCAGGCCTGCGACGATGCGCGTGCCGACGAGGTAGGCGATCGGTTCGATGCCCAGCGATTCGAGTGCGTCGATCTCCTCGTTGATCCGCATCGCGCCGAGTTGCGCGGTGGCGCCGGCACCGAAGGTCGCGGCGAGACCGATCCCGGCGACGACCGGCGCGGAGATCCGCACGTTGATGAACGCGGAGAGGAAGCCCGTGAGCGCTTCGATACCGATGTTCCCGAGCGAGCTGTAACCCTGCACCGCGAGGGTGCCGCCGGTCGCCAGGGTGAGAAACCCGACGATGACGACGGTCCCGCCGATCACCGCGAGAGTTCCTGCGCCCATGCTGGTTTCGGCGATCAGACGCAGGGTTTCCCGTCGATAGCGCCAGGCCGCGACAGGGGCGCCGACGAGAGCACGGACGTAGAAGATCGCGTGATCGCCGACCCGGCCGAGTCCGTCGACGGGACGCCGCAGCAGGGCGACCGTGCGCGCGTACTCGGAACTCGGAGGCACGTGTCGTCACCTGGCCGTCAGCTGGATTCCGATGGCCGTCACCACGACGTTGACCACGAACAGTGCCATGAACGCGTACACCACCGTTTCGTTCACGGCGTTTCCCACCGCTTTCGCACCGCCCGAGACCGTCAGCCCGCGATAGCACGCGACCAGTCCGGCGATGAGACCGAACAGCAGCGCCTTGACCGAGGAGATGATCACCTCGTCGATGCCGGTCAGCAGGGTGATTCCGGCGGCGAAGGCTCCGGGATTGACGTCCTGGACGAACACCGAGAAGGTGTAGCCGCCCATCACCCCGATGATGCAGACCAGTCCGTTGAGCAGCATCGCCACGAGACCGGACGCGAGCATCCGCGGTGTGACGAGCCGCTGGACGGGGTCGATTCCGAGAACCTCCATAGCGTCGATCTCCTCGCGGATCGTGCGCGAGCCGAGATCCGCGCACATCGCGGTCGCTCCCGCGCCCGCAACGATCAGCACGGTCACCATCGGCCCGACCTGCGTGACCGCACCGAAAGCCGCACCCGCCCCGCTCAGGTCGGCGGCGCCGAGCTCGCGCAGGAGGATGTTGAGTGTGAAGCTCACGAGCACCGTGAACGGAATCGCCACGAGCAGCGTCGGCAGCAGCGACACCCGGACGACGAACCAGGACTGCTCCAGGAACTCACGTGCTTGAAAAGGCCTGCGGAACAAGAACTTCACCGCGTCGGCGGACATCGCGAACAGTCCCCCGACCGCACGAACCGGACCCGACCGATCGCCCGAGAGGAGGCCGCGTACCCATCCGCTCGGCACAGGCCACTCTCGTGGCGCGCCGGAGACACCCCGTTCCCAGGATGATTCTCTGATTTCGGATCGCATCTTTGCCCCATCTGCGAACGATATTCTCGATTGCCGTAAAGCTTACAGTTGATTCGTCAGAACTCAAGGACCGAGGTTACGCGAGTTGCGAGCAACGCTTGTGGCGCACAACTGATCCCACGAACTGCACCGCTGCGGTGACAGCGTCCGGCGCTCACTTCACCACGACCGCGGCAAGATCCCGATCGAGCGAACGGGAGTACTCGGCGAAGACGTCACCGAGCGGGATCGTCCGATCGAGCAGCCAGGAGATCTCCATTCCGTTGATGAACGCGATGATCTCGACCGCCCGCACCGACGCGTCGATGTCATCCCGGTACCGACCCGAACGCTGGTGAGTGCGAATCGTCTCGGCGACGATGTCGACGGACAGGCGCCACCTGTCGAGCAGTCGACCGTGCAGAGGTGCGTCCGGCATCAGGTTCTCGACCAGCATCACCACGAACGTCCCCACCAGCTCCGGCGACTGTTCGATGCGGCAGGCCGTCTTCCGGATCTCCTCGGCCAGATCCCCGGCCGGATCGGCGCGCGCGTGATCGTCCGCGTCACGCGCGTCGAGTACCGCGTGCAGCAGTTGCTCCTTCGACGAGAAGTGGTACAGCAGACCGGCGGGGGTGACCCCGACCTCCTGTGCGATCTGCGCGAGCGTCGTACCGCGCCAGCCGTTGCGCGTGAGGATGCGCTGCGCGGCGGCGACGATCTGCAGCCGGCGATCCTCCCCCTTGGACAGGAGCGCGTCGTAGGACCTCGTGACCTGCACAGCACCCTCCGGTCGATGGTCGGACCCACGGGGGATCACGGGAATGCCGCACTCCGAAAACGCTGCATTCCGAAATCGTTGTCGTCTCACACCTTTCAGGCCTCCCCGCCCCGATCCGGTGCTGGATGAGAATTCTACTCTCAGAATCAGAGAATAATGCTTGCATCGCAAGACTCGGAGCCCGACACTGGTAGCAGTCGATGAGATCGTTCCGACTGCAGTCCTGCCCAGCGCGCACGCGAATACGAATCCTCCGAAAGGTGGTAGACCTGTGACGACCAGCGCAGCCAGCGACATTCGATACGACCCGTACGACGGCGAGATCAATGCCGATCCCTACCCGATGTTCAAGCGTATCCGCGAAGAAGCGCCCCTCTACTACAACGAAACCCACGATTTCCATGCGCTGAGCCGCTTCGCGGACGTCGACCAGGGACTCGTCGACTACCAGACGTTCAGCTCCGCTCGCGGTGCGATTCTCGAACTCATCAAGGCGAACATCGCGATTCCGCCGGGCGTGCTGCTCTTCGAGGATCCGCCGATCCACGACATCCACCGAAAACTGCTGGCGCGGATGTTCACTCCGCGCAAGATCCAGGCACTCGAACCGAAAATCCGCCAGTTCTGCGCCGAGGCGCTCGACCCCCATGTCGGATCGGGCCGGCTCGATTTCGTCGCCGACATCGGCGCACAGATGCCGATGCGGACGATCGGCATGCTCCTGGGCATCCCGGAGGAGGACCAGGAAGCGATCCGTGACTTCGCGAACGAGCAGATGCGGACCGAGGAAGGCGGCAAGATGAAGGCCGCATCCGACGGCATGGTCAGCGGCGACATCTTCGGCGCATACATCGACTGGCGCGCCGAGCATCCGTCGGACGACATCATGACCGAATTGCTCGAGGTCGAGTTCGAGGACGAGACCGGAACGGTTCGTCGGCTGACCCGGGACGAACTCCTGACCTACGTGAACGTCGTATCCGGGGCCGGCAACGAAACCACCACGCGGCTCATCGGCTGGGCCGGCAAGGTGCTCGCCGAACACCCCGACCAGCGACGACAGCTCGTCGAGGATCCGACGCTGATCCCCAAGGCCATCGAGGAACTGCTGCGGTTCGAGCCGCCGGCACCGCATGTCGCGCGGTACGTGACCCGGGACGTCGAGTTCCACGGCACCACCGTTCCCGAGGGCAGCGTGATGATGTTCCTGATCGGCGCCGCCAACCGCGATCACCGCCAGTTCGGTCCCGACAGCGACACATTCGACATCCATCGCGAGCCCCGTCGGCATCTGACCTTCAGTGTCGGCACGCATTTCTGTCTCGGTTCGGCACTGGCGCGGCTCGAGGGCCGGGTCGCGCTCGAGGAGATCCTGAAGCGTTTCCCCGAGTGGGAGGTCGACGCGGCGAACGCCGCGCTGTCGCCGACATCGACGGTGCGGGGCTGGGACACTCTGCCCACCTTCGTTCCCTGACGTCCGGCCGCGGAACGCTGCCGGTTCCGGCGGCGTTTCGTCGTGCCCGGGGTTCATCGTCTTGTCACCACACGGGTGCGCGCCCGAGGACACCGTCGTCTTCGAGCGCGACGATCGCCCCGTCGTCGAATCCGAGTTCGGCAAGGATCTCGTGGTTGTGCTCGCCGAGCAGCGGTGCGCGGCGGACGTGGACGTCGGTCGGCCCTTCCGAGAATCGCGCCGCCATCGTGCTGTACCGCGCCGTGCCGAACACCGGATGGTCGAGTTCTTCGAAGAATCCCCGGTGCGCGAGCTGCGGTATCTCGCTCTGCCGGTGCGGTTGCATCACCTTCGCCACCGGCACACCGGCACCCCACAGCACCTCCACGATCTCGTCCGCCGTCCGGCTCCGGCACCACCGCGCCAGCTGGTCGTCGAGAAGATCGTGGTGGCGACGCCGCCCCTCGGCGGTGCCGAGCTGGGGATCCGCCGCCCACCCGGGATCGCCCAGCGCAGTACGCAGGAACGACCATTGTTCGTCGGTTTCGACCGCGACGGCCACCCAGCAGTCGGGTCGCCCGAACTCGTCGAGCTCCTCGGTCCGGTACAGGTTCTGCGGCGCAGCGACCGGACCACGATTCCCGTCACGCTCGAGAAGCGTTCCGTACGCGGAGAACTCGATCACCTGCTCCGCGGCGATGTTGAGCGCCGCATCGACCATCGGTGCCTCCACCAGTGCGCCCTCACCGGTGCGGCGGCGTTGTTCGAGCGCCACGAGCAACCCCACGAGCGCATGGACACCGGCGTTCGGATCGCCGACCGAATAGGGCTCCACTGGATTCTGATCGCGATGACCGGTCAGCCAGCTCAGGCCCGAACTGTCCTCGATGACGTAGGCGAAGGCCGGGTTGTCGCGCCACGGACCGTCGAGGCCGAATCCCGGCATGCGAACCAGGATCGCGTCCGGACGCAGGGCACGAACCGTGTCGAAGTCCAGCCCGATCTGGTCGAGTACACGTGGGGTGTAGTTCTCGACGATCACATCGCACGTCGCGATCAGCCGGCGGAGCACCTCACGACCACGTTCGGTGCGGAAATCCAGGGCCAGGCTCCGCTTGCCGGTGTTCAGGGCGGCGAAGATCGGCGACTTCTCCCACCAGTCGTCCTCGGAGACCGGCACTCCCGCGATCAGCCGGGTACCGTCCGGGCGCGACGCCGATTCCAGGTGGATGACGTCGGCGCCGAGCATCGCGAGGACGTGGGTGCAGGAGGGTCCGGCCCAGAAACTCGTCATGTCCAGCACGCGCAGGCCGTCGAACGGCCGAACCGAACGAGAGCCGGCCGAACCGGCGGCGCCGTTGTCCGCCGGCCGCGGCGTCCCGATTCGCAGGCGCCGATCCCGCGTGTGTTCCCCGAGGGCGGGCGACGGTCGCGGTCCGGGCAACGCGCCGGGCTCGATGCGGTACGGGCGAACCGGTTGGACGAAGTCTCCGCGGGGGTTGTCCGTGAACGTCCCCCGGATGCGGTAGTGATCGATTCCGGTGACGTTCTCCCCGTTGCCGACCGGACCGCTCGGAATCCGCAGGGCCGCGGCGAAGTCGAGGATCTCCTCGACGGACCGCTCCGCGATCCACGCCCGGATCTCCGGGGCCATCTTGATGGCCTGTTCGGTGATGGACAGCGGTGATTCCTCGTCGATCCATTCGGGGTGCCCCACCATGACGCACAGGTCGAACCACTGCTGCGCGGTTCCGCACCCCAGCGCGACCAGACCGTCCTGCGCGGTGGCCACCCCGGGAACGGTCAGCCGCCGCTCGGTGCGGAACGGGCGATCGAGTCCGTCGAAGAACGAGACCGGATGGTAGGTGAGACAGAGGATCTCGGTTTCGAGCATGGACACGTCGACGAGTTCTCCGTCGCCGGTGAGCCGGGTGCGTGCCCGCGATGCCAGCGTGGCCGCCGCGGCCGTCGCACCGGTCAGCCATTCCCCGATCCTGCCGCCGATGTGCACCGGTGCGCGGTCGGGAGCACCGCGCCCGAGCCCGATGATCCCGCCGGACCACGCCTGGACGGTGAATTCGGTGGCCGGCCGGTCGCTCCACGGGCCGTCCAGACCGAACGGGGTGATCGCGGTGACGGTCAGGTGCGGATACGCCTGCCGGAGTTGCTCGGGTCGCAGCGACGGGTGTTCGGCGACCGCCGATTCACGTGACCACACCACCGCGTCCGCGGTCTCGAGCAGCGCGTGGATCGTGTCGAGGTCGTCCTCCAGGTCGGGGTCCGCGACGACGCTGCGCTTGCCTCCCGCGAGGAACGCGAACAGGGCTCCGTCGCTGCCGGATTCGATCCGGGCGCCGGAGGCGCTCCAGGTCCGCAGCGGATCGCCGCCGGGTGGTTCGACCTTCACCACGTCGGCGCCGGCGTCGACCAGCATCTTCGTGCAGTAGGCACCGGCAATGCCGGTCGACAACTCGACCACGACGTATCCGCTCAGCGGTGCCGAGCCGGCCTCGCCTTCATCGTTCCCGTCCACGAATCCCTCGGTCCTCCTTCGGTCTCGACACACTGGGCCGTTCGGGCACCGTCACAGACCGAGGAAATCCATCACGTTCCCGCTGACGATGCGGGCCGCGGCGTCCGGGCCGACCGCGTCCACGACGGCGGCGAGAGACTTTTCCGAGTATCCGAACGTGCTCTCGTTGTGCGGGTAGTCGGACGACCACATGATCTTGTCGATTCCGATCTCGTCGGCCATCGACAGTCCCAGCGGATCCACCATGAACGAGGCCCACATGTTCTCGTCCCAGTAGTGCCGGATGTCGTGTTCGACGGGACGGTCGAGCATGTGCCGGAACGAGGCGAGCAGGTGCTCGGCGTCCTGGATGGCGGCCGGCACCCAGTTGATCCCGCCTTCGAACCAGCCGATCCGCAGTGCCGGATGACGATCGATGATGCCGCTGAAGATGTACTTGGCGAACATCTCCCGGAACGGGGCGACGTTGTGCATCATGCCGACCGCGACGCTGTTGACCTCGCACGGGCTCGACAGCGGCGCTTCGCCGATGTGGTGCGAGACCGGAACCCCGGACGCCTCGATCTCGTCCCAGACCGGGATCATCGCGGTGCTGGCGTAGTCGATCTGGTTGCCGTCGTTGTCCTTGCCCGCCGAGAGTGGGAGCAGGAAGGTCTTCAGGCCGAGGGACTTCAGTTCGGCAAGCGTGCGCCGGGCACCGTCCGCGTCCCACCAGTTGACGAGTCCGACCCCGTAGAACCGGCCGTTCGACCGCTCCTGCAGCTCGGCGATGTATTCGTTGTATATCCGGAAGGACAGTTCGCGAACTTCCTTGTCCGGGTAGAACAACAGCGCGAGGAGCGCATTGGGGAAGGCGAGCTCGACGTCGATGCCGTCCTCGCCGAGATCTCGAATCCGGGCTTCGAGGTTCGTGCTTCCGGACCCGTCCAGCGGGTCGTACTGCATGAGTACGTGACTGAAATCGCCCGGGAGGAAGGACTTTCCCTTACGCCCGAGCTGGTACGCGCCTTCCTCGTACCAGACGCGCGGCGCCCGGTCCTTCATTTCTTCGGGAAATCGCTCGAAGAAGATGTCGTCGGCGAGCGAGATGTGGTTGTCGGCCGAGAAGACCTTCGTCCCGGCGGGCAATCCCACCCCGCCCGCGGCGTGACCGCGCCGGTCCTTCGGTGGACCGAATCCCTCGGGCGGATACAGCAACGAGCTCGTGTTCGGAACCGGCATCGTGACCCTCCGTTTCGGATCGATTGGTTCACACATTTCGCGACGCGACATCGGCGTGATGCCCGTCGAGTTTTCGTCGGACCGGACCGGTGATCACCACGCGACCGGCAGCGAGTAGACGCCGAACGCCAGACGATCGTGCTTGAATTCGACGTCCTCGAACGGAATCGCCAGGCGCAGAGTCGGAATACGGCGAAGCAGCGTGCTGTAGACGATCTGCAGCTCCGCCCGCGCGAGCTGCTGTCCGACGCACTGGTGCGGCCCGAACCCGAACCCGACGTGCAGGCGAGCCGGCCGGTGCACATCCAGCTTGTCCGGTTCGGGGAACGCCTTGGCATCCCAGTTGGCCGGTGCGAGGTCGACGATGATGCCCTCCCCCGCGCGGATCGTCTCGCCGGCGATCTCGATGTCCTCGACCGCGACGCGGCGCTGTCCGTTCTGGATGATGCTCAGGTAGCGCAGCAGTTCCTCGACCGCGTTGGCCAGGACCTTCTTGTCGTCGGTGTCGCGGACGACGGCGAGCTGCTCGGGGTTGCGCAACAGCGCCAGTGTGCCGAGAGCGATCATGTTGGCGCTGGTTTCGTGCCCGGCGATGAGCAGCCCGGTGCCGAGCTGCGCAGCCTCCTTCATGCTGATCTCCCCGGCCCGGACGCGTTCGCCGAGTTCGGACACGACGTCCTCGGCGGGTGCGTCGATCTTCGCCTCGATCAGCTTGATGAGGTATTTCGCCAGCCCGGTCCGGCCTTCGGCGGCCTGCTCGGCGGTCGCGTACCGGTCGACTCCGATCGTGGCGTGTGCCTGGAAGAACTCGTGGTCCTCGTAGGGCACACCGAGCATCTCACTGATGACCAGGGACGGAACCGGGAGTGCGAGGGCCGTGACGAGATCCGCGGGCTGGGGGCCGGCGAGGATCGCGTCGATGTGCTCGTCGGTGATCCGCTGGATCGCGGGGCGCAGCGCGTCGACCCGCTTGAGCGTGAACGGCTTGGTGAGCATCCGCCGGAAGCGTGTGTGTTCCTCCCCGTCGGAGGTGAACACCGAGCGCGGGCGCTTGTGCACCGTCGAGAGCATGCCCTCGTTCCAGTGCGGGAAGCCCGGCTTGCGGTCGTCGACGCTGACGCGCGGATCGGACATCAGCTCCTTGAGTTCGGCATAGCCGGTGACCAGCCACGGCGTGCTGCCGTCCCAGATACGGACCCGGCTGAGCGGGCGCTGCGCGCCCATGTCCAGCACCTGCGGCGGAGGAGCGAACGGGCATTCCGCGGCCCGGTCCATCGGATACTCGGGAATGTCTGCGGCTGTGACGCTTTCGGGTCCTGCCAGCGTGTCGGACATCGCGCTCCTCGTGATCGGTCGTGGGGTCATTCCTCGATGCGGATGGCCAGTGCAGGGCACATCGACGCGGCCTCGCGCACACCGTCGGCGAGGTCCTCCGAAGGGCTGTCGTCGAGCAACACGACGATGCCGTCGTCCTCCCGCTGGTCGAACACCTCGTCGGCGTGCGCGACGCACTGCCCGGCGGCGATGCATCTGTCCTGGTCCACGTAGACCTTCATGGCGTCTTCCTTCGTGGGTACGTGTGGGCGGTGGCGCCCGAAACCGGAGGTCAGCCGGTCGTGACGGGTGCCAGCAACAGGCCGGTGATCGCGTCGATCAGGCTGGTGCCGGTCGCGGTCCAGTCGGAGCCGGTGCCACCGTCTGCGAGGGTGCGCTCGAGCTGGGCGCTCGTGTGCACGATGAGCAGGCGGGCCATCGCGAAGCGTTGACGGCGGACGTCGGGCGGCAGGTCCGGCAACGACCGTTCCAGTCCCGCGATGATGGTCAGCAGTGACCGGGAGGTCAGCGACTCCTCCGAGACCACGTCACGGAACGCGGGGTCGGGCATGAGCTGTGCACTGAATTGTGCGTACCACGTGGGATTTCCGAGCGAATCGAGATGCTCGGTCAGCGGGCGCACCAGGCAGGTCACCCAGTCCCGCACATCGGCGGAGTCGCCGACCTGCGCGACCATCTGATGGCAGAGTCGTTCGACGTGCGCGTTGTGCTTGCGCACGATGGCCCGGACCAGGTCGGCTTTGGTTCCGAAGTGGTATCCGACAGCGGCGTTGTTGCCCTGTCCGGCTTCCTCGCTGATCTGCCGGTTGGAGACGGACGCGATGCCCCGCTCGGCGAACAACCGCTCGGCGGCCGCGAGAATCGCCCCCCGGGTCGCGCTGACACGCTCGGCGCGAGCTGTTCGATTCGCGGTGGTCATCGCATCCGCTCCTTGTGTGCCCCACCCAGCGAGGCGTCGGCTCTCGTTCCGGGTGAGGACGTTGCGATCGGGGGCGGCCACCCGAGCCATCACTCGGGTGGCCCCTCGATCCCATCCCCCGTGATCCCCGTCACAGTAAATCCGACGGGCACGGTTAAGTCAAGCAGTTGATTTAAATTGCCGATCCGCAGGCGTGATTCCCGCCGGTCTCCGCTCAGGACGTCGGCGTGGGAGCGGCCGGTGCGGGAGCAGGCTTCCTGCGCAACGGTTTTCCCGCGGTGGTGCCACCGTCGACGGGAAGCACCGTCCCGGTGAGATAACGCGAGCGATCCCCGGCGAAATACAGCGCGGCTTCGGCGACGTCCTCCGGGGTCCCGTCCCGTTCGAGCGGCCGATCCGTCTGCATCGAGGCACGAACTGCGCGCGTGAGCCGTTCACTGCGCTCGTCGGCCATCGCACTCATGGACGTGGTGAGCAGGGCCGTGGGTATGCTGCCCGGCGCAATGCAGTTGACACGGATGTCGTACTGCGCCAATTCGATCGCCGCCGACTTCGTGAACTGGACGATCGCGGCCTTGGACGCCCGGTAGGTCATCACGCCACCCCCGGCCTGGATCCCGCCGATCGAGGACATGTTGACGATCGACCCGCCGCCGTGCTCGGCCATGAACGACGCCGCGTACCGAGTGCCTGCCATGACACCGAGCAGGTTCACTGCCATGACCCTGCCGAAGTCGGCGAGGTCGTCGTGAAGGAAACTCTTGTGCATCTTGCCCGGAATGCCGGCGTTGTTGCACATCACGTCGAGTTTGCCGAAGCGTTCGATCGCGAATTCGACCGTGGCCGCGACCTGCTCGACGTCCCCGACGTCGGTGTACCGGAACACCGACGCCGGGCCACAGGCTCGGACCAGCTCCTCTGCGCGCTCACGTTCCACGTCCGCGACGACCACACGAGCACCCTCGGCGACGTACCGCTCGACGATCGCGCGGCCGATCCCCGATGCTCCACCGGTGACGACGGCGACCTTGCCGGTCAGTTCGTTGACCATCGATTCGATTCCCTTTCGATTCGGAAGAGCGCCCTGGACGCACATTCGCAGCGATCCGACCACCTCGGGAGCACCTCGCATCGCCGAGACCGCAACGCCGCTGACATGCGCCGGCGCCGGAGGCGAATTCCACCTGCATCGATCCCTGGACGCGACGCAGAGCCCCACCGGCCGCGAGGGTACGGGAAAGAATGTTCCGGGGAACGGGGAATCCGGTCTTTCGCAGACATTCGACCGTCGACGGCGCGACCTTCCGCTTCCACGCCACCGAGACCATTCGCTGCGCGAACGAATGTGGGACCGGCCATATTTCGGACTCCGCCGCCGAACCCGGACGGGGACGAATGTCCGAATCCTTGCCCGAGCTCCCGTATGCAGAGTATGATTCTCGTCACTCGGAATTATCATTCTGTTCCGAGGCAAAGGCGATTCAACCGGGGCATGCCCCACACAGATTCCTTTCACGACCGCGCGGCGGACATCCGCATTTCTCGGGGCACACGACCGACACCGAGCAGCATCCTCCGGTTCCGTCCGGCGCCACGGCCGACGGCCCGCGAGACCACAGACACAGGAGGGAAAGATCGTGGGACGAGTTGAAGGCAAGGTTGCGTTCGTCACCGGCGCCGCGCGCGGACAGGGCCGGAGCCATGCGGTTCGCCTGGCCGAAGAGGGCGCGGACATCATCGCCGTCGACCTGTGCGAGGACATCCCGACGATCGGGTACGCGATGGCCCGCCCGGAGGATCTCGAGGAAACGGCCCGGCTCGTCGAGAAGACCGGACGCCGAATCGTGACCGCGCAGGCGGATGTACGCGATGTGGCGCAGTTGCGTGCGGCGCTCGACGCCGGCATCGCCGAGTTCGGGAAGCTCGACATCGTCGTCGCGCAGGCCGGCGTCGCAGGAATGAAGGGTGAGCCTCAGATCCAGGCCTGGTGCGATGTCATCGATACCAACCTGATCGGCACGATCAATGCCATCCAGGTGTCGCTCCCCCATCTCGGCGACGGCGCCGCCATCGTCGCCACCGGGTCGACGGCAGCCCTCATGGACACCTCGAAGGTCGATAACCCGGGCGCCGACCTGGGCGGCATGGCCTACGTGCACTCGAAGCGGGCACTGACGCACTACGTCTACGACCTGGCCACCCACCTCGCGCCGCGCGGCATCCGCGCGAACGTCGTCCACCCGACGAACTGCAACACCGCGATGCTGCAGAGCGAGCCGATGTACCGCTCCTTCCGTCCCGACCTCGAGCACCCGACCCGCGCGGATGCCGAACCGGCCTTCGGGGTCCAGCAGGCGATGCGCATCCCGTACGTCGAACCCGAGGACATCAGCAACGCGATCGTCTACCTCGTCTCCGAGGAAGCCCGCTACGTCACCGGTGTGCAGTTGCGGGTGGACGGCGGCGGCTACCTCAAGTGGTACGACTACCACGTCTGATCTCCCCTGCTCATCTCCCCTGCGGGGCACGGATTCACGACAACTCGAAGGACAGGTCAATGAAGGTGAAAGTCGATTCGCAACGCTGCCAGGGTCATACGCTCTGCGCGATGAGCGCCCCGGGCGCCTTCGAACTGAGTGAGATCGACGGTCACGCGTCCGCGGTGTACGACCGGGTCCCGGCCGATCAGGAGGAGCAGGTGCGCGAGGCGGCACGATCGTGCCCCGAACAAGCCGTCTCCATCTCCTGACCCCGCCCGAACAGACGTGCGCCGTGAACCGCGACCAACCGAGGGAAGCCACACCGTGACCACCGAGAACATCGTCACCGACGAAGATCGCAAGAAGAACCGATACCAATTCGACCGCCACACACCCGAGTACCGGCATCGGTTCGAATCGATCACCCAGGAGATGCACGAAACCTGCCCCGTCGCCTGGACGGACACCTACGACGGCCACTGGGTCGCGGCCGGCAGCGCCGCGGTCTTCGAACTGGCCCGCTGCCCGCACATCTCGAACGATCACGACATCAACAACGAACGCAAGGGCTACAAGGGCATCTCGATCCCGACCGCCCAGCGCGCGTCACTCGTGCGCGGCGGCATCCTGGAGATGGACGACCCCGAACACCGCGAATACCGTTCGGTGCTCAATCCCTATCTGTCGCCGGCCGCGGTGCAGCGGTGGAAGCCGTTCATCGACGAGGTCGTCCGCGCGAGCCTCGACGAGAAGATCGAGCAGGGCCGCATCGACTTCGTCGACGACCTCGCCAATGTCGTGCCTGCGGTGCTGACCCTGGCGATGCTCGGGATTCCGTTGAAGCAGTGGTCGATCTACAGCGAACCGGTCCACGCGGCGGTGTACACACCGGAGAATTCGCCCGACGCCCCGCGCGTCGCCGAGATGCACCGGGCGATGGGACTGGACCTGCTCACCAACATGCACGAGATCCGCCAGAATCCGCGGCCGGGACTGGTCGACGCGCTCCTCGAACTGCGCATCGACGGTGAGCCCGCACCCGACCTCGAACTGCTCGGGATGCTGGGGCTGATCATCGGCGGCGGTTTCGACACCACGACGGCGCTCACCGCGCACGCCCTCGAATGGTTGTCCCAGAATCCCGAACAGCGCGACGAACTCAGCCGCGAACGTGACTCTCTACTCGACTCCGCGACCGAGGAGTTCCTGCGCTACTTCACCCCCGCCCCCGGTGACGGACGCACGATCGCGGCGGACTTCGAAGCGGCCGGCACCGAGTTCAAGGAAGGTGAGCGTCTGTGGCTGTCCTGGGCGATGGCCAACCGCGACCCGTCCCTGTTCCCCGAGCCGAACCGAATCATCATGGACCGCAAGGCCAATCGCCACTTCAGTTTCGGACTCGGGATCCATCGGTGCATCGGGTCCAATGTGGCGCGCACGGTGTTCAAGTCGATGGTGACCGCGGTCCTCGATCGCATGCCCGACTACCGGTGTGATCCGGAGGGCACCGTCCACTACGAGACGATCGGCGTCATCCAGGGCATGCGCAATCTGCCGGCCACCTTCACGCCGGGACCACAGCTGGGTCCCGGCCTCGACGAAACGCTCGAGAAGCTCCAGCGTCTGTGCGACGAGCAGCGTCTCGCGGAGCCGGTGACGGTACGCCGCGACGCGGCGAAGATCGGTGACCCGCAGTGATCAACCGTCCGGACTGAACAAGCACACTGCCGTCGTCGCCTCGACCACTCCTCCGGAGATGGTCGAGGCGACGGCGGCGGGCGGGAATCACCCGGCGGGCAGAAGGTCCGATCGCACGCGAGGCCGCGACAGCCGTCCGGTGCAGAACGTCTCGGCGGCGGCCACGTCGGTTGCGCTCGCGCCTGCCGCGACGAGCGCCTGGGCCTTGAACGCCCTCGCAGCCAGACTCAGGCGGTGCTGCACGAGCCGCACCTCGCTGTCGAGCTCGGGCGGAATGCGATCGCCCCACAGCGTCACTTCCGTGGGGTGGTGCCCCAGAGCGGCGTGGACCCCGTCCCGGACCCGGGTGTCCGAGCTGTACAGGTCCGCCTCGACGGCGACGGTGTGCGGGTACAACCCTTTGCGGCGAGTCGTCAGGACGGATTCGAGATCACCCGTGCCCACCCCCAGGATCCGCAACGGGCGCGGATCCGATGCATCCTGAACGAAGACCGTGACGTTCCATCCGGCCATGACGCGATCGAACAGCCAACCGCCGGCGAACCGGACGACGTCCGCAGTGTTCAGCGCGACGACGTCGAGGCGGTATCGAGAGTCGACGGTTCCGGATTCCCCTGACGACCCGTTCTCTCCCGACCCCTCGCCCCCCGAGCCCTTCCGGTGAGCCGTGTCGAACTGCCGAGCTGTCATGGAAGTTCCTTTCTGCCTGACGAGACCGAATTACCGTGACGACCGAACGGTCCGACGCCTGCCGACAGACGCAGCGCACTCCATCGACCTCGGTGTCCCGGGTACTTCCGAACTGCATCCCCGCCGGTCCTCGGCGACACGCGCACCCCCGTGCGCGTCGCACGACAACGGTGTGGCACGGCAACCCCCTGCGGACCGAGAACCTAGTAAACACACAGTAGGTTGGTTTGACAGATGTGACAAGGGTCTCATTCGAGACTGTTTCGGCACCTCGTCACGCCCGCGGCCGAGCCGACCCGGTCGCATACCAGGCCGGCTCCCGGGCAAGGTTGAAGCTCCAACCATAGCCCGCAACAACGCTTTACGAGCGTTCGAAAGCGGCAACGATGCCCATCGCCGGCGCAGCGCGGACAGACCGGAACTCGACCACCCTCCGCCCGGCGGCACATCGGCCACTGCGCGGGCCGGTTCGCAGAGGGACCATGTCCGGACGGTCGCCCACTCGTTCGACACCGACGTCCCACGAATAGAACTACAGCAGTGACACTTTCGACACGCACCCACAGCCGAATGACGGAACCGGGCGGGCGGTCGCATCTCGGTCACCGAGATTCATGCCCGATCACGTTGCTGTCCAATAATATTCGCGTATCGGTGCGCGTTCCGGTATCCGATGGGACCGTCCCCGACTGTGGCACATCACAGCACGAGTGCGATTCCCCGTGCGTTCCGGATCATTTCGTGCTGACATGTGGGATGTCGGCGAGACACATCCCTGGGGCCGGACGTTGACGCCGACCCCGAGAATGCGGAAGCGTACAGGCGGAACGCCCGTGCCGAGCCGAGGATCGCACGATGCTCGAAGCGAGCCCGGTACTCGAGCCAAGGAGGTACACATGCCGGACCGCGCGCCGTCGTCGACCGACGCCGAGTCCCTGCTCCTCGCCGCCGAGGAAGCCGAAGCCGAAGCGGTCGCAGCCGAAGCTCGCGCTCGCGCCGCGCGCCTTCGTCGGCAGGCGCGCACGGCCGGTTCGGACGACTCCGGCGAAGGGACCGAGGCTGTATCGACCGAAGCTGTATCGACCGACGCTGGGTGCACAGGATCCGGCGGCCGCCGACGGACTCTCGCGGCCGTGGCCGCGAGCGCGGTGATCTGCACGGCCGTCGTGGCCTGCGCCTACATGCTCCGGCATCACGCCGGGGCGAGCGATCGAGACCGCCGCGCGGCGGAGTTCGAGGCAGCGGCACGGCAGGGTGTCGTCACCCTGACCACGCTCGATTTCGACAACGCCGACGCCGATGTTCAGCGGGTCCTCGACAACTCGACCGGTGAGTTCCACGACGACTTCCGGAACCGGGCCCAGGACTTCGTCGACGTCATCGAGCAGTCGAATGTCGCGACCGAGGGCACGGTCGACGCGGCCGCGGTGGAGTCGATGACCGACGACTCCGCGGTCGTGCTGGTCGCCGCGACCTCGAAGGTGACCAACGCGGCCGGTGCCGATCAGGAGCCGCGGGTGTGGCGGCTCAGCGTGACCGTCATCCGTGACGGTGATCGGCTGAAGATGTCGAAAGTGGAGTTCGTGCCGTGAACAACGACTTCGAGGATCCTTCCGCCGCCCGCGCGAGCACCCCGGCCGGGACGCTGCGGCGGCTCGTCTCCGGACGGACGGTGCTGCCGCTTCTCGCGATCGTGTCCGTCGCGGTCGCGTCGGGGCTGTACGTCGGCCTGTACCGGACGGATGCCCGCACCGGCGACGACGTGGCGCGCGCGGCGCTCGATGCTGCCACCGCCGGATCGGAGGCACTGCTGTCCTACTCTCCGGAGACGATCGACGCGGATCTCGAGACCGCCAAGTCGTATCTGACCGGGGACTTCCTCGCGTACTACACGGATTTCACCGATCGGGTCGTCGCGCCGGCCGCGCGCGAGAAGTCGGTGACCGCGACCGCCTCGGTGGTGCGAGCGGCGGTCTCGGACCTGCAGGCGGATGCGGCCACCGTGCTGGTCTTCACGAATCAGGTGACCACCAGCGCCGACAGGCCCGACCCGACGGCGATGTCGAGCAGCGTGCTCGTGTCGCTGACCGAGGTCGACGGCAGGTGGCTCATCTCCGCGTTCGATCCGGTGTGACCGGTCTGCTCATCCGGTGACGACGAGGCAGAACACATGGCCACCCGGGTCGCGGTAGGTGCGGAACGTCGGGCTCGGATTCGGTCCGATCACGCGGACCGCGCCGTGCTGCAGCGCCCAGCGTTCCGCGGCCTCGAGGTCGGTGACCTGCAGGTCGAGGTGGGCACGCAGGGGTACGGTCTCGGCGGGCCAACTCGGCGGGACGTGTCCGGGTGCCCGCTGGAACGCCAGTCCCCCTCCGGCCGGTGCCCGCAGCTGAACCCAGTCGTCGTCGGTGGCGTCGGAATCGAGTTCCCAGCCCAGCAGCGCGGCGTAGAACGCGGCCAGACCGCGCGGGTCGGGAGTGTCGAGCACGAACACCTGCAGACCGATCTCGGGGCGTGACATGCCGCCATGGTGCTCCCCCGCGCCGCCGGACCGCAGCTGTTCGGCAGAAGGGAGCGCTCCGGCGCCTCGCTACCGGACCCCCTCCGGGGCAACCTCCCGAAGCACATCGGCGAGCGCGCGATAGTCCTCGGCGCGCCCGCTCGACGAACGGAACACGAGGCCGATCGTGCGGCCCGGAACCGGTTCGGCGAACCGCGCGACCGCGAGATCGCCGGTGGCGCACTCGACCGCGACCGACGACGCCGGAATGAGCGTGACGCCGAGTCCGCCGGCGACGCAGCGCACGACCGTGGCGAGCGAGGTCGCCCGGGTGTCGCCGGAGAGCGGATGCGCGTCCACGGAGCGGCACAGGTCCAGAGTCTGGTCCCGAAGGCAGTGCCCCTCGTCGAGGAGCAGCAGCGGGAGTTCGTCGAGCACGGTCAGCGGTACGTCGTCCCGACCGGCGAGCGCGTGGTCCGGGGGGACGACGAGCACGAAGTCCTCGGCGTAGAGCGGTATCTCGATCAGGCCGGTCGATCCGGACGGTAGCGCGAGCACCGCGACGTCGAGGGTCCCGGCGCGCAGCGACTCGAGCAGCCGGGCCGTCTGGTCCTCGATGACGTGCAACGACAGCGACGGCATGCGGGTCCGCAGTTCGGGCAGCAGCGTCGGCAGCACGTAGGGCGCCACGGTGGGAATCAGGCCGAGACGCAGTGGTCCGGTCAGCGGATCGGTGACGCCCGCGGCAGCGGCGACGAACCCGTCGGCCGCGTCGACGATGGCCTTGGCCTGGCTCAGGAGGCGCGCACCGTCCGGAGTCACCAGCACGCGGCGGGTGCTGCGTTCGATCAACTGCACGCCGAGACCGGATTCCAGGGCCGCGAGACCCTGGGACAGCGTCGGCTGGCTCACGTGCAGGCGGGCAGCCGCCGTCCCGAAGTGACGGTGGGTCGCAACCGCGACGAAGGCACGGAGCTGCGACAGGGTCGGCTGATACTGCTGATCGGACACGCCTATGAGTATATCCCGACCGATAGATTTCCCTTTAGACTTGGTCGCGACGAACGAATACACCGGGGGTTACTGTTTCCTCCATGACGATTCAGGTCGGCGTCGTCCGGGTCTTCACCGACGACCGCGGAGAACACGGCAACCCACTCGGCATCGTGCTCGACCAGGACGTCGACGCCGCCGACCGCCAGCGGATCGCGGCCGAACTCGGCTACAGCGAGACGATCTTCGTCCGACCGCCCGGACCCGGCGGGACGCGCGCCCAGGCCCGAATCTTCACTCCCGCGAAGGAACTTCCGTTCGCCGGTCACCCCACGGTCGGATTGTCCTGGTGGCTCCGCGATCGCGGAACCCCGATCGACACCCTCGAGGTCCCGGCCGGGCCGGTCGCGGTGCGCTACGACGGGGATGTCACCTGGGTGGGTGCGCGTGCGGACTGGGCACCGCCGTTCGTACTCGATCAGCGGCCGGCCCCAGAAGACGTGGACCGGTGCAGCTCCGGCGACTTCGCCGATGCAGCCGAGTGGTACGTGTGGGCCTGGACCGGGGAAACGGCCGGAACCGTCCGGGCGCGGATGTTCGCACCCGCGTTCGGCATTCCCGAGGACGAGGCGACCGGAGCCGCCGCGGTCCGGCTCACCGCCCACCTCGGCCGGGACCTCGACATCACCCAGGGACGCGGATCGCGGATCCGGACGGGCTGGCTGTCGGACGGGCGCGTCGAGGTCGGCGGTCGCGTCGAACGCTGCGAGTCACGCTCCCTCGCCCGCTGACCGCCGCCCGGCCGCGAGATCCTCCTCGCTGAGGAGGACCTCGATTTCCCTCCCGAACTCGACTCCGGGTGCCAGCGGAAGGCGGTCCCCGCTCCAGAACCGACCCGGGTCGTACCAGTTGCTGCCCCGCCGCCGCTGTTCGAGCAGCCCCATCTCCTCCATCGTCATACCGACGACCTCGGCGCAGTAGGCGCTCTCGATGCCCACGTCCGACGGCTTCCGGAGCCGCGGCAGGCGACCGGCGAACCAGCGGCCCGTCAGTTTCGCGGTGGACGGGAACGGCGTGCCGTCGAGCCGCGCGATCGACCGCAGCAACTGGTCCTCCTGCTCCGGGCTGATCTGCGTGGAGATCTGCCGGAGCCAGCCCCGCTGCCCGTACCGGGCGCTCCACACCTGCACCGCACCGCGCAGATCGTGCAACTGCACGCCGCGCTGGTGCCGGCCGGTCCACATGTCGGGCAGGCTCTTTCCGAGCTCGGCGTGCCACATCAGCGGCGGCAGGTCATCGAGGACGACCGCCATCCCGACGTGATTGACCGGCGCGTTCGTCAACGCCTGGATCGCACGGTCGGCTCCGCTGCTGCCCCGGAAGATCCACAGGTCACCGGTGCGTGTGATCGCCACCGCCTCGTCGAGCGTGATCCGGGATCGTGTCGCGCTGTGCTCCATGCCCGACAGCCTTCCATGCCACGGTGACCGGCTCCCGCGACCGGTCCGGCCGGGGTGGCCGGGTAGGCGGGTGGGCCGGACGACAGACATCGTCGTCCCTTAGGGTCGGGGCCATGGCACTTCGGGGCAGGCAGTGGTGGAAGCTGGTCGGACTGGCCGGTGTGGTCGGCGTCGCGGCGACCGGCGCGGTCGCGGTGCGTGCCGAACGCAAGCGGCGGGGTTACACGCCGGACGAGGTGCGCTCGGTGCTGCACGAGCGGTATGCGCAGGCGACGGCCGCGCACGACTCCGCGGGCGAGGTACCGCTGACGGAGATTCCGGCGACACCGGTCACCCGGCTGCGCCGGGCACTGCGCCGGCTGCTTCGCCGCCGCTGACGGATCGGCCCTGGGGCAGGTCAGCCGAGTGCGACCGCGAATCCGTCGACGAGATCCTGGACCTGCTCGTCGGTCATGACGAACGCCGGCGAGATCTGCATCGCACCCTGACCCGCCGCGCGACCCGAAATACCTTGTGCGCGCAGCGCCTTCACGAATCCCGGCGCCTCGGTCGGGTCGGCGAGCTGAACCGCGGCGACCGCACCGAGACCGCTGCGGATCTCCGCCACGCGGGGGTGATCCGCGAGCGGTGCGAGCTTGGTGTGCAATGTGGTCTCGAGCCGCGCGGCCTCGTCGAGCAGCCCTTCGTTCTCGAGGATGTCGAGGTTCGCCAGGGCCGCCGCGGCCGACCCCGCGTGTCCGCCGTAGGTGTAGCCGTGGCGCCACCACACCCCACCGGCGAAGAACGGCTCGGCCACCCGCGGAGCGACGAACACGGCGCCCATCGGCAGGTAGCCGGACGTCAGACCCTTTGCGGTGGTCATGATGTCGGGCTGCAGATCGAACCGTGACGACGCGAACCACGATCCACCGATGCGGCCGAATCCGGTGACCACCTCGTCGACGACGAACAGGATGTCGTGGTCGCGGCAGATGTCACGGATCTCGGTGAGGTAGCCCTCCGGCGGCAGGTACACCCCACCGGCGCCGATGATCGGTTCGGCGAAGAACGCGGCGATCGTGTCCGCACCGACGGACTCGATGAGCTCGAGCAGCGCCTTCGCGTCGTCCCACGGCACCGTCGCGGTGTCGTCCCACAACTGCCCGTAGCCCTCGCCGTTGACGGGGATCCCGGCCAGCGACGTGCCACCGATGTGCATGCCGTGATACGCCTTCTGCCGTCCGACGAGCAGCGTCTTGGTGGACCGGCCCATCTCCTGCCAGTAGCGGCGGGCCAGTTTCGCGGCGGTGTCGATCGAATCGGAGCCGCCGGAGGTGAAGAAGATCTTGCTGTCCGGGACGGGCGCGATCGCGGAGAGTCGTTCGGCGAGCGCGACCGTCGGCTCGAGCGCGAGATCCCCGAAGTTCGAGTAGTGCGCGACCTTTGCGAGCTGCGCGGCCACGGCCTCGCCGATCTCGGTGCGGCCGTGCCCGATGTTCGCGAACCACAGGCCCGCGGTCGCGTCCAGGTAGCGGGTGCCGGCGTCGTCCCAGATGTAGGCGCCCTCACCGCGAGCGACGACGAACGCTCCGTCGCGTTCGATCGCGCCCATGTCGGCAAATCCGTGCCACAACGCGCCCACGATCCACTCCTGTCCACGTCCGTTCGGTGCCCGTCGGCCA
Organism: Rhodococcus sp. NPDC003382; assembly: GCF_053589135.1. Taxonomy (NCBI): domain Bacteria; kingdom Bacillati; phylum Actinomycetota; class Actinomycetes; order Mycobacteriales; family Nocardiaceae; genus Rhodococcus; species Rhodococcus sp. NPDC003382. The sequence continues at coordinate 50,481 of NZ_JBSFRH010000047.1, forward strand.
TCGTACGTACCGGCAAACGATTCTGGCGCGCGGGACATGCGTGCGCCACGCTGGAACACATGACCGGATTCCGGTTCTCCGTCAACGTACTCGGCATCGAGTCCCCGGAAGCGTCTACGTAAATCTGATACTTTCTGCCACTGGCGTGGCAGGCGGTGAAGATCCACGTCCCTCACGGCTACCCACCACACCATCGTGCGATGTTGCGGGCTCGACCGTGTCCCACACC
>NZ_JBSFRH010000048.1:0-49885 GCF_053589135.1 Rhodococcus sp. NPDC003382
CCGTCAGGCCACCACCGGGACCCGGCAACCGCTACAGTGAACACGCCCACGAGTGGGCACTTTCGTTGAGCACAAGCGAGCACCTTCGCTGAGCCGCATCATCACCTGGTACGCCTCGTCGATCTGCAGCACGAGCACGCGCTGCGCACCGATCCGGTCGTCCACGGCGAGAGTCACCGTGTCGGGCAACTCGTTTCCGATCGTGATCGATCCGAAGTCGGTGTGCACGGTGATCAGGTCAGTCATGACATGCCTTTCTATCAGTGAGACAGCGCGGCCTGCACGTCATTCGGTCGTGCGAGTGCCGAAAGGCCTCTTGTGTGGCCTACGAAGTGCGGTCTGGGTTCACACAAGCATCAAGACAGCACTCACACTGCGTCAGTGTCTTCTCCCCTGCTAGGAGTCCAGGTTGTTGCGGGTGGCCAGGGTGTCCGGGTGGTCCGCACCGAGCACCGCTGCTGGGACACGTTCGGGAGGACCGGGCGTAGGGGGCTGGTGCGGGCGGCTTCGCCGGATCAGAGTCGGCAGGTAGGCGCCGCGATCTGGTAGGCCGGAGCCCGGACTGCCAGCTGAATTCCCTGATCTCCATATTCTGACACTGGCATGGAGGTGAGGTGAGCTGGTCAGTCGGGAGCCGGGACTTTTGGTGGCCAATCCTTCGGCAAGACACCCCCAGGCTGAGCCCGCGCAGGACCCTCCTCCCCGGAGGCTAGTGGCCAATCCCAGGGGGCAGCGACGCCGTTCCATGCCGCCGGAGCAGAAAAGTCGATCAACCCCCCGTGGAGGTACACGCAGTTGAACGAGGTCTGCTTACCGCGGAAATGCGCCCCTATGAACGAGGTCCGCACGCTATGGAACTCCGCCGCCTCGAACAAGGTCTCCTCGCTGTGGAACTGCGCCTCCTTGAACCAGGTCTGCCGACTGACGAAGTCGACCTCGATGAACCGGGTCCGCTCGCCGTGGAACTGCGCCTCCTCGAACGAGGTCTCCCCGCTCCGGAACTCCGCCTCCTCGAACGAGGTCTCCTCGCTGTGGAACTCCGCGTTCTTGAACGTGGTCCGCTCGCCCTGGAACTGCGCAAAGTCGAACAAGGTCACCTCGCCGTAGAATCGCGACCCATCGAACGAGGTCCGCGGTCCGTGGAACTGCGCAGCTTCAAAGCAGGTCCGCTGGCCACAGAACTGCGCATGGAACCAGGTCTCCTCGCCGTGGAACTCCGCCTCCTCGAACAAGGTCTCCTCGCCATAAAAACGCGACCCGCCGAACGTGGTCCGCTGGCTATGGAACTGCGACTTCTTGAAAGTGGTCCGCTGGCTGTGGAACTGCGCCCATTCGAACGAGATCCCCCCGCCCCAGAACTGCGCCTCCTCGAACGTGGTCCACTGGCTTCGGAACTCCGCCTCCTCGAACGAGGTCTCCTCGCTGTGGAACTCCGCGTTCTTGAACGTGGTCCGCTCGCCGTGGAACTCCGCGTTCTTGAACGTGGTCCGCTCGCTGTGGAACTGCACCCGGTCGAATCTTGCCCGTCCACGAAATACACAGTTTTCGAAGTTTGCGTTTTCGAGGTAGGCGCCGGTGAAGTCGAAATCTAGATGATGCCAACTACTTCGCGCTTTCGGCTGCAGGTGCGAGGCAATGATTTGGAGGATGCTCTGTCGGACTTGGCTGTCTTCAGTGCGGTATTCGAGGTGCTTCTCGACGACGTCGTCTGCTGTTCCGGAGCGGATGATCGTCTTGGTGTGGGTTTGGTCGCGGGCACTTGGTTCGTACGGCATGCGCAGATAACTGCACAGGACGTTGATACAGGTCTGAGCCTCATGCTTCCCCACCGCCCTCTTCCTAGGCAGGGTGTACCGACGGCACTGGAGCCAGTCGACGGCCAGGGCTTCCATCGCGTAAACCCCAGCTAGCCGCACCGCGGCGGACTGGTCCGCGAGTTGCCCGGCAATCGTGGTGAAGCGATCGCGGCGGTTCGTTATCTGAAAGTGCTGCTCAGCCTGCCGACGCCCAAGCCATGTGGCACAGAAGGCGAGGATAGCTGACACCAGCAACCCCCATCCAGCGAGGACGGTTGCCGTCGGCTGGTCCAACCAGTCCTGGGCGATCCACACGGTGTCATTGTTGCCGCTCAAAGCTGTGTCCGGTTGTCGATCGGCAACGTGACGCCACTCTGCGGCCTATGTGAGGCTGGTGGAGTGACCAGGTGGACGCTCACAGTCAAGAAAGAATGAAAAGGACGATCGAAACCGTACTGGAGAGTAGGAAACCGGCAATGAAGAAGAAAGCGTTTGCCTTCATCTGCTTTTTGTCTCGCTCCTCACCCTCCTCCCGAATTTCTTCTCGGATCAGAGCTGCGACCGCATCCCGCTCCTTCTTGTTCAGAGCCGCTAGAACTTCTGCGTGCTCCGCTTCGAGCTTCAGCTTCTGAGCTGCGGCTACCTGAGCGTCTAGCTCAAGGTTCACCTCGGCCATGAGCCTCCGCGAACTTGCGATGTTGACGGCAAGTTCGCGCATTTTGTCGTCGAGGGTCGGCGGCTCAGGTTCGTGCCCGGGCTCACTCTTGCGGAGCCGACGACTGATCTGGCTGGCCACCATTCCAAAGAGACCACTACCCGCTGCAGTCAGCCCTGCTAGCAGAAGGGGCCACAATGCCTCGAAACCATCCACCTAAGTCCTGGATTCCTCTCCCAAGCAAGCGCGAGAAGACGCATTCTATGCGTTTACGGTCTTACCGTGTTGCAGCAAAGCAAGTATTCGGCGTTTTCTTACATTCCGTCCGATGCGGTATACCTCCGCCCCGGCCGGGGGTCGATGCGACCAGGGGTCTGCACCGACCCCATTCCCCTTCTCTAGTCGATGGGGTCGGTGGACAGTCGGCAGTGGAGCGTGAGGATCAGCGCCAGATTGACCAGCGGCAAGACCAGAGCGGTCAACGAAATCCATTCCATGAGGGGATTACGCAACGACATCGGTGGCCCCATCAGGTTCGGTGCGGCGCGCCAGCGACGCTCCGTCGTGTCGGCCGCAGCGAAGCGGGCACCGCATGGCAGTGGCGGGTCAGCCGTGCAACGCCGCTCTGGGTGAGTAGTAGCCACATCGGTCTGGCCAGCTTCATGTGTCGGTGCGTGGTTCCTCAGGGAAATCCGTGCACAAGCACAGGATTATGGCTCCGGCCTTACAGTTCCGGCCCCGAGGTGCGGGCCGTGTGTGGGTGGCTGGTGGTCGTGCGTGGCCGGGGGGCGGCCGTTCGGTTGCGGCGGTGTGTGGTGCGCCTGCGGCGGCTTGTGGGTGTCCTCCGCTGTGGGGTGTTGGCTCTGCTGCTTCCCTGCCTCGGTCTCGGGAGCGAGTTCGTTGTGCGGTTCGTGGTCGATGTGCTTCTGCTTCTCCGGTTCGGGGGCGTCGATGTCCGCGGTCGGCTCGGCCCAGTGATCGGCGTTCATCTGGTCGATCACCGATGTGATGTCGCGCTGGAACTTCTCGTGGGCGAGCTCGAGGGAAAGCTCTTCGTCGCGCTCGACCTCGATGGGTTCTTCTGGCGCCAGGGTGGGGGTGGTCAGTGGCTCGTGGATCTCGTTGCGGTCCGGGGAGTTTTCCAGCAGGGCATAGCTGCGATAGCTCAGTACATCCCAGTGCCTGTCGTACCGTTGTGAGGCGTCAGCGGTGCCTAATCCCGTTGGTGTGCTGGGGAGTTCTGGGGTGAAGGCCCGCTCGAGTTCGGCGGCGAAGGCTTCTCGGCCGGCGGTCCGGATGGCGGCCTCGAGCGGCAGGTCGGCCTCGGCGTCCTCGGGTGGATCGTCGTGGTAGTTCGCTGCGTGGTTGGCGGCGCGGAGCGCTTCGGGGTCGATGACGCGCCAGTCGATTGTGCGGTCGGGGCCGCTGTGGGCGAGCTGGTCGGCCATGAGCAGGACTGCGACCGACTGGACGCCTTCGGTTTCCTCCTGGATGGCGGCGATGTGGCGGCCGAGCCGGTGCGGGTCGGCGAGGGTGTGCGCGTCGGGGCCAGCGATCACCGGGCTGGTGTAGGCGGGGGTGTCGCTGATGATCGGCATGAAGTCGGTGTGCAGCTCGCGGTGGATGACACTCGCGTGTAGTTCGCTGCCGTCGCCGGTGACCTCGCGGTGGGCGAGATAGTCGGCGGTTCGCAGTGCCAGCTCCCAGGTGATGAGGCGGCGTAGCCGGGCGGGGTCGCGTTCGTCGAACGCGTTGACCGGGGCTCCGGTGTCGTAGTAAATGGTCCGTTTGTCCGCGGTGGGGTCGAACAGATCCTTGTAGCGGTCGTTCGGCGCGGGCAGTGCGGCGGCGGTGCGCTCGGCGGCGAGGGTTGAGGTGCCCTCGAGGATTCGGCGCACGGCGGCATCGTGTTCGGGGCCGTAGTCGGCGCGCTCGGCCAGTGCCAGACCGAGACGGACCAGGGCGTGCGCGCTGTCGAGTTCGGCTCCGCGTAGGACTCGTTCGCGGGGAACCTGGCGGAATGTCTCCACAGCGGTGTAGGGGCCGCTGCGGTCGCGGTCGTAGTCGCGCATCATCGCCAGGTGGCTGACCAGGGACAGGACGGGGCGTCCGGGCGCGGGCCGTTCGGGTACGTATCCCGCGTTCGGTACGACGGCGGGGGCGAGGACATCGGCGAGCAGTCGGGGGTCTCCGGCCGCGGCGGTGATGTAGCGGGCCGCGGACAAAGCGGCGAGATCGACACGGGCTGTGTCGATTTGCCATCCGGCGTTGTCTGCGATGCGCCGGAACAGTTCGTACTGGCTACGAGAGTTTCCGTCAGCGAAGGGGTGGATCTCCGTCATCCGTGCCCAATAGTCGGCCAGGCGGGTGACGAAGGTGTGGTGGTCGAGTCCGATCAGGTTGTTCTCGGCGGCAAGGTCGGCGAACAGTTCCTCGACGTCGGCGGCGGTGTCCTCGGGGCTCGAGTGCGTGATCGGAAGGTTGCCCTGCGTGGTGGGGACGGTCTTGTACTGGCCAGCCCATGAGTACAGACCATCGAACCCTCGATGATGTATCTCTCGCAGGAACTCTCCGGTGAACGTGTCCGGGGTGGGGATGCCAGCGAAATGCCACATCGCTTCGGCGAACAGTCGTTTCTCGACTGCGGCGAGTTCCTGCGCATCGGTGATGCCGAGCAGGTTCACTCGCGTATCGGTTCCGGGAATGTAGCCCTCGAGCGAAGACGATGCTGTGGTCACTCCGCGGGCCGTTCCACGCGACGGTGTGCGTTGAGGATGTCCTCGCGGGTCAGACCACCTTCGAGCTCGTCGATGATTGCTCGGGGATCTTCACCCCCGAACTCCCCTGCCATCGCGCAGGCGGCGCGGATGTGCTGTGCGACGGTCTCGCGCACCACCTCCTCGCCGAATGGGGCGAGCCGTTCTCGTAGCGACTGTCGCTCGGTGGTGTTGTCGTTGTCTGTCATGGTGTCCCCCTTGTGGTGTCGGTCGGTCGGTGCGTGAGGCAGGCGCGACTGCCGCTCCCCTCCCCCACCGGTATGTCTACTTGATGGCTCCGACGGTAGGCGCGGTGCCGATGCGGGCGCGAACGTGCTCGAGTCGGCAGGTGGCGGCGCGCTGGGCGCGGCCGATGGTGACCATGTACTCGAACAGTTCGTGTTCGGGCAGGGTTTCGGCGGCCTCGGTGATGGCGGCTCCGGCAGTGCGGAAGCTGCGGCGGTATGCGGCGCTGATGACGGCGTGGGCGTAGTAAGGGGCGGCGATGGGGTCGGCTCGTGCGGTGGTGGCGGTGGTCAAGGCGTAGGCCAGGCGGCGGCCGTGGTGTCCGGCGAGTTGGCCGTGGCGCTCGAGGTGGGCCAGGACCATTGCCGCGTCGTGGGGCTGGCCGGTGGTCACCAGGGCGGCGATGGCGTCGAACAGTTCGGCGTGGAGCGGCTGGTGGAAGTCGGCGGTGGTGAGCAGGTCCACGATGTCGGCGGCGGCATCCCGGCCGGCGAACAGCAACGCACACAACAGCAGGGTTTCCGTGTCGGCATCCGGGGGCGCGAACTCGGCGGCGCTGATGTAGCGGTCGAGGTCGGCCTGGTCGGTGAGGGTCATGCGCTGATCCGTTCGTCGAGAGCGTCGGCGGCGTCGAGTACCGGGGTCGGGTCGGGGTGGCCGATGGGCGAGGTGGCGATGGTGGCACGGGTGACGGTGCGGCCGTCGATGGTGATGGTGACTTCGCTACCGGCGGGCGCACCGTAGGCGAGCGCGAGCGTGCGCGCTGCTTCGGCGGCGTCGGATGCGGCGGCGGAGTGCGTAAAGGCGCAGCCGGAATCGGAGTGCATGACGGCGGTCGCGGTCAGGGTGGCGGTCCAGACGATCATGGCGGCGCTCCTTCGGCTTGGCGGGATTTCCCCAGGTACGGGTCCATTGTTGCTTGATAGACATGTTTTGTGAAGCTTTTCCGATGTTTTTTCTATGCTTTTTTGATTCTTTCTTGATTCATGTTCGATGACTAGGTGATGGCGCGCCGGAGTCGTCGACCGGGGCTCGATGCCCCGGTCGGCGGCCATGCGCGCCGGGGGGCTGGATCCCGGTGGGCGACCGGTACGGCCGCCCACCGGGAAGGGGTTACTGCTCGACAGCCAAGGGTGCGAGTGCGGCTGCGCGACGCTCGATGTCGGCGAGGGTGTAGCCCTGGGCTTCGATGGCGCGCAGGTAGAACTGCGACAGGTCGGAAGGCTTGCGCCAGTGCTCGGCCCCGACCTGAGACTCAAGGGCGGTCAGGATGTGGGCGCGAAGCAGGACCAGGGCGCGGGAGTCGGTCGCGGTGGCGAGCTTGGCGAGGGTGTCGGACGTGGGAAGCATTTGCTCGGCGAGGGTGCGGGCGTGATAGGCGGAGGGGATCTGCGGCCACTTCATCAGCACGGTTGCCACGAATGAGGCGGTGCCCTTGGGAGCGGTCTTGCGGGTGGTCTGCTGGGCGATCCACTGCCGGCGGACTTCGGTCGCGGCTCGCCATTCGCGATTGTTCTCGATCACCTCGCGGCGCTGGGCGGCGCGTTCCTCGGCGTCCTGCTCGGCCGGGGTGGTGCGGGCGCGGTGTTCCCACCAGGTGCGCCAGGGGGTTTCTTCGCAGCCGATGACGTGCCAGTACAGCGTGGTCTCGGTGTCCTCGACGACGTTCTCGCGGAGGATCATCCAGTCCTCGCGGGCGTCACCCTCGGGCAGCTCGTCCACGATGTCCTCTTCCTCGATCTCGTGCCCGGTCTCGCTGTCGAAGAATGAGGTGCGGAGGGAGATGTAGAGACCGAGGTGTCCGGCGGCGGCAACCTCTTCGATGGTGGGGGTATTGCCTCCTTCGTCGGTGACGCGTTCGATCAGATGACTGGTCCCCTCCCCTACTCGCTCGTTGACGGCTCCGAGAGCTACGGCGTCGATGCCGTGTTCGGCGAGGTATGCCCCGGCTCGGGCGAGAGCGGCGTTGCGTTCGGTGCGGCGCAGCCGTTCGGCGGCGAGGGCGTGGTCGAGTCGTCCGCCACGGATGGCCCATTCGATGCGGCCGACGGCGGCGGGGTCGTCGCTGAATTCGGCGATGGCTGCGGCCTGCTCGATGGTCAGCTCGCCTCGGCGTACGGCGTCGCGCTGCTCGGTCTCGCGGAGGGTCAGTGCTGCCTCGACCTCGGTGCGGGGTGCTTTGGTGCGGCGGGCGATCTTGGCGGAGTCGAGCCCGTGGTCGGCCAGGGTCTCGAACAGGGCCAGGCGCTCACCGTTGGTGATGGCGGCACGGTGTTCGTTCTCGCTCCACTGGGTCACGAGCCGATCGACGGTGGCCTCGGCGCCGTCGCGTTCGTCGCCGACGATGAGGGCGGGGATCTGGGTCAGGCCGGCCTCGAGTGCGGCGGCGGTGCGGCGGTGTCCGGTCAGCACGCGCAGGACTCCGTCGGCGGTGCGGCAGAGGGTGATGGGGATCAGGACCCCTTGTTCGGCGATGGATTCGCGGAAGGCATCGGTCAGGCGCAGGTCGTGGCGGATGTTGGAGTCGGCGAGCAGGTCGGCGGGGTTGAGGGTGACGAATTCGGCGGCGCTTCCGTTGTTGTTCATGACTCAAGTTTACATCTGTTTTGATGCTTTTTCGATGTTTATTTGAGTTGTTTTTGATGATTTTCTGGTGGCGTTAATCACACGTCTCAGCCTCTGAACTGCGGTTTTGCTTCCGAAAGACGTCGGCCCCGCCGGAGGCGGGTGGTGTCAGCGCTCTATGCGGTCGTGGATGGGCAGGATCGCGGACCGGTGGCCTAGATACTGGTCGGACAGCGCGCTGAATCTCGAGTCCGAGGTTCCGGCGTAGTTGCCTCCGAACATCCCACCCGACCCGCTTGGCCGAGCTCGTACCGGGCCGAGCTCGGCGTTCCATTCGACTCCGATCAGGGCGGCGTAGCTGCCTTCGATGAATCCGTGGCACCGAACCCTGAGGGCCACGATGGGGCGACCTCCCCCTCCCGCCGACACAGGTGCGCGCTCCATGGGGGTGCATCCGGCGGGCAGGGGCTCGACGCGTCCGGTGCGGGTGCAGCGCTCGTCGATGAGACCGACCAGAAGAAGGGTGTCGGCGGCGGCGCTGATGCCACCGTGGGTGCAGTCGCCGTCGCGGTTGGTTCGGTAGACGTCGAGTTGGAGAGGCGGTGGGCTGGTGGTCGTTCGCGTTGTCGTTCACGCGTCAAAATTGCATACTTTTTGATTATTTTTCGATGTTTTATTGGTGAATTTATGGTTCTTTACGATAACGAAGGTAACACGTTTTTGTGCTCTGACCTGCGGTTTTGTGGGTTTCGCGGGGTGCGGTGGCGGTGCTGGGGGAGCGGGTACCTCGGTCGGTCGGCGCGGCCTGGTGGACCGGGCGCGGCGGCCGGCGGGCAAGGGCGGGTTTTCCCTTGCGCGGTGGTCGGCGGGGCCGGTAGGGCCGTGGGTGGCGACCGGGCGGGGTGCACGCGGTGCACCGGCGGGAAACCGTGGGAGGGAGGCCGGGGTCCGGGGGCGGAGCCTCCGGGATCTGTAGAGGCGATGGGCGCCGACCCGGATTCGGGTCTCTGCGTCTGAACGCGGGCGGAGCGGGGGCCGGGATAGACCAAAGGCCCCGACCTGGGTCGGGGCCTTCAACGGTTGGCTCAGTCAGTCCTCGTCAGTGCTGTCGTTCTTGCTGCCGCGTGCCCGGCGCCGGCGAACCTTCTCGACGTCGGGGAAGGGCTCGCCGCCGTTGTACTCCTGCTCGAGCTCGTTGGTGTACTTCGCGATCGCGGCCTCGATGAAGCTGTTGAGGCTGCCATGTGCGCCGGGGTAGACACCTCGCAACCCCTTTTGGGCGTTGGTCGCGGCATCGATGACGGATTCGGCGAGGGTGAAGGTGCGCCGGACCAGGACGGGCTGCTGCACGACCTTCTTGGGTGCGGCGGCCGGTGCTGCGGTTTCCTCGTCGGGAGCCTCAGCGTCGAACATGCTGCGGATGTCGCTCATGACTTCTTCCTTTGTGTGATGGCGCTGGCGATGTCGTCGTAGTCGATGGTGTTTCGCCAGCCGTCCTTGACGTCGGCCAGAGATACTCCGTCTTCGACGGCCTTCTTGATCACCTCGGCGGTGCGCACCATGCCGAGGACGGGAATTCCGGCCTCGTCGAACTTGGCGGTCCACTTCTTGGCGAGCTGGGTGCCCGCTGACAATCGGTTGAGAATGGTTCCGCGTACCCAGAGGCCGGCATTCTGGCGTTTCTTGATCTTCTGGGCGAAGGCGGTCATCTTCTGCATAGCCAAGACGCTGAATTCGATCGGCTCGTTGACGACGATGAGCTGGTCGGATGCCACGAGTGCGGCCATCTCGAGGGCGTTCCTGGTGGGGGAGCAGTCGAGAAGGATGTAGTCGTAGCGATCGCGGATGGGCTGCAGGGCTTCACGCAGGACGAAGGGGCCGTCGATGGGATCGTCGGTGATGTACTTTTCCGCACTGGTGAGGTACGCATCATTGGTCGGGGCGGCGATGAGATCCACTCCGGGCCGCACCGCCTCGATGATCGCCTCGGCCGCGGGTTTTCTCGGCACCTCCGGGCGCATCTCGATGATGTGATCGGTGGTCACTGCTGCGTTGGTCCGGAGCTCGGGCCGCGACTTGGTGAGCGTGTGGCTGAGGTGCCCGGCGTTGTCCATGTCGACCAGGAGCACTTTCGCACCGGCGCGGGCGAGGGCTTCGCCGACGTTGAGGACGGTGGTGGTTTTACCCACTCCACCTTTCTCGTTGCCGATATAGATGACTGTCGCGCTCATGGCCTCCCTTTCTTGATGCGATATTACATCACTTCTGCTTCTCAACCCGTGTTTTTATGATGATTATTTGGTGCTCTTCTCGTGCGTGTTGGTTCCGGGTGACTGTTGCACCTGCTCAGGCGCGGTTTTCGTGTCCGTAGGGGTGGAATGGCGACGGCCAGGGCTCGATGCCCTGGCCGTCGGCTACCGCCGACTGTGTGTGCAGGGGCGGTGGAGTGAGTCTGGTTGCGCTCGCGGGGTTTCCGGCCCCTGGGAGCTGGGTGTGTGCGGCGCTGTTGACATCCAACACTATCTGCGGCGGCGGCGGCGTACTGGGGATCGCCGGCGTCTGGTCCGGGCTCGTGGTCGGGGCGAGAGGTCGGCGCGGCGCAGCCGCTCCTTTGGGTGATGTTCTCGGCCGGCCTCGGGGGTGTCGGCTGGCCGTGGGGTAGGCCGCTGTTCTGCGGTCGTCGCGGTCGGTAGGGTGGCCTCGGGCCCGGACCGGGGCGCTAGGTCCGCCCCGGTCCGGGCCTTGTGACATCAATTCGAGTACAAGCCGATCAACTGCCAGATGGTCCGGGCGGTCTCGCGGGGAAACTCGATGGTGATGGGCCAGTTCGCCTCCACGGTCAGTGTGGGCGCGTCCCTGGGGCCGGTGAGAACTTCGACGTATGTCCCGTCGACTCCTTCGACGGCGGCGAAGCGCAGCCGGTCGTCTCCGGCATCCCAGACCAGCATCCCGTCTTCGAGATCGGTCCACATCTCGAGCCGGTCGTCTAGGTGAATGTCGGCGTCGATGCGCTCGCATCCTGCGATGCCTGCGGCGACTTCTTTCAGTGCGGTGCGGTGCGCTTCGGTAAAGGGCATCTGGACGCGCTCACGGCGGGGGTCTCGTGCGAACAGGGCCAGGCGCGGGGCGGTGCCGTCGCTGTATTCGATCGTGGTGGTCATTGCGGTCTGTCTCCCCAAATCGGTAGTGCTGGTCAGCGGATCTCGCGGCACGTGCGGCATTCCCATCCGCGGGGGCGGAGGATGCAGGTCCGGCGTTCCTCGCAGAGCCAGCAGGTCTGGTTGGGCTTTTCTTCCTCGCCGCGCTTCTGTGCTGCGGTTCGTTCGCGTTTGACTGCGAGGCGGTATCGGTCGGATTCGGGGTCGATGTCCTCGGGTGCGGTGCGTATTCCGAGCATCATTCGGTAGGCGGCGGCGGTTTCTGCGTCGCGTTCTGCGAGGTCGGCGGCGGTGTAGCTCGGCGGCCGGTCGTGTTCCTGCAGCATGGGTCCGAAGATGGTGCGGCAGGTGTCGCAGGGGGTGAGTTCGTCTGCGACGGGTTGTTTGCATCCGGGGATGATGCATTCGGCGAACAGTGATTCGGCGGTCATGGTGTCCTCGCGGCGAGTGGGGCCCGCGGCCGCGATCGGGTCGCGGCCGCCGGGGGCGGGTTACTGGCCTGGGCGGATGGGGGTTTGGGCATCCTCGGCGCGGGCGTCGGTGATCTTGTCGTAGGGCAGTCGGTCGGTCCAGCTGTAGGCGGTGGCGACGGTGACGGACTTGGCGTTGACGCGGATTACCTTGTGCCAGGAGCCGGAGCAACTGACGAAGCATCCGGGGCGCAGATCGGCGCGGCTGTAGAGCTTGGGGCCGTCGGTGGCGTCCTGTTCGGCGCGTACTGCGGTCCAGTAGTCGATGTCGGCCTCGAGTTCGGCTTTGTTGAGCTCGAGTTGTTGCACGTGACTGCTGGTGGCGGCGGTGTGTCCGGCCTGGTGGTATTCGGCCAGGCGGCGGTCGATGCTGCGGAGCTCGGCGCTCTGGCGTTCGATGCGGCGGTGGATCACTGCGGGGGTGTAGCGGTGATCGGTGCTGCGGGCGGCGATGCGTGCGGATTCGGCGGCGGACCGGGCGGCGGCGTCGGCTTCGATGGCGGCGCGGGCGGTGGAGTGGGCGCGGTCGAGTGCGCGACGGTGGCGCGCTTCGCTGTGGTGGCCCACTTTGATGGGTTCTCCACCTTCGGGCAGGGCGTTGCAGGCGCGGTGGTGGCGGGCGTGGGCGGCTTCGGCGGCGGCGGCCTTGCGGTCGGCCTTGGCTGCGAGGGCTTCGGCGCGGTCGGCCAATCGTGTGTCTCGGTCGCGGTGGGCGTCGGCGGCGTCGCGGAAGGTGGTGTCGATGTCGGTTTCGACCTCGAACCCGGCGGCGCGCAGGGCCTCGGCGGTGCGGTCGATGCGGGCGAGCTGGGGTGCGCGGTCGCGGCTGAACGGCAGGTACCAGGCGGTGATGCTGCGTCCCCACTTCCAGCCTGTGGCCTTGAGGATCGGGGCGGTGCCGTCGCCCTTGGCGGTGCCGTCGACGATCGTTCCGCCTGTGGGGGTGTGCGTGATGGTGAGCATGTGCGGTGTCCTGTCCCGGTCGGTGGTGGGGTGGGGAGCCGGGGCGGCTCCCCACCTGGTGTTTTCGTGCGGTCAGTACTCGGCGAGGTAGTAGGGCCAATCGGGGCCGGGAACCGGGATCCATCGGGTGATGGGGCGCCAGTAGGTGCTGGTCCTGTAGGCGGTTTCTTCGTGGTGGGGGCACATCACCCATTCGCCGTCGGTGTGGGTGGCTTCGGTGAGGCAGCCGTTGTAGTCGCAGTAGGGGTCGGGAAGCTCGAGCGTCGGCCGGGTTGTGTTGTTCATCGCGTGTTTCCCTGTGTCGTCGGTGGTCAGCTCAGACCGGCCTGGAAGGCTTCGCTGATTTCGTCTTCGGTCATGCCTGCGGCGCGGGCGGCGGCCTTGATCTCGCGGGACTCGGCGAGGAGTACCGAGATGTCCTTGCCGGTCGAGACGTTCTCGAGCAGGTCCTCGACGTCGCGGCCGAGGTCGCGGAGCTTGGAGGTGATCTCTTCTTTGTTCATGACTCAAGTTTACATCTGTTTTGATGCTTTTTCGATGTTTTATTGGTGCTTTTATGGTTCTTTTATGGTGACGGTGGTCACACGTTTTCGGGCTTTGACCTGCGGTTTTGTGGGTGTCGCGGGGTGCGGTGGCGGTGGGGGTGGAGCGGGTACCTCGGTCGGTCGGCGCGGCCTGGTGGACCGGGCGCGGCGGCCGCCGGGCAAGGGCGGGTTTTCCCTTGCGCGGTGGTCGGCGGGGCCGGTAGGGCCGTGGGTGGCGACCGGGCGGGGTGCACGCGGTGCACCGGCGGGAAACCTTGGGAGGGAGGCCGGGGGTCCGGGGGCGGCGCCCCTGGGATCGGTGGACCGGATGCTCACGGCAGACGGGTCGGGCACGCTCCTGGCCAGGGCGAGGGGGCACCGTCCGCCGGCCGCGGGAGCCTACGTTTCCCGGCCCCGGTACCGAGGGGGTCATCATCCGACTGTCACACCGACCCCCGAGCACATCGCTCGTCCACGCCGGACTCGACCCGAAGGGGGTCCGGGGGCGGATCGCCCCCCGGTCAACGACCTACAAACGCGACTCGGCGCACCGAACCGGGAGGCTGCCCGAGCTCGATGCGCCGAGGTAAATCTGTTGTGCATCAGACATCACTGTTTTGCGATGTCTTTTTGATTTCTGATTGATTCTGGTTTGACGTTTTAGAATCAGTTTTCTGATGTGTTTGTGATGATCATATGGTGGCGGGTTCGTCGGCTTCGGAGAGCCAGCGGTAGACGGTGGCGATGGAGCGGTCGACTTCCTGCGCGATGACGGGGACCTCGATCCCGGCCTTGCGTCGGGCCAGTGCCCATTCGCGGCGTTCTTCGTGGGAGTGGAAGGTGGGGGTCGGGTCGGCCTCGTGGTGAGTCTCGAGCAGTTCGGCGAGGGGCACTTCGAGCTGGGGGGTGAGAGTGTCGGCGGTCGTGGTGCGGTTCTGTTGGACGGCCGGCGCTTCGCACACGGTCTCGGTGGTTGCGCGGTTCTGGTCGGTGTTCTCGGTGCGGGCCTCGGGCACGGTCGCATTCTCGTCCACGGTCTTGTGCTGCGAAGAGGCCTCGGCTGCGCTCTCGGTGTGAGTCTCGGTGACCGTCTCGGTGGGGGAGGTGGCGCGACGGCCTTGAACGGTCAACGCGTGCGTGGATGCGAGCAGTGAGATCGGAGGGAGGGTGGCGATCACGGCGGCGAGAACGGGGTTGAAGCCGGGGGCGTGGGTGAGAACGGCGTGGATCGCGTTGCCTGCGATGGAGACGGTGGCGGCGCCGATGAGAATCTTCCAGAAGAATCGGCGCGCATCCGGGTCGTGGCGGCGGGAGACGACGCCCATCGTCGCTTGGAGGATGGTTCCGTCGACGATGACGGGGAACAAGAAGGCGATTTCCCGAGGTTGGCCGGCTTGGATGCACAGGTCGCGGAGCGCGATGAAGCTGAGAATGAATCCGGCTGCTCCGATTACCACGGTGATGGCGATTCCTGCGCACCACATGAAGCCGCTGACTGTTGTCGCATTCGCGGGTGCGGAGGCGTTCTTGTTCTTGCGTCGCTTCATCGCTTTCATGGTTCCCATAATAACAATGGGAACCATGAAATGAGAAGTGCTGTCTCGCATAAGAGTTGCAGGTCACGGCACGGTTCTCATTCGAGAACGCGGAGTGAGAGGACTGCGTCCCGACCGAGTGTGGCGTGTGAGTCGGTCGGGAGGCTTCCGAGTCGCACCGGCGGGGCCGGGATGTCTCCAGCCGGCAGAACTGGTTCTCCGAGAACGCCTCCGGCCCGGACCGGAGGCGAACATCGCGTCTCCCGCGAGCAGTCCCGGGTCAGATGCCGAAGAACAGCGCGCCGGCGCCGATCGCGGCGGCAACGGCCGCACAGTAGCCGAAGAAGGCTGCGCCGGCTGCCTGCGATCCTCGCTGCCGACCGGCGATGAGGACACCGATCGTGACGAGTCCTGCGATGAGCAGCAGCCACCAGAATGCGTCGGCCTTCCCGACCAGCTCGCGCAGGAAGGGCGGAGCCTCCGGTTCGACGGTCACGCCGGCCTGGGCATACAGGTAGAGCTCGTCCACGGTGTTCGTCCCCCCTCGCTGGATTGATGGGCGTTCCGGTCGGCACTGTGTCATGAGGTACCGACGGCCCGGTTCTTGCGGGGCCGGTCTTATCTGGCGCTGCCAGGTGGGGACGGTGACGACGGCGAGAGTCCGGCTGCGTCTCCACGGATGGGGAATGCGAATGAGGCTGGATGGGTGTACCGGCCAGGATCGCGGGTTCTCGCAGCGGTTCGAAGGTGAGGTCAGCTGCGAGAAGGACGAGCGGGATCGCGATGGTTCACGTTCGGCCCGTTCCTTGCGTGATTTTCGACGGTGGGGCCGTTCTCGCCGGGTTTCTCGGCGTGTTCGCATATGCGTGTTCACCGCCGCACTGCTTGTTGTCACGTTTCCCGTAGCAACAATGGGAATTCTGAGAGTCTCATGCTCATACCGGCCACGAGTCCGGGGCCGGTATGAGAGCGCAGCGATTCTTATCGTGTTCGGCGGCCGCGGAGCGGCTGCACGGCCTGGCGGTCAGGCGCGGTTCCAGCGGCCGACGCCGGTCTGGGCAGTGGATTTGATTTCTCCGGCGGCCGGGGTGTCCCACGGGCGGCCGTTGTTGTGTTCGGCTTCAAGCCGCTCGATCTTCTCGAGAACGGCTGCTTCAAGGAATTCGCCGAAGGTGCTCGGGGGGAGGACTGCGCGGGTGCCGAGGTAGGCGGCGCGGATTCGTTCGGCCTGATCGGTGTGGAAACCGAGCTTGGGGCGTGGGGTGCGCGAGGTATTGGTCATCGCTGGTTCTTCTCGTCCGTGCGGCCGGGGGCGTTGCGTCCGACACCGGTCTGGGAAAGGGACTTGAGCTCGCCCCGGCTGGGGGTGCGCCAGGGCCGGCCTTTGTTGTGGGCACGCTCGAGACGTCCGGTGGCCTCGAGCAACAAGTCGGTGATGAACTCGCTGAGGGTGGCCGGGGGAAAGACGGCGCGCGTGCCGACGTAGGCGGCGCGTATCCGGTTGGCGTCGGCTTCGCTGATGTCGAAGGCCATGCGCTTTTTCCCGGTCATGGTTCTCATCGTAACTTCGGGTGCAGGTTCGACTCGGTGGCCTCGGGGTGTGGACCTATCAGCGGATGCGACGTCCGAAACGGTCCTTACGGGCGGTACTCACCGTGGTGGTGCCGCGGCGGGCCTCGAGTACGCGGCGAATCTCGGCGTAGGCGGTGGTTCGGGTCTGTTCGCTGGCCGGGGGGTTGGCGGCACGTTCAGCGAGTTCGGCTGCACGGGCCGCGGCACGTTCGGCCTGGATCTGAGTGCGGCGCTCGGCGGGGGTGGGTCCGGACCACACGTCGGCGAGGGCGCCGAGCTGCCAGCGCAGGAAGGCCGTCGGGGACGCTAGGTGCGGCATGGTGCGGTCGCGGCGGAATTCGGTGATCCGGTCGGCAATGGCGTCGCCGGTCCAGCGGGTGGTGTCGATGCCCGCGTCGATGAGGGCATCGGTGATAGCTCCGATGTGCTGGTGGTCGGTGCCGGGTACGTGGTGGCCGTGGCGGTCGACGCCTCGGTAGCCGGGCATGACCGGTGCGATCCGGTCGGCCAGGCGTGCAGCGGCGATCTGAGCGTGCAACGGCCGCGGTTGTCCCGGCGCCTTCGTCGAGGCCCGTGCGCGGCGCGAAGCGCGCGCGTTGGTGATTACTCGAGAACAAGAGATACCCGTAGAACCCAAGGGGTTCTCCGGTAGATCCGCATGATTCGGAAACTGTGGATAAACCGAAAGATCTGCGGTGAACCCGCTGGTCAAGGCCCACACGGAGGCCGCGCGGAGTTGTTTACCGCCGTGGGTGAGGCTGGCTTCGATGCGTTCGGCGATGGTGAGGTAGCGGCCGCGGACGAGTTCGACCGCGGCTCCAATGCGGCGGAGGATCCGGCGGGCGCGGTCGAGAACGTCGGTGCTGATGCCTGCGTATTCAGCGAGGGTGTCGCGGGCGGCGGTGAGGCTGCGGCCGGTGGCTTCGTCGGCGTAGGCGGCGTGGGCTCCGGCTGCGGCGATGAACTTGTCCGGCGCGATGTGGTGTTGGCTGCAGATTTTGATGCCGCTCTCGCTGCGCGCCCAGGTGATGATCTGGCGCATCCAGCCGGCGCGGGAGTCCCAAACGGGGATGGGGGAGTAGGCGCCATCGGCAACGTGGAGGCTGTAGCTGCCGCGACGGCGACCGCGACGGGTCTTGGGGGCGGCGCGGCCCGGGCCGCGGTCGCGCGGTGCATGCGTGCTCCGTCGGGGGCGACACGCGGGGATGTGATTTGAAGGGGAAGTTGAACCAAACGAGCAGTGCTCGCTAATATGCATAGCGAAGACTTTCTGAGCGGAAAGTTGAATGCCCGAAACGTTTGGCGACCGATCGGGCAGATATTTGGTTGGGAAACCCTCCACCCTGGCAGGTGGGGGGTTTTCTGCTTCTGAGGGCGGGCTAGTTGGCGGCTAGCGTCCCTCTCTGGTGGCGTTTACACGGGCACCGCCTTGATCTCGCGAGCAAGGTCCGGCCGACCCGCCTGAAGGGCGAGGAGGTCGGCGACGTACTGGGACAGCGCAACCTTGGCGTCCCCGGCGTCCTTGCGGAGCTGTTCGTGCAGCTCAGCCGGGATACGAAGAGTCATCGCGGCGCGGTCACCCTTATGTGGCTGTGCCATGCGTAAACCCCCGTTCTTCAAGATCGGCCCATGAATCTGCCTCAGATTAGCGGGCCGGCCCGCCGTTGTCAGTTACCCACGTGCATCGGCGTGGCGCGTGTCGACTAGTGGGACATGGGCCGAGGCGTGGGAGGGGGACGACGGGAGGGTGCGGTGTGGGTCACACAGACTGTGGGGCACACTCTCAGAAATGGCGTCACCGCAGCTTTCAGCGAGCAGCCCCGCGAGCACCACCGACCCCCAACCGATCCCGCGACCTCGGTGGAGACTGCCGCTGCTGGGTGATCTGCTCAGCATCGACGTCGCCAAACCGGTCCAGCACGAGATGCAGATGGCGCGGGAACTCGGCGG
The DNA here is from genome assembly GCF_053589135.1 of Rhodococcus sp. NPDC003382. Taxonomy (NCBI): domain Bacteria; kingdom Bacillati; phylum Actinomycetota; class Actinomycetes; order Mycobacteriales; family Nocardiaceae; genus Rhodococcus; species Rhodococcus sp. NPDC003382. Next base: position 18,191 of record NZ_JBSFRH010000048.1, read on the forward strand.
GATTTTCGAGCGCAAGATCCTGCAGCATCGGCTGGTCGTGGTCTCCGGGGCCGACCTGGTGCGGGAGGTCAACGACGAGGAGAAGTGGGCGAAGTTCCTCGGCAAGCCGCTCCGCAAACTCCGTGTTATCGCTGGTGATGGGTTGTTCACGGCATTCAATTCGGAACCGAATTGGCACAAGGCCCACAACATCCTCGGCCCGGGTTTCAGCCAGGCCGCGATGCGCAGCTACCACGACTCGATGCTCACGGTGATCGATCAACTGCTGCACTCCTGGGATGAGGCAGCCTCGGACGGCCGCTATGTCGACGTGCCGCAGGGCATGACGTCGCTGACCTTCGACGTGATCGGGCGATGCGGGTTCAGCTACGACTTCGACTCGTTCAACCGGGCCGAACCCGATCCGTTCATCGAGGCGATGAGCCGGGCCCTCGAGTACATCAACCGTTCCTCGAACGACATCCCGATCCTGCGCGCCCTGTTCGGCCGCAGCGCTCGGGAGCAGCACGCCCGCGACATCGCGTTGATGCAGGATACCGTCGATCGCATCGTCGAGGAGCGGATGCGCTCGGACGACAGGCACCCCGATCTGCTGGATCTGATGATGCACACCGCCGACCCGGACACCGGTGAGCAGCTCGATCGCGAAGCGATCCGCAACCAGGTGCTTACCTTCCTGGTGGCGGGCAACGAGACCACGGCGGCCACCCTGGGCTTCGCCATCCATTTCCTGAGCCGGAATCCCGAGGTCGTGGCGAAGGCACGCGCCGAGATCGCCGAGGTCGTCGGGGTCGAGGGGCAGATCGGTTACGAGCAGGTCGCCAAGCTGCGCTATGTGCGGCGGGTGGTGGACGAGACGCTGCGGCTGTGGCCGGCCGCGCCAGGCTACTTCCGCAAGGTGCGCGGTGAGACGTCGCTCGGCGGACGGACGCTGCCGCCGGGGTCGTGGGTGTTCGTGCTGCTGCCGCAGCTGCACCGCGACCCTCTGTGGGGCGAAGACCCCGAGCGGTTCGATCCGGACCGATTCGAACCCGAGGCGGTGCGGAAGCGGCCGGCACACATCTTCAAGCCGTGGGGCACCGGAATCCGGGCATGCATCGGCCGGCAGTTCGCCCTGCACGAAGCGGTGCTCACGCTCGCGTCGCTGATCCGGCGATACGACTTCGCTCCCGAACCGGGCTACGAACTCGACGTTCACGAAGCGATCACTCTCAAGCCGCGAGGGTTGCAGGTCATGCTCTCGCTTCGTTGACGAATCGGGTTGGCCGGTATGTTCCTCCCTGGGCAGCTGCACTGTGCCCGAACTCGGGGGAGGTTATAAGTTAATGGTAATTCTCAACACGTGGCATCTTGTCGAGACGTTGGTTGACGAGGAGATGTCCGTTGTCAGCTGCGGCGGAGCGGTTCGAGACTGGGCGTCGGTGACCAGACAAGTTCAGCCGGCCCCGGATCTTCCGATCACGCCGATCATTCACGAAGCGGTTCGCACTCGCCGGGCGGTCAGGATCGATGTGCGCTCCCGCAAGGGGGCGCAGAAGACGTTTCACATCGAAGCACTGCCGGTCCTCGGCCCCAGTGGTGAGGCGCACGGCGTCCAGGTGTGGGTCGGTGAACCCGGCCAGGTCCCGAGCCCGCCTCGAATCGTGGCCGGTATCGCGTGGGAACTGGAACGCATGGTGATCGGTCAGACGGTCGAAGCGTCGATGATGTCGGGTGTGCTGCCGGAAGCGCATGTCCCGGAACGGACCCCTGCGGAGTACATCGCCAAGGCCGTGAAGTTCGACGATTCGGCCTCGTTGTTCGAGTTGGGGATCGATCCGGTGCACGGTCGCAAGTGGGAGGCACCGATGTCGGTTCTCCACGCCGACGGCCGCGTAATGCGCTGGTACTGCTGGGGCAAGGGTCGCACCGATCCGGGCAACGTCGGCATTCGACTGCTCTGGCATGACGTGTCCGATGCGACTCCGCCGGAGTTGCCGACGTTGAGCGAGCTCGGAATGCAGGAGATGCTGCGAACCGCTGGGGTCTACACCGGCGTGTTCGCCGCCGAGTTGGCTGTTCTGACCATGTGGCTTCCCGATGCTCCGCCCTGGGTGACTTGGCGGAACGTCAGTGGCGGAAACGACATCGTTCACCCTGACGACCGGTCCATTCTTGCGGAAGCGCTCGCGGCCTTTCGCTCGGGTGATGCCGGTCCTCGATCTGCTCGGGCTCGCCTTCGCTCCGAATCTGGATGGCGAACAGCGCAATTGTCGATCAGCCCGTATCCCGGACCTCTCAGCGACCGTCTCGTGCTCGTGCAGGTGGCGGTGCCGGCCGGCGAGTTCGGTGCGCCCGCAGGGGAATTGCGTGGGTCCGATCGGGGGCGCCTGGGAGGGTAGGTCGGTCCCCCAGATACCTGCGGTGATCTGGTAGTTTGTCTTGCGCGTCCCCGCCCGTGGGGATTTCCTGAGGCTTGTCGACTCGGCCTCGGATGTAGCACAGCCGGTTTCGGCCGTCTCCGCATGTCTGCGTGAGGCGGGCTGCTATCTCCGCGGGGGGAGTCCAGACGTGGTAATCCGTACGTTCCGTATGTCGACACACAGCGTGTCGCGCGCGTCAGACCGGCGTGCCCGGCGGTCGGGTTCGGGAACGTTCGTAGGCGGCACGGATCTCGGCTGTGTCCACACCCAAGGCTTTGGCCAGTCGCTCGGCAATCGCTTCGCGCAGCGACGTTTCCCCCAGTTCCAGGCTGCTGAGCGAGGCCGTGGAAATGCCGACCTCGAGCGCCAATTGGGGCTGGGTCAGGCCGGCCTGGACTCGCAGATCGCCCAGGTACCGCTCGTGCGGGGGTATCCGCACCAGCTCGGACATCGGGACTTCGAGGGCTTTGACCACTCGGGCCAACCGGTCTACCTGTGGAGTGGCCTGCCCGGATTCCCAGGCGCGAACGGCCGCCACGCTCACTTCGGCGAATCTCGCCAGGTCGCCACGGGTGTAGCCCTTCTTCGTCCGCAGATCGATCAGCCTCTCCCGGTCGAAACCCCGAAGAGGCCGTCTCGTCATGCCCGCAACCTTTCCACGACGGATAACACTGCCCTACAGGAATGGCCTGCGTCATCTTCCACTTGAATAAAGTTTGTTGTAGTGTTCCGGAATAGAGTTTCAACCGAAGGGTTTCGCTGCGAAGGAGGTAGCTATCGGCTGAGCCGGGTGTGCGCCTCTGGCTGGCAACCAGAGTGCGGAGCCGCGGTGAGGCCACCGGCAAAGAGGGAAAACCCCGGACACGTGTCAGTGATTGGCGTCGGTGTCACGTATCCGGGGTTGAACCACTCACGTAACGACCCATCCGGGCGTGCTACGCAAGCTCGGGCACCAGGTCGCTGCCGACGAGGAGAGCCCACTTCTTTTTCGGGCACTGCTGTTCTTGCGTTACTCGACTGTGCGCCGGCAGCAGCGTTTCCGCGCATGTCCGGCACCACGGACACGTGCACAAGCGGACTTCTTCTTTCCTGCGGTGACCTGCCCGACCATCTCGGCACGGGCGGGCAGGGCATGGGTTCGAGTCCCGATTCCCACCTGCGTCATCTGCCGTGAACGCGCTCGGACCACTGACTACCGCCGAGCCGAGGTTCACCCTCTCCCGGATCTCGGACCGGCGGTTTCCCTATCTCGCTCAGGTCCTTCACGCACACGGGACTCGGTTCATCCGCACGAAAGGCGATGTATATGTCCGTATCCAACGAAGATCGGTTGGCTTCCCGCACCGGCAGACACCGGCGCCGTCGAACGACCAGTGCGGTGCTCAGCACTGCGACCCTGGCACCGGCGGCGGCCGGGTTGCTCATCGCCTTTGCGCCGACGGCAGCAGCGGCTCCGACCGATGACTCTGGTGGCGGTCAGGCGGGGATCACGTCCCCGCCGCAGTCCGGCGGCGGACAGGCCGGTATCACGTCCACGCCGCCTTCGGCTCCGGCTCCGGCCCCGTCGTCCCCTGAGCCGCAGCCGGCCGAAAACTTCTGGGTTGCGCCTCCGGCCGAGTACAACCGCGGAACCCGTGCCTACAACCCGCAGACCGGCGGCGGCGTGTCGATGACGCAGTACAACAGCTACTCCGGTGGCGGAAACTCCGGCTACTCCGGTGGCGGCAACTCGGGCTACAACACTCCCGTTCCGCAGGTGCCGGTCGTCGTCGAGGGGCCGACCCTGCCGATCGAGGCCCCGGCCAACAAGATGCGTTTCGGTCGGGTGATCTTCGATCAGCCCAACTGGATCTCCGATGCCGACGCCGAAAAGACCAACCGCACGACCGCCGTGGTCGAGGCGATGGTGACCGACTACCACCGGTCGACCGGCATGGAAGCCGAAGAAGCCGAGAAGATCGCATCCGCACAGGTCGCAGGCACGGCGGCGGGCGCAGCGGCCGGGTTCGGAGCCGGATGCTTGGCGGCCGGTGTCCCGACGGCCCTGGCGGTGTCCACGGTCTCGGGCATCGTCGGCGCTGGCATGGGCACGATGGTGCCCGTGCCGATTCCGGGGGTGGCTCTGGTCACCTCCGGTGTTGCTGCCACGGCAGCGGGCGCAGCAGGAGGCTTCGCGGCCGGATGCGCGGTCGGCGGCACCTTCGGTGCGGTCGGTGGCGGCCTGGCCGGATACGGGGTCGGCACGGCTTACGGTGCGGGCGAGGACGCCACGCCGATCGAGGCCGAAGTGCCCGATGTCGAGGCCGAGCAGATCGCCGAGCAGGTCGACACCACGCTCGCACAGTGGTCGGAAGATCCGGTGGGTGCGGCCGCTGCCGAGGCGGTGCAGACCTTCGCTACCGAGACCGCTCCGTCGATCGACACACAGGTCCGTGACTTCGTGCAGGCACAGCCGGGCGGCGAGCAGGTCATCGAGCAGGTCGACCAGGCACTCGAATCGTTCTTCACCGACGCGACGCCGGGTCTGGCATCGCGCCTGGTCAGTGAAGCGGTCGGTCAGGGTCTCGGCACGCAGGCTCCGGCGGTCGACGCCTGAGTTCCGGTCGAAAGGGAGACGAACCGATGAAGCGGAACAACCGAGCAGGTTCGCCGCGGGTGCTCGATGCGACCGCGCCCCGGACCCGCATGGTTCGGGCGTCGGTGCTGGTACCGGCGGCCGAGGAGCGCTTTTCCTCCGTGAAGGCAGCGCCCACACGTGAGTCGGAGTCTCGGGTGGTCGCGGCGGCCGACATCGGCCGCCGCGCTGCTTGCCCGTCTGAAAAGGTCGGCGGCCCGACGATGCCCCGGCCTTCCGGTCGGATGGTGACCTATTCCGGACTTGGCCTCGCCGCTGTTGCAGTGGTGGGAATGGTCGGCTGGGGCGTGTCGGCACTGTTCGGGGGCGACGCCGACCCGGACTTCGGTGATCTGGTTCCGGCCACAGCAGCGCCGGCTTCGACCACGGCGTCTGCGGCGGCCGATGATCCGTGCTCGCCCGGTGAAGGCGACCAGTCATCGGGTGAAGGGGTGATCGCGGCGCTCGAACACCGCTATTACCTGCTGCGTTCGGGTGAGTCGGTGCGGGAGTTGATGGCCCCGGATGCGCCGTTACCCGATGCAGCGACGATCCAGCAGGGCATCGACACCGTGCCGCTGGGGACCACGCACTGCCTTGAGGTGACGGCAATCGGGCCGAACGCCTACAGCGCGCAGATCACCGAGGTCCGCCCGGATCGGCGCAGCGAGTTCAAACAGCGCATCACGACGACCACGGCCGAGGACGGCCGGGTGATGATCCGCTCCATCGAAGAAGTCAGGGGATAGTCCGGATGAGGAAGACTGGTCTAGCTCTGGCAGCGGCGGCAGTAACCACTGCGGCCGCGGTGAGCACGCCGACCGTTGCTCATGCTGCGGAGACGAACGGCTGTGCGCGCACGATCGCGCTGATGATTCCCGGCACGACGGAGACCTCGGCTAACGCCGATCCGAAGGTGCCGACGGGGATGCTCGCGGCGGTCGGTGACGCGCTCGAGCAGCGGTTCGGGAAGAACGTCGACGCGGTGTACGTGCCGTATCCGGGGGAGGCGTTCTTCAACGGCACCTCCTATGCCGAATCGAAGTCGCGGGGTGACAAAGCGGCGTCGGAGCTGATGGAGCGGTGCCCGTCGTCGAAGTACCTCATCGCGGGATACAGCCAGGGCGCGCAGATCGGCAACGATCTGGCCGTCAACATCGGCCACGGTCTCGGACCGGTCACTCCGCAACAGGTCAAGGCGGTGATTCTGCTCGCCAATCCGAAGCGGGGCACCGAGGGCGCAACGTTGATCGGCCCGCCGCTCGACGGTCAGGGCATCGCGGGGCCGGCCCCGGAAGGGTTCGGCAAGCTCGCGGGCAAGGTGTTCGACATCTGCCACCCGGACGATGCGTACTGCAACACCGATGGCGGGTCGACACCGTTCCTGGCGTCGCTGGGTCGGATCATCGCCAATCCGCCGGGGGCGGTCGACGTCTCTGCCGAGCTCGCCTCGACCGCCACCGCGCAGACTCCGACGATCACCGGTGAGTCGACAGTGGCGCATTCGTCGCTGGTCGATGAGCTGTCCTCACCGGGCAACTGGCGCAATGCTGATCTGTCGGCAGTGTTCGGGGCGGCATCTCGGCTGGCCGAATCGGTGGCCGCGCTCGATGTCGCAGGTCCGACATCGACGACCTCGGCGGCGAACATTGCCCGCATCACGCAGCAGGCGCGGTTGGTGTCGGAGACTCTGACGCCGGTAGACCAGGCGCGGCAGTGGATCGACAGCAATCCGGGTGCACGGGAGTCGTTCACCTCGGCTCCCGAGGGATCGCCGGAGGCGACGACGGCGAGCGTGCTCGACACGCTCGAGCAGGTCGATGTTCCGGCGGTGCTCTCGGCCGCCGAAGCGGTGACCGACATGAGCACGGCCCTACTCAAGTCGCGGGCCTCGGGTGAGTCGATCGACGTGTCGACGCTGGCGAGCTCGGCGGACACGCTGGTCGCGGGCCTGTCGCCCTTGGCAGCCTCGGGTCCGACCGAGTTACGGACTGCCACACAGGTGCTCTCGGTCGCCAAGCCGACGACGATCATCAATCAGCTGCTCAATGTCGTCTCCGGGGTGACCACGATCGACTACGCAGCGGTGGCGGCCGGGTTGCAGCAGCTCCCGATCAAGATCGCCACCGGTGATGTGCGTGGCGCGCACGCGGTCGCGGGGGATCTGAACAATCAGCTCTCCCCGCTGGTGAAGATGGCCGCCGGGGTGGACTTCAAGACCCTGTCGCGTCTGGTGGCGATGGTGCCGGATCCGTCCGGCACGGCCGCGATCGCAGGCCTGGTGCTCGATCTGCTCGGCAACGTCGATGTGATCCGACTGGCTCGCAACGTCGGTGAGATGCAGGAAATTGCCTGGTCGGTCGCCGAAACCGGCAACATGCTCGAGCTGTCGCGGCTGATGCCGGTCGCGCTGGAACTGGCACAGGTGGCTCTCGGGGTCCTCACCCCGGGCCAGAAGATGAGCCCCGATCAACTGCACGACCCGGGCGATCCAATCGGATCGCTGATGGCGGTGCATCCGCAGGACAGTGATCTGGCCGGCCTGAGCCAGTCGGTGATGGCACTGGCAAGCAGTGACGGCGCGGCCGAGATCGGTCAGCTGGTCTCAGAAGGGTTCACCGCGGCGAGCTTCTACGCCTCGAACTCGCACATCACCTATCCGAGCTGGTCCCCGGATGGAAAGGACAACGCGATCGACACGATGGTGAACATCTTCGCCAAAGCAATCGGGTAGGGCCGGACGGTCCTGGCGGACGGGTGGTGCCGCTGCCAGGACCGAAGCCTTCCACTCACGCGGCATCCGACCTCGGGCAGGCGGATGCGAAGTCACTCACAGTGCATGGCCTGGGCGGGCTATCGACAAGCACTCATGCAAAGGGGGTGAGTACGTGGCTTCTTCGACGACGAAAATTACGCTGGCCGCCAGCGTCGTCGCGCTGATGGGCGCGCTGGTGATGTGCGGCAGCGACAATCCCGAGCCGGACAACTGCCTGCCGACGCAGGGACCGTCCCGGTCGCCGAACAGCCTGCGTGCTGCCACCGGCAAGAAAGTGCAGCCGATGGTCACCGGCACGTACACGTTCATCTCCGGTTTCGGCCCGCGCTGGGGAACCTCACACAACGGTGTCGACCTCGCGGCCCCGATCGGCACGCCCTTCTACGCACCGCTCGACGGCATCGTCGTCGCGGCCGGGGACTCCGGCCCCGGTGACGAGAACGGCTTCGACAACTGGATCGTCATCGACTCGGCCACCTCGGACGGCTCGACCATCTCGACGGTCCACGGCCACATGTTTCCGGACGGGGTTCTCGTCTCCGTCGGCGACGAAGTACGCGCCGGGGACCTGATCGGCTTGGTCGGCAATGCCGGTGGCTCGACCGGCCCGCACCTGCATTTCGAGGTCTGGCCCGGCGGCCGGCTCGACGGGGGCTCGCCCATCGATCCGATGCCGTGGCTGGCCGATGCGAACGAACTCGACGCCCCGCAGCAGCGTCCGAGCTCGCCGAACGTACAACTGGTCGCGGCCGAGACTCCGCTCGGTGCAGGCTGCACCGGCCTGGCTCGCCCCGGCGGAAGGTCCCTTGCGCCAGGCTCGGTCCCCGAGGAGTTCCGCGAGTGGATAGTCAAGGCAGCTCAGACCTGCGATGCGATCGACGCTCCGCTGCTGGCCTCCCAGCTCTATGCCGAAAACCAGTTCCGCTACGGCCCGTCCTCGCCGGTCTCCCCGTCCGGGGCACGCGGTCCGGGTCAGTTCATGCCCGGCACCTGGGCCTCGATAGGCCAGGACCACGACGGCGACGGCATGGCCGATGTCAACTCCATCGGTGACTCGGTGATGTCGATGGCCGACTACGACTGCCAGGTGTGGGAGCAGACGCAGCAGTGGCTCCGCGAGGGCAAAGTCTCAGGTGACGGCACCGAACTGATGCTCTCGGCCTACAACTGCGGTCCCGGCAACACGCTCGCCTCCGGCGGGGTATGCGTCAATGCGGAGACGACGAGCTACGTCCGCAAGATCATTGCCGGGCGCGCCGACTTCGCCGGGGTCGACCAGCCTCGGCCTCCGTCGGCGAGCGGTTCGCGGGTCGTCGATGCGGCTCTCGGGTGGCTGGGCACCGATTACTCCTGGGGCGGCGGTGATGTCGCCGGCCCGACTCGCGGCGTCACCGACGGCGGTGCGGCCGACGCGCACGGCGACTACAACAAGGTCGGGTTCGACTGTTCAGGTCTGGTCCTGTACGCGGTCGCACAAGCAACGGACGGAAGAATCGTTCTGCCACACCAGGATTCCGCCCAGGTCAACGACCCTCGAGGAACGCCGATCACCGCAGCGGCGGACTTGCAGCCCGGCGACATCGTGCAGCCCTATCCAGGACATGTGTGGATCTGGTTGGGGGACAACAAAGTTGTCGAGGCACCCCAGTCCGGCGGGAAGGTCCAGATCACCGCATGGACACCACCGGAAAATGTCAGAGCCATGCGATTCACTTGATACACAACGCTTTTCACACGCCAGAACATCGGAGACGATGAGACACCAGAAAGGGAACACCACGCCGTGAGCGAAGAATGGGACAAGGCGGAGGCCGCGGTCCGCAGCCTCGGATCAACCCGGGCGGTCGAGGAGTTGACGGCCGCGGACCTGCGGACCTGGGCGTCGGAGAACAACCTGATGACGCGCACGCAGTGGCCGAAAGTCAAGCGTGAACTCTACAAGCAGTTCGATGTGGACTACGACGCCTTGCGGGAGCGTGAGCAGCGCGAACGGGTCGAGAAGTTGGAGGCGGCCGCCGCGACCGCCCCGCTGGTGTCCTTGTCCTCGGCCGGCGACGGCCGTGGATCGTTCGCCGTCGTCGGTGACGCCGATACCAGCGATGTCGCCTGGTACGGCTCGTTCCACAAGGACGACCGGATCTTCCGGCCCGGCGATCAGGACTCGGCAGATGAGGCCAGCGCGGGCAAGGCAGTGTTCCTCGCCGCGAAGGTGCGCGAACACCTCGACGTCGAGGCGGTGCGGCTGCGCCTGCGGGTGAGCAGTGAACGCATCGACGGGGTGAAGCTGGCCGATCTCGCAGCGAAAAAGCAGGTCATCCTCGATCTCGAGGTGGTGCCCACCGGTACCCCGGCCGAGCAGTGGTGCCTCGAGCCGGGCTACGGAGAGTGGCGGGCGATCCGCCTGTCGGACCTGGTGGTGGCCGAATGATCCGCCGACTGGCGCTGATCGGCGTCATCGCCGGGGCCGTGACCGTGGCCGGGTGCAGCTCCGAGGCCGACCAGGATCAGGCAATCTCGAGCACGTCGGCGCCGCCATCGACCTCGACGGCGGCGTGGCCCCCCACCGAACCGGCTGCGCCCGCCTCACCGTCGACCGCTGCGGAGGCACCGTCGGTGGACACCGACGATCCAGGCGAGCTCGGCCGCACGGTCGTCGAAACCTGGTTCTCCTATGACACCCGCACCGACGCCAATCGCAACGATGCACCGGTGAGGGCGGCCGATCTGGGGGTGCTGACCGCGGAACTCGACGCGCAGGTCCGCGCCGATGCCGAGATCCCGGTCAAGGCCACCGGCGAGTGGGCGCAGTGGGCGTCGCAGGGTGCGACGGTCACCGCCGTGGCGGTTGAGGTTCCCAACCAGGGACAGGCCAACACCGCAACGAGGTATCACGGCATGTACGAGGTGACCAGCACGGTCACCGATTCCAGCGGCACCGAGATCGGCAGCGACGTCCAGTACGTCGCCGTGGTGCTGACCGACGACGGCGACGGATGGCGCGTGTCGTCCGTCACCACCCTGTGAGGCGAGCGTGATGGCTGACATCGCTGACTACAACCACGAACCGACCATCGATCCGCGGCGGCTGCGGTTGCGCCCGAACCGTCCTGCCGTCGAGCCCGAACCGGTCCCGGCTCCCGAGCCTGTTGCCGAGGACACCGCCGATCCGTATGGGGTCGGGATGGATGCTCTTGCGTCCGTCGACGAACCGGTAGCTCCGGCACCAGGCCCCGTGCACAGTGCATTGTTCGACGAGGCGGCATCGCCGACGCTTTCACAGCCTGCCCAGTGGGGTTGGCGGGGCCGTATCAATGCAGCTCTGGGCACGAAACTGGCTCCCAAGCCGGAATCTGCGGAGACCGGTCACCGGGCGGCGGTCGAGGCGATCCAGCGGACCCTGCCGGGTTCGGGCACGGTCGCCGTGGTCAACACCAAGGGCGGCGCGGGCAAGACTCCGACAGCGATTGCGCTGTCGGCGATGCTTGGCAAGCATCGCGGCCGCGGTGTCGTCACGGTGGACATGAGCGAGGCGGGCGGCACCCTCGGCATCCGGGCAGCGCGCACGGCTCCGGTCGAGCGAACGGTCTGGGATGTCCTCGACAACGCATCGCGGCTGATGTCTGCCGATGTCGAGGCGGGGGAGCTGGCGGCGTATCTGCGGCTCCAGCCCACACACGACGAGATTCTGGCCGGGGACACCGACTCCTCCTACGACAACGTGATCGGGGAGAACGAGTGCGCAGCGTTGGGCGCAGTGCTTCGGCGTCACCGTGACTTGCTGATTGTCGACACGGCCACCACTCCGCAGGCTGGGGCGTGGCAGTGGGCGGTTCGTCATGCCGATGTGCTGGTGGTGCCGCTGCCGATGCGCCGGGACATGGCCCAACACGCCTACGCGATGCTCGACGGGCTTCGCAAGCGGGGCCTCGAGCATCTGGTGTGCTCTGCGGTCGTGTTGCTGTGCGCGACACCGGGGTCCGATCCGAATCTCGAGACCGCGATCGTCGACGAGTTCGATGCCCTCGGTGTGCAGACCTACGTGCGAGTTCCGTTCGAGCCGGTGTTCGCCACCGGAGAGCGGATCACGCTCGAGGCGTTGTCGCAGAGCTCGATCATCGCGTGGACGAATGTCGCTGCGATGGTGACCGATGCACTGGCCGAGGCCATCGTCGACCGGCAGGCGGGATACCGGCAGCGGTGGGCACCGGCACCCGAGTCGGCACCGGAGCCGGCCGTGCCGACCTTCGCGGCGGACGTTCCGAGCTTCCCGGCTCCCCAGCCGGCTCCGGCACCCGAGCCGGAAGCGGAACCGCCTGCCGCTCCTGCCGTTCGAGTGGCTGAGACGGACCCGGCTCGATACCTGCCGTTGGATTACCGCCCTCCTGTCGAGGCTGAGGCAGAGCTGGAAGCCGAACAGGATGCCTCGACCGTGGAGGTGCACCAGCCACCGGCCCGGACGCGGCGGCCGCAACCACCGAAGCCGTCGAGCTTCGACCCCTACGCCTGACCTTCTGCGTGTGAAAGGACTCTCAATGATCCTGTCAAGCCGCCACCGCGGTAACCGGCACGGTCGGTTGCCAGGTGCGGTGGTCGCGGAGCAGCGCGTAGAGAACATCCACGCGCCGCCGAGCCAGGCAGATCGTGGCCTGGACGGGACGCTTACCTTCGGCACGTTTGCGCTGATAGTAGACGCGAGAGGCGGGATCGCAACGGACCGCGGTCAACGCCGACATGTACATCACCCGGCGCAGGCGCCTGCTGTAGCGCTGAGGGGTGTGCAGACGCCCGGTGCGTTTACCCGAATCCCTGGGCCGCGGCGCCAACCCGGTCCAGGCAGCGAGTTGATCGGCCGACCCGATCAAGTCGGGGTCACCTACTGCGGCAAGGAATTCGGCGCCGAGCCGGAATCCCATACCCGGCAAGCTCAGGATCACTTCGGCCAGAGGGTGCCGGCGAAATCGGGCCTCGATCTCCGCGTCCACGACGTTGATACGTGTGTCGAGGTCGATCACCGCCTGCGCCAATTCGGCGACCAGCTCGGCAGCGACATCCTCCCCAGGCAACCGCACGGTCTGCGCCTTCGCAGCGGTGACCGCGGCCCGGGCGATCGATTCGGCGTGGCGCACCCCGGCCCCGGTGAGCATCGTGGCCAGTCGGGCCGCACCGACGCGGCGGATCGCTTTCGGTCGCTGGTAGCGGGCCAGCAGCACCACCCAGCCCCGGTCCGAGGAGATCTGCGCGACGCGTTCGAGCCCGGGGCAGATCGCGACGAGTTGCTGACGCAGCCGGTTGATGGTCCGGGTACGGTCGGCGACCAGATCGGTGCGGTGGCCGGTGAGCATCTGCAGCTCACGGATCAACTCGTCGTCGGGACGCAGAACGGGCAGGTCCGAACGCATCCGGGACTGATCGGCGATCACCCGGGCGTCGCGGGCATCGGTCTTGGCTTCGCCGCCGCGGTAGACCGACGATGCCTGCCACACCGAACGTCCGGACAGGTAGCGCACCGGTTTCCCGGCGTCGGCCAGCACAGTCAGCAACAAGGTGACGTAGGCGGTGGTCAGATCCACCGTCCACGACACCGTCTCGCCGAGTGCGTCGATCTCGGTGATCACCGCACGGATCGTTGCTTCGTCGTTGTCGCATCGCCGCGACAGCACCACCGTCCCGGAGGCGTCGAGCACGCATATCCAGTGGTGTTCTTTGCCGACGTCGACTCCTGCCCACAGTTGCGAACCGGTCATCGGATTTCCTCGTTTTCGCTTGTGTTCCGGCCTGGCCCCGATGGACGCCTCCGCCGGCATTTCCTTAAACAAGCGATCATTCGCAGATCTCAATCAGCGGTCCGAGGTGTCCAGACAGGTCGGGTGGCCAGTCCTTTCAAGCCCCACTCGAGAGTGGGCAAACCTTATGCAGCCTCGCCCGGCCCGCCCGGGTTACAGCTCAACGTAACTCTCACGAAGTAACTGCACCTACGAACTTAAGGAAACCTGATGTCCCGCAATTTGTCCGTGCCGTCGCTGCCTCGCCGTGTGGCTCGCGCTATGTCCCTGCTGACGGCCACGATCGGCGCGGTGCTGCTCACCGCCGGTACCGCTTCCGCGCAGACCGACAATCCGCTCGATGGCGTCACCCCGGACTTGGGGGTGTTCGGTGACACCTTCGAGGACACCTGGACGCGGATCGCAGGCGGTATCTGGGGCGCATTCCTGGCTGCTTCCGCGCTCAACGTGATCGTCTCGCTCTACAAGATCCGTAGGGCTCGCGCCGGGGGCTACCAGAGCGAGTTGAGCGAGTCGATGGATTCGGCCAAGACCGCCGTCGTCGCGTTCGGCTGCGTGGCCGGAGCCGGGATCATCGTCGGCGCCATCCTGTTCGTCGTCAACGGCTGACAGCCGATCTACCAGCACTGTTAGGAGAGTCAGATGGCACCCGATTTCAGCTCGATCAAGCCGGGATCCCAGCAATCGCCCCCGGCAGCAGCACCGACTCCGACATCCACGGCGAAGACAGCCGAGACAAAAGGATGGAAGGCGGCGTTCGACAGGCTGCCCACATGGTTCAAGTACGGCCTGGTGGTGCTGCTCGTGGTGACGGTCCTTGGGAGCATTCTCGCGGGGCTGGGCCGCGGTAGCTCGGAGTCCGATACGGTGCGGACCGGGCACGGCCCCAACTCGATCACCAACGGTGTCCCGCACGGCTACGACCACACCGAAGCCGGAGCTCAGACCGCTGCTGCCAACTTCGTGCAGGCAGTCAGCCAGGTTGCCCTGGGGCGGATCACCGCTGCGGACGTGAAGAACGGCCTGGTCGGTGGCGACGCCAGCGATGCTCTAATCGCCATTGTCGAGGACAACGTGTCTCACTCCGAGGAGACGGTGATGAACACCATCCCGGCCTTGGTCAACGTCACCGATTATTCGGATGACCGTGCGGTGGTGTCGGTGTGGGCGGTCTCGACCAGCCAGGACGACCTGAGCGGCACCGGCAAGGTCAGCATCACGACGTTCTGGTCGACGACGACGGTGACCTTGCAGTGGGAGGACGGCGACTGGAAGGCCGTCGACTGGGCGTTCCGTTCCGGCCCTGAGCCCGAAGAGGTCTCGTTCCCTGAAGGGGATTCCCCCCTCGCCGAGTTCGGCGCGAACGGCCTCTACACCTTCTTCGTGGAGTAAACGATGCGATCCCTTGTCCGGACTTTTCTTGCAGCGCTGCTGGCGGTGCTGGCGTTGGCCTCGAGTGCGACGCCCGCATGGGCGCAGCCGCTCAGCGGCGCTGCCGAGGGCTGGCCTGCCGGGATGCCCGACGAACTCAAAGAGTTCTTTCCAGGTCACCCGGAGTTCGAGGCGGCCGGGTGGTCGACCGATCCGGCGTGTGCGGACAAGGGTGGCGACTACGGCCTGTATCTCGGGCAGTACCTCCGCTTCGACCAGCAGATCTTGTACTGGGCTTCTCCGGTAACGCAGCGCATCGCCCAGTACGCCGACCTGATGGGCGTCTCGGAAGAAGAAGCCAAGCAAGCCGTTCTCGAGGGCAAGGCTCCGACGGACTGGCCCAAGTCCTTCCCCGGAGGCGACGAGAAATACTCGCCATCCTCGAAGGTGTGCGCCGCGGATCTGGCGAAGTGGTCCGAGTCGGCCGGAAATCCCTGGGGCTTCACCTGGGCTGCCAAACCCGACGCCGGCTCCATCGAACTGATGAAGCAGCAGCCGTACGTCGACAACCTGCCTGACGACATCTTCGAGAATCCGTGCAGCGACCACGAGATGCTGTGCAACAGGGCCTACTTCCTCGACTGCGACAAGGCTTCGGGACCGGACGAACTCAAGCAGTGCCGGGCCTGGAACAAGCAGGTCGGCGCGATGTTCGGCGGAATCTGGAACTGGAAGGAACAGAACAAGGACCTCGCCGACAGGTTCGTCGACGTCGCCAAGCTCGGCGGGGTCGTCCTCAAGGCCGTGACTCCCTTGCACATCAAGCTCGGTGTCGGCCTCGGCATGGCGGCTCTCGACAAGGCCAGCGATGTGGTCGCCTTCATCGCTGATCCGGGCAGCGTGATCGACGACTGGGCCAACAGCACCAAAGAAGGCGCGGTGTCACTGACCACCTCGGTCCTCGAGGGATTGGCGAACATCGGCGAGTTCAATCCGCGCGACGACCACTTTCTGCGGTGGTACGCGATCAGTTGCGGTATCGGGATTTTCGTCATGTCGATCACCGCACTGTTCGCGATCTATCGGACTTCGGCGCAGAAGTCGACCCGGATGGAATTGGCGCACAATCTCATCGGATACGCCCCGTTGGGTGTGCTGTCCATGATGTTCGCGCCAGCTGCCGCCGAGCTGTTGGTCCAGCTCTCGCACGGGCTGACCACCTCGCTGTCCGGCCTGCTCAAGCAGGACATGGAACAGGCTGTGGTGTCGGTATCGGCAATGCTCGGCGACATCACCGAAGACACCCTCGTCGGTGGTGCCCTGACCGGCATCGTGTTCTTCGGACTGCTGTTCCTCGGCTCGTTGGCCTTGTTCTTCGGCGAGTTGATGCACGCCGCTGCCCTGCCGCTCCTTGCCGGCCTGGCTGGTATCGCGTTCGGGCTCTGGGGGCATCCGACTCAGCGGAAAAAGGCGATGCGCCCGATCTTCGTGTTCATCTCGATTGTGTTCTCCAAGCCGGTGATCTTCCTCGGCCTGGGGTTCTTGACCGCAGTGTTGCTCGACAGCAGCGCCGGGGCCTACGTCGAAGGTGAACTCGCCTCCCTCGGGGCGCTGGCGATGACAGCGGTGTGCATCGGACTGGTCGGACTCGCACCGTGGTCCCTGCTCAAGTACGCGCCGTTCATGCCGTCGAGCGAGGACTCGGAGGGCTTCGGCGACACCGGCTCGGCGGCCGGTGAGGGACTGGGCAGCACCTTGCAGACCGCACAGATGGCGATGATGGCCCGCGGTGGCGGGGGAGGCGGGGAGGTCGCTGCGGCCCGTTCCGCAGGGGCCGCGCACTCCCATCCCGTTGGTGGCGGCGGTACCGGTGGCGGGGGTTCGTCCTCGTCGAACGGCTTGGCATCGCACGGTTCCGCCGGGTCCACCTCGCACCAGCATCCGAGTGTCACCGCAGGTCATAGCGGCAGCGGACACGGTGGGGCGAACGCCCGCAAGTTCATGTCCGCGGCCAAGGGTGTCTCCGGCACGGTCGCTTCGGTCGGGGTCGGGGCGGTGATGGTGGCCGGGACCGTCGGCGGTGCAGCACTGAACAAGGCGGCCCAGGCGGCGCAGAACGCTCCCGAGCAGGCCGACGACATGGGAGGTCAGTGATGAGTGACAGTGAGCAGCGCACCTCGATCCTCGGTTCGGAAATCGCTCGCCGGGGGTTGATCCCTGTTCCCGAACCAGTGCTCGCTGCGTATGCAGTGGCGTTGATCATCTCGATCTTCCTGTTCTTGTACTTCGGATCGACGATCTGGACGCTGGCCGGTGTCGTGCTAGTCGTGGGTGGGACGTTGTGGGCGACCACCGACATCAACGGCCACCGGTCGTGGGCAGCGGAGC
This sequence comes from Rhodococcus sp. NPDC003382, assembly GCF_053589135.1. Taxonomy (NCBI): domain Bacteria; kingdom Bacillati; phylum Actinomycetota; class Actinomycetes; order Mycobacteriales; family Nocardiaceae; genus Rhodococcus; species Rhodococcus sp. NPDC003382. Next base: position 35,525 of record NZ_JBSFRH010000048.1, read on the forward strand.
GACTGCACCGGCTCCGGGACCGGCAGCGTCGCAAGCGCGGCGAGCACATCCACCGGGCACCCGGCGACGAGCTGTACGGGGTGGCCGGGGTCGATCCGGGCTGGGAGTTTCCGGTACCGCTCGGAGATGTCGCCCCGCTGGATCTGACCGGAACGGGCCTCGATGACATGTTCATCCTCGAGCACACCACGCCCGGCGACAACAACTACTACTCGGTGGTGCTGTCGATTCAGGGGCTAGCCGAAGGGCTGCGCGGTGCGGAGGAATGGGCGGTGACCTCGCAGGCGTTCTCCCGCACCCTGGCGTCGTTCGCTCGCCGATCCTCGCTGATCCGGGGCCTGGAAATGGTGCACCGGTCGGTGCCGGCCGATCTGACTCCGCATGTGGCGTGGATGGAATCGGTAGTGAGGGCCAACCCGAATGCGGCTCGGGTGCTGCCCGCGATCGAGTCCTACGGCCAGCTCATCGACGGTTTGGCACCGGAATCGGAAGAACATCGCTCCTACGCGACGCTCATCTTCCCGAAGTCGGTCGAGCTGCTGTCGGCGGCCGGAGCAGTCGCCAAACGTAAAGACGTGAGCGTGAAGGCCGGTATCGGCCAGGTCATCGTCGAAGAGACCATGCGGGCGGTCGGCGCGTTGACTTCGGCCCGGCTCGGCCAGGTGCAGGTGCTCGGTCAGCAGCGTGCCTGTGCGGTGTTCCGGTCGATGCTCGATCCGTCCTACGCACTCGACGCCCACCGGGGCGCGAACTGGGGCAACTGCTGGCCGTCGTATGTCGGCGGAGACCTGTCGACACGGGTGTCCGACCGATGGGATACCCGAGTCGGGTTGATCCGACCCGGTTCGATCGAACCGATCCCGCTGCACGCTGAATGGCTCTCGCCGCTGTTGACCGGTGTCGACCCGGACCCCGGCGATCCCGTCGAGGGGATGCCGGCGCAGCCGACGATCCGCACGGTGAAGGTGCGGATGGATTTCGTCGATGCGGTCAAGGCTCGCCAGGTGGCGCGTAAGGACGCAACCGAGGACGCGGCGCGTCAGTACAAGGAACGCAAGAAGGGCCAGGTCACCGACGGTGCCTCGGAGGTCATGGCGTCGGCGTCGCTGCGGCGGCGGGAAGATCTCAAGCCGGGATCGGGGCACCACGGGGTGATCTGGTCGATGGCGGTGGCGGTCACCGCCCCGGATGGGGATGCGGTGATGCGGGCGTGTGCGCGGCTCGAGCAGGCCGCCGACCAAGCCGCCATCAAAGAGTTCGACTGGTTCGACGACAGCCACGATGTCGCTCAATTCCTCACCCTGCCGCTCGGCCGCGGACTCGCGGCCACCAAGTACACCCGGGTCAAGGGGGTCTGATGCCATCACTGCTGAACCGCAAGACGGGCGCCGCACCTGCGCCGATACCGCCGGAGGCGGGTCAGGTGAATGCACCGGCGGTCCCTCGTCGGCGGCCGCCGAAGCGTAATAGGTGGCTCGATCGCTGGGGCTGGTACGAACCTCGCCCTGAAGGGGTGTGGTCGACGACCCGGCAGGCCGAGGCGCTGAATCTGGCGACCACCCGCAAGAACGTGCGTCACGAAGGGCTGGTGTCGGGCCGCAACCTGATGTCGAATGCGCTGGTCATCACCGATCCGTTCGCGCTGTACGGCAGTGAGATCGAAAACATCAACGTCGCGGTGGTCGGGGACATCGGCAAGGCGAAGTCCTCGCTCATCAAGACCACCCTGGGGCTGCGGCAGATCGCGGCCGGCCGTCAGGTCGTAGTGATCGACAAGAAACGGCAGGGTGATCGCGGCGGCGAGTACACCGAGCTCGCCAAGTCGCTGGGGGTGCCGTCGATCCGGTTCAAGACCGGCGGTGACGGGGCGCGGTTGAACATCATGGACCCGGCGATCTCGTCGTCCGTGACCACTTCTGGGGGAATCGTTCCGGCCGGTCAGGAGGTGCTGATCGCGGCGGTGCTCGAGGACACCATGCAGCGGCCGTTGGTGCAGACGGAAATCGCAGCACTGAATCTGGCGCTGCGGCTGGTCAACGAACGCGCCTGCAGCGAGGGCACCGAGCCGGTGCTGCACGATGTCGCCGATCTGCTGCTGTCGACGCCGGAGGAAGCGACGGCCACCTTCGGCGAAGTGTGGGAGAAAGAAGCGTGCCGGTGGGGTCGTGATCCGGGCCTGGCGCTGCGGCAGCTCTGTGAGGGGGATCTGCGCGGATTGGTCGATCAGCCGACCTCGGACGATGTGCGTCACGCGCTCGACCATCCGCTCGTGCACTTCGACGTGTCCGAGCTGCCCAACAAGGGACCGGCGCTGCGGGTGGTGATGACGGTCATCAACACGTGGCTGTCGAACGTTCTCGCTGCTCGCGCCTCCGAGCACAAGCAGACGATCCTCATCGTCGAGGAAGGCTGGCACATCGCGGAGGGATCGACCGGGCGGGTGTTCCGCGACAACATGAAGCTCTCTCGCGGCCTGGGCCTGTCCACGGTGTCGGCGTTCCACCACATCGCCGATCTGCCGGCAAATTCTCCGGCGCGGGCGTTGATGCAGGAAGCCGGGATCGTGTTCCTGTACGGGCAGGATCGCGTGGACGACGCCGAGCAAACGGTACGGATGTACCACTTGCCTGAATACTGCGTCGACCTGCTGATGTCGATGCACAAAGGGCAGTGCTTGGTGGTGATGGGCAAGTCCGATCCGGTGCTGATGAAGCACGAGCGGTCCCCGCTCGAAATTATTCTCACGGACACCGATGAGGTCATTCGAGGCGAGGCGACCACGCTGGTGGGGAAGACCCGTCTGCCGGACACCCTCGATGCCGAGTCGATGGCCGAGCTGGTGGGGGCGGAGCGGTGAACGACGTGGACGAGCGGATGCAGCAGCGGCCGACGCGGCCGGTGTTTCCGGTCGGCACCGGCCCGGTGGTCGTGGCGATCGGCGGGGTGCTGTGGACGGTCTACGTCGGTGGCGCGATCGCCGGTCTGGTGACCGGGGCGGGCCCGGTGTGGCCTCGAGGTGGTCTGTACGGCACGTTGTCGGTGCTGCGGGCCTTGGTGGTCTCGCCGGGCGATCCGACGGTGGGCTGGCCCGAGGGGTCGCGGCCGGGGTCGGCGGTGGCAGTGTGGGTGTGTCTGATCGTGGCGATGCTGGCCTACACCACCGCCGCCCTCGTGATCGACGGGAAGATTTCGGTGCGTCGGCGCGCTAAGCGCAAGCGGCAGCAGGGTTTCGCGGACTCGGCGGAGCTACGCCAGCGGGGCCTCGACCGCAAGAGTGCGGTCAAGGCGGCACAGACGAACCGATCGACCCTGCGCGATACTCCGACCCGCAAGATCGAAGCGCACCAGGTCGCGACCCGGATCGGCACGCTCTACGGCGAACACGGCAAAGATTCCGAGGTGTTCATCCAGTACCGGGACGGCACGTTGGTCGAGGGGCCGACCGGATCGGGAAAGAGCTGGCGTTTGGCCTGGCAACGGATCGTCGAGTCGGTGGGATTCGTGCTGGCGACGACCACGAAACCGGACCTGCTGTGGTCCTCGGTGGGGCAGCGATTGGCAGTCGGGCCGGTCGAGGTGTTCGACCCCGAAGGCATCACGCGGTGGCCGACTCCGATGCGGTGGTCCCTGCTGGCCGGCTGCGCTGACCCGGACACCGCGATCCGGCGTGCCGATGCGCTGGTGCAGGCTGTTCCGCTCGGCGACACCAAGAACAGCGGGTACTTCTCGACGAACGCGGCGAAGTATCTGCGGTGCTGCCTGTATGCGGCGGCGGTCTCCGGTGGGGATGTGACTACCTTCTACCGTTGGGCGATGCAACGGCAGGTGCCGAAGGTCAAAGAGATTCTGGATCGGGATCTGCCGACGTGGAGCGTGGAGTATTCGCAGCTCGGAGGGTCGGGGTCGGATTCGGTCGACGATGTGATGTCGACGGTCTCGACCCTGCTCGATCCTCTCGCGTCGCCGAAGCTGATGGCGGCGGTCAATGTCACCGCGGCGGAGTCGGTCGACCTCGCGCAGCTCATCCGCGACGGGGGAACGCTGTATCTGCTCTCCGAAGGTTCCTACGGCTCGAGTGCGCCGATCGTCACGGCCTTGGCAGCGGAGGCGTATTACCTGGCCAAAGAGATTTCCCGGGAGTACCCGGAGGAACGGATCGACCCTCCGGTGCGGTTCGTCCTCGATGAAGTCAACAACGTCGCTCCCATCCCGGACCTGCCCGACAAGGTATCCGACAGCGCCGGGCGGGGGATTTCGATCTGGGCGTTCTGCCACGGTCAGGAGCAGAACATCCGGCGGTGGGGTCCGAGTGCGGGAAAGATGTTCACGACGAACTCGCCGGTGCGGATCATCCTTCCCGGCCTCGGTGACGTGAACGAACTCGAGCAGATTTCCCGGCTGACCGGTGAGCGTGAAGAGTGGTGGTCTCCGACGCAGGCTCCTCGGCAGACGAAGGTGATGACCGCGCCCGAGATTCGCGGGATGCCCGCTGACCAGGCATTGATGGTCTACCGAGGGTCGGCTCCTGCCCTCGTCCATCTGCCGCTGGTGTGGGACATTCCGCATTGGAAGAAGCGGGTGCTCGACTCCCAAGAGGTTTACAACTGGGTCTGCGAGACGGGGGAGTTGCCTGATTGGGCCTGGTCACGCGTCACGAAAGCGGCGGTGCTCGGATGAGCGGGTACACACCGGGCCGGCTGTCGTGGCGGCATCTCGATCAGGAACAAGCGCAACAGCTGTGGGACGAGTTGATCGACTGGGTGGAGTGGTTCCGCGGTTGCTACCGGCTCACCGACCGGATCAAGGGCTGCTGGTACCGGCACCCGAAAATGGTCGAGGAACTGACGGCGGCGATGTCGGCGCACAAGATCGCCTACGAGCAGCTCGGTGACGGCCAGGTGCATTCATGGTCGCCGGGAAGCTGGCACTATCAGGTCTATCAGCCGTTTCTACAGCGGTTGGCGGCCAACGCCGACGAGTTCGCCGACTGCATCGACGGGCGCTGCGAGCCACCGAAAGTACAGGTCACCCTGTTCGAGGGCATGCGGGAATGGATCGCGGCGGACATCGCTTCGCGGCCGACGCCGGTTGCGGCGGCGGTTGCTGCGACCGGATCGCTCCGGGACTCGGGTATCGGATCGGCGGCGCCTGCGGTGATCGACGCAGCTCGGATGGTCGATCTGATCGACTCCGGCAATGCCGAACCAGCCGACCCCGACGACGACTTCGGACCGGTGTCGTATGCCGGTCACGTTTGGGAGTGGTCCGACGATACGGAGGGGTACGTGCGGACCTAGAGACTGCCGAGGGACACAGGGCTGGACTCACCACCCAGCCGTTCCTCGGCGGGGTGGCGGCCGCGGCAGTGCCCGCCCAGGCGCCGCGGCCGTCACCGCAACCTTTCGACAGGCCTGGGTGGGTTGTTCTCTCTGATATGACATCTGATTGGGTCGCTGAGTCAGCTATGAAGTCTCGGCCCCATAGTCCATGTGGTTGTCACGCGGCGGAGAGATGTTGAGCAAAAACAGTGATCGTCCCTTTTTTGCCCGCGGGCCTTGGTGGATCGTTCCTGGACTTGGGGTACTCGCAGCGGTAAGTGGGGCAACCACCGCGCTCGTACCGGGGGCATGGAAGCTGATCCCCATCGGTATCGGCGCGGTTCTCCTGGTGCTGAACTTTATTGTCCAAGTAGCGCGTAAGAAGTACGACGAGAAGGTTGAGGCGACGATGGCTAGGTATATCGATGCCCACTTATCCCCGTTGCTCCAGAAGGTTGCGGAAACGGTTGCGGAGACAAGTCTTCCTAAGCGACGGGAGCATAAGTCTTCCGTGCTGCAATCTGTAGTCAATGCTGCGTCCGGGATGATCGGACAGGGGTCTGCCCCCGTTCGAGCGAGCGTGTTCGAGTACTCAGACACTGCCGCAACCAAGATGGTTGCCCACCCCACCGCTTTCGTCGGAAGACGTGACAAGTCCGGGCGAGTCTACGACAAGGAAACCGCTACGTTACGGGCCGCGCTCCAAGGCGATCCGAGATTCGTCGAGGATGTCGACAACGAGAAGCTCACCTACAGCACCTATATGACTCATCCGATCATCGCGGGAGGAAACTTGTACGGCGTTCTCTCCATCGACTCCCCCAAGGTGGGGGACATCACCGAGGACGATGAGTACCTGCTCCAGCTGCTCTCCGTTGTCGCCGCTATTCCCTACGCTTTGGAGCAGGCACCCTCACAGCCGGTGAACCGGCGCGTTGAGCCCTAGGTAAGGAGCCACTGATGGGAACTCGCAAGAAGCAGAGCAGCCAGGGGAAAGTACGCCGCATCTCCAAGACCTCCGCAGTCTCTACCTCAAGCATCGACACCGTCGATGCGGACATGCCGAACTTCGCCAACCTCAAATCGGGCTTACGCGAAATCCGCCGTACAGGTCACATGCCTAAGAACGTTCGCAGGTTCACCCTTCGCAAGTCGTCTTAACGTGACAGGCCCCTTCACGTAAGCGGCGGCACTCTACGCCGCGGCTTCTGCTTGTCTTCGGGAGCTAGAGGCGCCTGCTCCTTTGCTTGTCATGCTCAAACTCTGGCCGTCGCTGGGTTTCCGGTTCCGGTCGGTGGTGCTCATGCTGGCGCTGCCGCTCGTGTAGCCGCTCACGCTGACGATCGATGTGGTTCCGATCGAGTGCGGCACGGCGATCCTTCGGTCGGTCCCCGACCAGCGTGTCCTCATCGGTCACATGGTGGGTACTGCGGTAGGCAGCCGCGTCCGCGATGGTGGCCCGCCACAGGGCAGCGTGCTCGGGATTCTCGGGGCAGGAGCCAAGAGTGGACCGTGCCCACTCGGGTGCAGTGTCGTCAGTGAGTCGGTCGCGGAAGCTGCCGTGCAGCTCGGTGATGGTCTGGTAGTCCTGGCGGATCTGTTCGGCGAGTTCGGGGTCGATGTGGTCGGCGTCGGAGACAGGCGCGACGATCCATTCGGGGGCGTCGGGGTTGGTGAAGTCCCGGCCGTCGGCGGCGATGCGGTCGAGTTCGGCGAGCAACACGGTTACCGGGGCGGTGGCTCCGGCCCGCTCTGCAAGGTCGGCCACGATCTCCTCGACACTCGCATCGCTGAGGCGCTGGATATGCGCGATGCGGCTGGCAGTAGTCAGGGCGCGTTCGTCGTGGGTCTGCAATGCCAGCGTCGGCAGGTGCTCGGCGATCGTCTCCTGGTGCTGTTCGAGCCATTCGGTATTACGTCGGGCGATCAGTTCGGTCAGCGGCTTCGCCATGTCGGTCCGCAGGGCAGCGGCGGTGACCTCGACGTCGTTCTCGGCCAGGCGATCACGGTGCCAGGTGAGCAGATTGATCGGGTCAACACCGACTTCGGCGGCGCGGTGGAGCTGGCGGGCGAGCAGGCGGGTGGAGGCTTCCTCGGCGATGCGGGCACCGAGTTCTTCTCCGAATGCGGCGCTGGCCAGGGTGCGGACCCGCTGCGTTTCGAGCAGTGCGCAGGTGTCGCGGTAGCGGCGGATGACTTCACCGATGCCGGTGTCGGCGGCCGCGGCGCGGTCGGTGGCCTCGGTGTAGCGGCGGGCGCACTCGACCGCGAAGTCGTACATCTCCGCGTCGGTGTCGAGTGGGCTACGGATCGGCAGCGGCGGCAACACCGGATCCTCGGTGAACTGGCCGACGATGGCGCGGACGCGGTGGGCGAGAACCGCTCCCATGTCCTTTGCTCCGGTGAGCGAGCCTTCAGCAAGGGCGTAGCCGAGGACGGTGCGGGCGCTGCGACCGTGGTCGTGGGCGTCGGCGAGAACCTGGCGCAGCTGCGCCCAGCCTCCGGTGCCCTCGATGGGGGCAGCGATGTTCTCGGGCAGGGTGCGGCGCATCTCGGCTTCGAGCGCGTCGTCGCGCAGGCGGCGTTGTGCGACCAGATATGCCTCGCGCAGCCGCTCTGGGTCGGTGGCGTGGGCGGCTTGGTCGGCGAGTTCTTCGGTGGCGGTGCGGTGACTGTTGTCGGTGGCGACGACGGTCTCGAGGAGCATCCGGCCGGTGGAGACGTTCTTGTCTGCCAGGTGCGAACGCTCGGTGTCGAGGCCGACGGGCACGTCGACCGGGACGTAGAAGCGGTTGTCGGTGCGGGCACGAGTGACGGCCACATACAGGCCGGAGCGGTCCATGTCGGGGGTGATGACGGCGTGGGCGGTGTCGACGGTGACGCCCTGGGCGCGGTGCACGGTCGAGGCGTAACCGAGCTGCACATGGGCGTTGATGTAGTCGGCCGGCAAGGTGAGGATGCCGCCGTGTTCGAGGTGCCGGACGGTAAGCGCGCCGCGTTCGGGCAGCACGTCGAGCACTTCCCACAGGTCACCGTTTCGCACGAACGATCCGGCCTTCTTCCCGCCGGAGGGGTTCAGATCGCGGCGGTTGCTGCGGGTGAGAACGATGTCTCCGCGACCGGCGGTGAGTTCGTCGGCGAGGCTGACGGTGGCGGATTCGTCGCTGATTCCGTGGCGGCGGCGCACGGCCTGGACTTGGATGTTCGCCGCCTTGACGTCCTCGCGGGTGGGCAGCATGACGATGGATTCTTTGCCGTCGGCGAGGTCGTGGAGGTAGTTCTCGACGGCCTGGCCGATCATTTCTTCTCGGGTTCCCTCGCGGACCAGATCGCGTTCGTAGATCAGATCCAGTCCTGCAGAATCTCCGGATCGCAGCAGTAGGGAGTTGTCGGCCTGGGCGTTGTCGTCGCCGAACCGGACCACGGTTCTGAGTTCGGGGGCATCGGTGTGCTCGGCCAGATAGCGCAGCATTCCGCCGGTTTCCACGGCGTCGAGCTGGGCCGGGTCACCGAGCAATCGGACGATTGCGCCTCGCTCTTTGGCGATCTGTACGACGGCGGCGAGGTCGAGAGTCGAGGCAAGGGAGGCTTCGTCGACGAGCAGCATCGTGCCCGGTGTGATGTCGATTCCCGGCGGGAGGGTTCCGGGCCGTCCGCCGATGACACCGCGCCACGGGTAGGTCAGTGAGGCCAGGGTCAGACCGGTGACATCGACTTCTTCACCGAGTGTTTCGGCGGCGACGGCGGACGGTGCAAGGGCGATGACGTTGTGGCCTTCGGCCTGCCATGCCTGCACGACGGCCTTCATGCTGGTGGTCTTTCCGGTACCGGCCGGCCCGACACCGACGGCCAGCAGCGCGCCGGATTGCAGGAAGTGTTCGGTCAGGGTGCGTTGTCCGGCGTTGAGACTGCGGCCGGTTTCGGCGCACATCGCCTCGTAGACCTCGTGGATCGTGGCGGTGCGGGCGGTGAACACGGTGGGCTCGCTGGTGCCCGAGACCAGCATCGTTTCGGCGTCGAGGATGCGCTGCGAGCTGTGCTTGTGGCTGCCGTGGTGAGACAGGATGAAGTCTCCATTGCGGCGGCGCAGGCGCCTCGGGATGGCAGGTAGTTCAGCCCGCGGGGTGGTCACCGACAACTCCAATACTCGGTCGGTGAGCCGGTCCACGGCGGTGCGGTACGCGTCGATGCTGGGGAATTGTTCGCCACCGAGGTGCGCCTGGACAGCGGAGATGACGTGCGGAAGCTGCCAGCGGGATCGCTTGGATTCGAGCTTGGTGATCACTGCTCGGGCATCGTCGTCGAGGCTGCGGTGCTGTGGCTGCGGGGTGTGATCGGCGGCGAAGGCATCGCGGATCAGGTAGTCGACGGCCTCGCGGCCGCCGAGGATGTCAGCGGCCTTCTCGCGCCACCCGGCGCGCATTTCGGCAAGGGACTTCGGGTCTGCCTTGCCTTCGCGGGTGTCCAGGGTGGCCTGCTGGTAGAGCCGATACATCGTCTTGGCGTCGGGCATCCGCTGGTACTTGGCGCGGTATTCGGCCACGAGTTCGTCGCGGCGGACCTCGATCTCGGTGCGGCGGGAACTGAACATCTCGAGCATCTCTTGTGGAATCACGGCTAGCTCGACGATGGGCTGCTTACCCTGTTCGACTTCGCGGGTGGTCAGCTCGAGGCCGAGTTCGGTGCTGAGGCGCTGCATCACTTCGGCGTTGAAGCGCTGCGAGGCGGCGACGGCGAAGCGGAACAGCGTCGAGCCATCGACGGCGCGCCACTTGCCGTCTTCGGCGGCCTGGGTCTTGATCGACACGACCGCGTGGGTGTGCAGATTGGGGTCACCGCAGCGGGAATCGAAGTGCTTGTAGAGCGTGGCGACGAAGCCATTGGTGTCGATCTGCTCCTCTCCGTTGCGACCGACACGGGTAAAGCAGGCGTTCTCCTCGAGCCACCGGAGGGTGTCTTTCACGGTGGCATCGACGATCCGCTCGATCTCGATGCGCGTCTCGTTCGGTGCCAGTGCCCACAGACTCGACACGCTCTTGGGTGGTGTGAATACCAGGTCATGACCGGCGACGGGGTGGCGAACTTTGCCCTTTTCGTGGGCGATCCAGTTCCGCAGTTCGGCCTCGTTTGCCACCGGCCGGCCGTGCTTGTCCTGGAACATGCCACCGGCAATACGGTCGAGAATCGCGTCGGACTGTTCCTTGCTCGGGACGTGTCCGTGGGTGTCGGTGTACTCGGCGATTTCGGCGGCGTGCCGGTCGAACAGTTCGACATTGTTCTTGAATGTCGGGAACTTGCGGCCGAGTCGGGCGAGACGAATTGCGTCGTCAGATGGGACTCCGCGGTCGATGAGTTCGTCGATCATCGCGTCGGCATTCGGGTGCAATCCTTCGCCGAACAGCGCCTTCATCTGCGCCTCGGTGACGACATCACCGACGGTGATTCGATCGGCATTCTCGACGTGAAGGTCGTCGAGAACCTCATTCAAACCGGCGACTCCTGAGCCGAACCATTCACCGGGCGGTGTGCCATGGGCGGTGTAGTAGTCGGTCAGTTCTGCTCCACGTTCACGCTCGCGGTCGGCCGTAGCTACCTGACGTGTCAGGTACTCATAGCCGTCCGCGGCGTGCAGGACGTGGAGGGTCATCACGGGCTCGATCGTAGCGGTGCGAACGCGCAGTTTGGGAGCAAGATTCCCGAGTGTCAGTAAAACTGCAAGAGGTGTGTCCCGCTTATCTGCCTGCATTCACGCTTCGCTAGGTGAGGTGTGTGGTGGCGAAGCCCGCGAGCTGTGCTCGCGGGCTTGCGTCGCTGCGGCTGACTGTCGGCTTGCTCGGTTACGATCTTGGATATTGCCGTCGTTGGAAGGTTGGTCGGGTGAGCGAATCGGGGGAAGCAGTGAGCGCCGAATCGAAGGTGGTCTCGGCTCGGAGTCAGGCACGGTCGAAGCTGTCGGAGCGACGGGCGGAACTGCTCAAGCGGATCAGTGACAATCAGCGCGATCTCGAGCGTGCCTTGGCCTCACTCGAAAAGGTCGACAAGGCGGCGACGCGACGCGACGCGGCGATCGCCAAAGCTACCGATGACTTCGAGAAGAAGAAGCACGCCGCGGAACTGGCTGCAGGTAAGTCGCTAGCACTGGTTGTCGGCCGGGGCGAAAGCTCGGCGTCGATCGCGGAGCTCGTCGGGCTCGACGCGGTGACCGTGCGGCGGTTGGTGAAGCTGACCGAGGATGGAGCCGACGGAGATTCGGATTTGTCCGCGCCGGAGCAATCGAAATCGGAGACTGAGCCATCGTTGGATGCGGTGTCCGTCTCGACCGTGTAGAGATCGGCAACGGCGCGCGGTGGAAGACCGGTGATGTGTTGAGCGAACCTACTTCTTCCACTGCAAGGATTGCTACAGAGCGCCCGGCCGTATCCCTTGCGGCGGACGCTTGCGTCGTTCGAGCCCGCACAGCGGATGCCTGTCAGACAAGTCAGCGTCAGATCGTCAGATCGGTTCGGCGCCTATTCTCCGGGACTGGTCGCCTGGGCGCGTTATCGCGCGACATCTCAAAGGTTTGTCCGTCGGCCGTGCTAGGAACATCGTCAGCACGATGATTCAGACAAAAGACCTCGGAGGGTTTATGGATCTCACCGACCCCACGTCAGATCCTCGGGACGTCCTATTTGCGTTCAACAAGGAGATCTGGAAGAACCGCTCCTTCAAGACGGCACTCTCGTTTGCAGATCCGGTCCTGCGGCTCTGCCTGGCGCAGAACTGGCTACACCCGATTCTGGATGTTGTGCGCTCGGAAGGATTCGATCCCGACGAAGTTGCCGAGGCTCTGGCCAACCTGGATGACTCGCATCCGTTGTGGTCGTCGTTCGAGCGAGTGCAGATGAAGGGGCTCGATGCTTGGCCGGACCTGAGTACCAACGATTGGGCAGTAGGGGGACATGACCGCCCCGTCACTGCCGACGTGGAAGAACTCTGGCTATACGACAGGAGAGGGAAGACCGGCAGTCTGATCCAAGGCAACGGTGATCCCTACATCCCGTTCTTGTTGAAGTACGGGCCAGGCGGGTGGAAGATTCTGAACATCTGGAGCTCGATTGTCCCCAGTCCTGGCTGGCCCCCGAAGCTTCGTTAGAACAGGATTCCCCTCGCTGGCTCACCCAATGGCCTCGCGAGGGAGAGAAACTAGCCGACAGCGGATGCTGTAAGCGCGCAAGGTCGAAACCAATGCCAGGATTCTGGATCGGCGAACATGGATGTTGAAGCCGACCGTGCTGCGTCCGGCAGCGCGGTCACTGAGGTGAGGGGTATGTCATGCAGCGGAGCGCAGTGGAGTCGGCGTTGCTCGATGCGGTGCTCGACGTGATGCCGGTGTCGGACATGGCACTCGAAGCTGCGGTGGCCGGCATCCCGGTTCTCGACGTTCCCAAGCCCTCGGGAGTCGATGTGGTGGTGTCGAAGGACGGCTGGGACATCTGATCCGACCGGCCCGCGACCGACGGGTTCGACACGCCACGCCACGGCGCGGCGTCGTCGTCCGAGTCGGTCTGTCGCGCAGCGTTGCGACAGGCCACCGGCGGGTCGAGGCGTTTGTACCGGAGCCACGGGAGTGGCCGACCGAGGGGCTCGATGCCCCGATGGGCGGCGATCCGCGCACGGCGTGATGCCGAGTTGTGGATATGAGATTGGGCAAGGCCCCGCACCGGGTGGTGCGGGGCCTTGGTGTGTGGGTGGGGCTAGTCCTCGTCGGTGAGTCCGAAGTCGGGCAGGATTTTGCGACCTGAGTCGAGGATGCTCGCCATGCCGTCGGGGTGCATCGCGTGGTCGAGGACCTGACGCATGAGTGTGGCGAGCTTGGGGATCTGGGTCTCGTGGGCGGCTTCGGACTCGATAGCTTCGATCGCGACTCCGGCGCGGGCTCCGTCTCCGTGGGCGTAGGTGACGGTCGCGAGGATGGACAGGATCGCGAAGCGCGCGTAACCGGCGGTGTGGCGGGCGGCGTCGGTGAGGATGGCCTCGGCTCCGTCGCGCTGGGAAAAGTAGAGGGCGATATCGCGGGCCTTGGGGTTGTCGGCGAGGGTGACGGCGAGGGCTGCGGCTTCGGTGGCGGTGAGGGCGCGGCGGTCGCGGATGGCGGTGCGGTAGGTGTCGAGGTTTTCGGCGTCGGTGGCCTGGGGCGCTTCGACGCGGGTGTGGCGTGCTTCCCACTGGCGTGCGAACAGTGCGGGGGTGTTGTCGATGACGGCGAGTTCGGCGGCGAGGGCGTCGCGGCTGGCGGCGATGGGTGCGCGTCCTTCGACGGCACGTTCGGTGGCGATGGCGCTGGTGTGCGGGTCGGTGAGGTATCCGCTCGTGGCGCTGGGAAAGTCGAAGTAGAACGCTCCGGCGGTGTACTCGCTGATGACGGTCGCGATGGGAACCTCCAGGCCGAGTGCGTGCGCGCGGCGGGTGGCGACGAGCAGCGTGTCCTCGGCGGTGTCGCCGTCGGGGTGAGCGCTGACGAGTGCGACGTTCACGGCGTCGGCCTGGACGGTCTGCTTGAGCTTGTCGACGGCGCTGATGACGGTGGCGGGGTCGTGGTCGACGCGGGCGACGGCTCCGACGCGGCCAGTGATGGTGATGGCGGCAATGACGATCGAGTTATTGGGGATCATGCCGAGCATCGCCGGGATGCTGGCGACGAGTTCGCCGAGGTTGAGGGTGGTCGGGGCGGGGTTGTTCTCTCCGTTGCTCATGATCTTAGTTTACATCTGTTTTGGTGCTTTTTTGATGTTTTTTTGATGTTTTTCGGGTGACCTGTGTCACTGCTTTTTATGGCCTGAAATGCGGTTTTGTGGTGCTCGCGGGGTCGTTCCGGGTCGCTGGGGAGCGGGTTCCTCGGTCGGTCGGCGTGGCCTGGTGGACCGGGCGCGGCGACCACCGGGCAAGGGGCTGTCAACGGCCATCGTGATGTCCCCGCTCTTGGCCAGGTGAAAGTCCCCGCCTCGTGGGTGTTTCGGGGGTTGGGGTCAGGGGCGTTCACCTCGTTCGTGTCGGGCTTGGC
>NZ_JBSFRH010000049.1:0-48052 GCF_053589135.1 Rhodococcus sp. NPDC003382
TTACTTTTTTATTTGTTATTTTTTGTGTTGTATCTTTCGTCCTTCCGCGCGCCCCCCCGGGGCGGGGGGGGCGCGCCCCTTCTCTGTGTTCGGAAGCTCTGCGTTCGAGAGCCTGGGGTTCGGAGAATCAGCGGTTGATGACGGTCTGCGGGTGCGTGTACGGGAGGGACTCGACCGGAAGCGGGAACTCGGTCTCCTCACCGTACGGAGAGAGCGGACCCGAACGCGTGGAGGACAACTCGGTGACGGCGAGATCGCCATCGACAAGTTCCGGCCACCCGCGATCAACGTACGTGTTCTTCGAATTGTTCGCCATGCGCTCATTTTGGCAGGTGAGTTCGCAGTGGGCCACCTCAGGTCTCTAATCTGGGACGAATGACCCCGACCACCTCGTCCGGGCCCGACGCTGGGCCCCCCACCCTCGCCCGGTGGCTGACCGGACGTCGCGACTCCGACCTCGCCGCGCTGCTGCGCGCCCGGCCGGATCTGGTGGTGCCTCCCCCGGCCACGATGACCGTGCTGGCGAACCGCGCCCAGCAGCGGGCGTCGGTGTTCCGGGCCGCCGACGAACTGACCACCGGCGACTTCGGGGTCATCGAGGCGCTCGCCCGGCTCGGGGCCGCAGAGAAGCCCGTCACGCGCCGCGCGCTGCTCGACCGGCTCGCCGGTCGCACCACCGCGAAGAACGTCGACCGCACCCTGGACCGTCTGCGCACCCTGCTGCTCGTGTGGGGTTCCGCCGACGAACTGTCGCTGGTTCCCGCGGGCGCCGACACCGTGCCCTGGCGCATCGCCCGCAGCACCGCGTCGGATCTTCCGGACGGCGCCGAGCTCGCGGCGATGATCGACGACCTCGACGACGCCCGCCGCGGCATCCTCGACACCCTGGCCCGCACCTCCCCCGTCGGCCGGACCAAGGACGCCGCCCCGGACACGCCCGCCGACCGGCCGGTGCAGCAGCTGATCGCGTCCGGGCTGCTGATCCGCCTCGACGACGAGACCGTAGAACTCCCCCATCGGGTGGGCCAGTATCTCCGGGGTGAGGCACCGTTCGATCCGGCCGCGCTCGCGCCGCCGCCCGCGGCGCCGGCCACGCACACCGTCGCCGACATCAACTCGACCGCCGCGGGTGCCGCCCTCGAGCTGCTGCGGCACGCCGAGGAACTGATCGACGCACTCGGTACCGCCCCCGCCCCCGCGCTCAAATCCGGGGGCCTCGGGGTCCGCGAGGTGCGCAGGCTCGCGAAGACCGTCGGCATCGACGAAACCCACGCGGCGCTGCTCGTCGAGGTGCTCGCCGCGGCCGGGCTGATCGCGCGGGGCCTGCCGGACCCGCCGCCACCCACCGACGTCGACGACTACTGGGCTCCGACGACCTCCGCCGACGGCTGGATGAAGGCTCCCGCCGGACACCGGTGGGCGGTGCTCGCCGGCGCGTGGCTCGACTCGCCGCGGCGGCCGTGGCTCGTCGGCCGCCGCGACCAGAACGACAAGCCGATCGCCGCGCTGTCCGACGAGGTGCAGTCCCCGCCCGCAGTTCGCGACCGGCGGCTCCTGCTCGAATACCTCGCGGAGACCCCCGGATCGGCGCCCGACGTCGGGCAGATCCGCGCGGCTCTCGCCTGGCGTCGGCCGCGGTGGGCGGGGCGGCTCGGGGGCGACGCGGTCGCCGAAACGCTGCGGGAGGCCACCGCGCTCGCCGTCGTCGCGCACGGGTCGATCGCATCCCCGGGCAAGGCACTGCTGCACGGCGGCGACGCCGAAGCCGAGATGGAAGCCGCGCTACCGGAGCCGGTGGACTACGTCCTCGTGCAGGCGGACCTGACCGTGGTCGCACCCGGGCCGCTGGTGCCCGATCTCGCCGCGCGCATCGCGCTCGTCGCCGACGTGGAATCGGCCGGCGCGGCCACGGTGTACCGCATCAGCGAGGGCAGCGTGCGGCGGGCGCTGGATGCCGGCACCGGGGCCGGAGACCTGCACGCGCTGTTCGCGACGCATTCGCGGACCCCGGTGCCGCAGTCCCTGACCTATCTCATCGACGACGTCGCGCGGCGGCACGGACGGCTGCGCACCGGCATCGCGTCGTCGTTCGTGCGGTCCGACGATCCGGCGCTGCTCGCCGAGGTCCTCGCCGCGCCGGTCGCCGCCACCCTGGCGCTGCGCGCACTGGCACCGACCGTCGCGATCTCCCAGGCTCCGCTGGCCGAGGTGCTGCAGGAACTGCGGGCGGCGGGTTTCGCTCCCGCCGGGGAGGATTCGTCGGGCGCGGTCCTCGATCTGCGCCCGCCCGGTGCCCGGCTGGCGGTGCCGCGCACGCGCCCCCGCTACACCGGCCCGGTCCCCCCGACCGCCGAGCAGCTCGACACGCTGGTCCGTACCCTGCGCGCCGGTGACCGGGCCGCGACCACGTCGGCGTCGAAGTCGGTGCAGGCGGACGGAAGCCGGTCCGGCGGTGCCGCCACGATGGCGCTGCTGCAGCTCGCGGTGCGCAGCAAGCGCAGCGTCAACCTGGGGTACGTCGACGCGCAGGGCGTCGCGACCCGGCGCATCGTCGACCCGGTCGCGGTGAGCGGCGGCACGCTCGAAGCGTTCGATCCGGCCGCCGGCACGGTGCGCAGTTTCGTGCTGCACCGGGTCACCTCGGTGGCGCTCGTCGACTGACGGGCACCGACTACACGGCCCCCGGCACCCGCACTCTGCGGAGCCGCCCTGCCGGGTCCGCCACCCCGCCCCTTCCGTCCACCCCTCCCCTTGTCCGAGCGAACGGTACATTCGATCGATTGAAGGAGACGAGCGATACATTCGCTCGGAAAGGACGGGGGCGGGCGGGCAGGGATCGTGGACTCAGGACCGGGAGTCGTCCCGGACGAGCACGAACGGCGACGCCGCCACACGGGACCACGGTGCCACGGCGAACGTCAGCCCGAGCATCGTCCGCTCGTCGAGGGCACGGAATTCGTCGCGCACCCACCGCCACGGAATCGGGCCGTCGGAGCCGTAGGAGACCACCACCGCGGGCCGGCCGTCGAGCCAGGACGGCTCGGTCGCAACCCGGATGGGCAGGTCCTCACGGAGCGTCCCGTCGTCGGTGACGAGCAGATTGGCCGCGGTGCCGTCGGCGGCGACGCGCTTGCCGTACCAACGCGGCATGCCGCCGAGAGCGATCGCGCGCGGTGCCGCAAAGCGCAGCAGGGCCGGTCCGACGAAGACGGCGCGGTAGGTTCCCGGCGCCATCGTCACGTCCGACGGCAGCGACCGGAACCGTTCGCGCAGTCCGCGAATCGACCCGGGCAGACTCCGGATTGCGTCGGTCTCCCCTGTGTTCACGCCGTCTCCTCGATCTTCTTGCGGACCGCGTACCGCTCGGCGAACCGTTCGGCCATCGCGGCGATCGTCAGGCTCGGGTTCACCCCGACGTTCGCGGGGATCGCCGAGCCGTCCACTACGTACAGGCCCGGATGCCCGAACACCTCGTGATCGGTGTCGACGACCCCCTGCGACACGTCGGCGCCGATCGCCGCGCCGCCGAGGATGTGCGCGGTGATGGATTTGCCGCCGATGCTCTCGAGCAGGAGGTTCAGGGGACGACCACCGATCGATTCGGCGAACGCGCGGGCGACCGCATTGGCCTGAGGCAGATAGCTCGGCGCCTGCGGGCCCTCGGCACCACGGGAGCGAAGTACCTTCCGCCACGGCCGGATCGGCGACCGGGCGTAGTCGAGCCGGATCTCGCTCTCCACATCCTGCATCACCGTGAACACGCTGAGTCGTTCGATGAAGTTGCGCGCGAACATGGTTCGCAGCTGCCGCAGGGGATGGCGCAGCAGGATCGCCGTGGCGTCCCGTCGGCGGCGGCGCGGATCGGCGCCGTCGACGAGCGGCCCGACCTGGAACCGCATGTGCCAGCCGCCGACGTATCGGTTCTGCGTCACGTGGGTGCGTTCGTCGGGGTAGAACTCGCTCGAAATGGTCGGTCCGCGAGTGAGATCGGCGTCGACGTCGTCGGCGAGGACCGCGGTGATCGCCTCCGAGTTGGTGCGCACACGCTCACCGAGCCGCACGGAGACGTTCGGGAGGCCACCGTTCTCGCGGGAGCGGAACAGCAGTTCCACGGTGCCGAGCACCCCGGCGGCGAGCACCACCTCGGGTGCGCGCAGCCGTTCACCGCTCGCCAGGTGCACCTCGTACCCGTCGTCGAGCGCGGTCACCGACGTGACCTGCTGCTCGGGACGGATTTCGACGCCGCGCCGCTCGGCGAGCCACAGATAGTTCAGGTCCAGGGTGTTCTTGCTGCCGTACGGGCATCCGATCAGGCACCCACCGCACAGCCGGCAGCCGGTGCGGTCGGGCCCGTCGCCGCCGAAGAACGGATCGGGCACCGTGACGCCTTCCTCGCCGAACCAGATGGCCATCGGGGTGGGCCCGTAGGTGTCCTCGGCACCGAGCTTTCCCGCGACGACCCGCAGATGCTCGTCCATCGGGCCGCTGAACGGCGCACGGGTGCGGCCCAGCATCCGAGCGGCGGTCGCGTAGTGATCGGACAGCTCTGCGCGCCAGCCCTTTTCGGAAGTCGGCCAGGACGGATCGTTGAAGAACGCCTGCTCCGGTTCGAGGAGCACACCGGCCCAGACGATGCTGCCGCCGCCGACGCCGGCGCCTCCGATGATGCCGACGTGCGCGAACACCCGCTGCCAGAAGAACCCGCGCAGCCCGAGTTCGGGCAGCCACAGGTATCGGCGCGGGTCACGGCGCGCGGCCGCGAAGTCTGCCCGCGAATGCCGCCTGCCCTGCTCGAGCACCAGCACACGACGTCCCTGCTCCGCCAGCCGCAGAGCGGTGACCGAACCGCCGAATCCGCTGCCGACCACGATCACATCGGCAGCGAATTCCGGATTGCCCTCGGCTTCCACGGGCACAGCATAGATCCCGGTACGTGACGAACCGGACAAACGCCCGGTGAGCGGATCGGTCGGGGCCACCCCGTCCGAACAGGGCGTCGACGTCCGCGATTCCCGGAACACCGCCCTCCGAAGCCGATTTTCGTCGCACTCGAATTTCACGGCGACTGGCTTTTTTCTGCAAATGGGCTATGGTCGGGTCCTGTCGGGTTGTTCAACCCCTTTTTCGAGAGGAGAAAAATGGCCGACAAGGGTAAGGCACTCAAGAAACCGGCGCTGTCCATCAAGGAGCGTCGCGCGGAAAAGCGTCGCAAGCAGGCGAACGAGGGCGAATTCGTGACGAGGCGCAAGTCGAACTGAACCGCCGGGAGACGCCGTGACCATCTCAGCTCAGGAACTCCTCGACAGCCTGTACGAGCAGTTCACAACCATGTCCGATCAGACGGCCGGCGGCCCGCAGTCCGCGTTCCTCCACAGCCGCCGAGCCGCCCTGGCTCGCGCCCGCCTGTTCGTCCTCGATCAGCAGGCCGCCGAATGCACCGTGACGGTGTGATCCGGAAAAATCCATCGAATCGGTGAACGACGAAAAACAGGAAACACACGTGAAAAGAGCACTGTCGGCCCTGGACAAAATTCAGGACAGACTCGAAAACGAATTGGATTCCCGGCCCCCGGTGTCGGAAAAAGATGCGGGCTATCGGTCCGGAATTTCCGAAGCGCTGGTGTGCGTGATGGAGATGCGCCGCTCGCTCACGAACTGACGAGACCGTAGGGGGATTGCAGGGGGATCGCAGGGGGACCGAGCCGGAGGCGGCGCGCGGGTAGCGCGCCGCCTCCGGTGTCTGGAGAATGGGAGAGTTCCGCTGTTCCCGCGCTAGGAGGCGTCCGTGCCCGACGGACCGTTGATCGTCCAGTCCGACAAGACCTTGCTCCTCGAGGTCGATCACGAGCTTGCCGACGCGGCACGTCAGGCGATCGCGCCCTTCGCCGAACTCGAACGCGCCCCCGAACACGTCCACACCTACCGGGTGACGCCGCTGGCGCTGTGGAACGCCCGCGCCGCCGGGCACGACGCCGAGCAGGTCGTCGACGCACTCGTCACCTATTCACGGTTCGCGGTGCCGCAGCCGCTGCTGGTCGACGTCGTCGACACGATGGCTCGCTACGGGCGCCTGCAGCTGACGAAGAACCCCGCCCACGGGCTGACGCTGGTGAGCCTGGACCGCGCGGTGCTCGAGGAGGTGCTGCGCAACAAGAAGATCGCCCCGATGCTCGGTGCACGCATCGACGACGACACGGTGGTGGTGCATCCGAGCGAGCGCGGCCGGCTCAAGCAGATGCTGCTCAAGATCGGCTGGCCGGCGGAGGACCTCGCCGGCTACGTCGACGGCGAGGCGCACCCGATCACCCTCGACTTCGAGTCCGACCCCTGGCACCTGCGCGACTACCAGGAGATGGCCGCCGAGTCCTTCTGGGCGGGCGGCTCGGGCGTGGTGGTGCTGCCGTGCGGCGCGGGCAAGACGATGGTCGGTGCCGCCGCGATGGCGAAGGCCGGCGCGACCACGCTGATCCTGGTGACCAACACTGTCGCCGGTCGCCAGTGGAAGCGCGAGCTGATCGCCCGCACCTCGCTGACCGAGGACGAGATCGGCGAGTACTCGGGCGAGAAGAAGGAGATCCGGCCGGTCACCATCGCGACCTACCAGGTGATCACCCGCAAGTCGAAGGGCGAGTACCGCAACCTCGAGCTGTTCGACTCCCGCGACTGGGGTCTGATGATCTACGACGAGGTGCACCTGCTGCCGGCACCGGTGTTCCGCATGACCGCCGATCTGCAGTCGCGGCGCCGGCTCGGCCTCACCGCGACCCTCGTCCGTGAGGACGGCCGGGAAGGCGACGTGTTCTCGCTGATCGGCCCGAAGCGGTACGACGCGCCGTGGAAGGACATCGAGGCGCAGGGCTGGATCGCCCCGGCCGACTGCATCGAGGTGCGGGTCACACTCACCGACGCCGAACGGATGGCGTACGCGGTCGCCGAGCCGGAGGAACGGTACAAGCTGTGCTCGACCGCGCGCACCAAGATTCCGGTGGTCGAGTCGATCCTCGCCAAGCACGGCGACGCCCCCACGCTGATCATCGGCGCCTACATCGATCAGCTCGACGAGCTCGGGGAAGCGCTCGACGCCCCGGTGATCAAGGGCTCGACGCGCACGAAGGAACGCGAGGCGCTGTTCGACCGGTTCCGCAACGGGGAGCTGAAGGTTCTGGTGGTCTCGAAGGTCGCCAACTTCTCCATCGATCTGCCGGAGGCGTCGGTGGCGGTGCAGGTGTCCGGCACGTTCGGGTCCCGCCAGGAGGAGGCGCAGCGCCTCGGCCGGCTGCTGCGGCCCAAGCAGGACGGCGGGCAGGCGCACTTCTACTCGGTGGTCTCCCGCGACACCCTCGACGCCGAGTACGCCGCCCACCGGCAGCGGTTCCTCGCCGAACAGGGTTACGCGTACCGCATCACCGACGCCGACGACCTGCTCGGGCCGCAGATCGGCTGACGCGAATCCCGGTCACACGGGACGGTATTCCTGCTCGGGACGGCCGGTGGTGCCGTACCGCAACTGCATTCGCAGGTGGCCCTTGGCGACGAGGGCCGCGAGATAACGCTGGGCGGTCGCGCGTGACACCCCGATGGTCACCGCGACCTCCCCGGCGGACAACGGCTCTCCCGATTCCCGAAGTGCTTGCAGTACAAGTTCTTTGGTGACCGAACGTGGGGGCGCTTCGCGGGCGGCCGGCAACACCGGCCGCAACGCCGCCAGCGCCGTGTCGATCTCGGCCTGGGTGAGCTCCTCCCCCGCGACGACCCGGCGGTACTGCGCGTAGGCCGCCAGACGCCGGGCCAGTTCGGTGCTCGCGAACGGCTTGACCAGATACACCAGCGCACCCGCGGCGAGCGCCGCACGCACCGTGGCACCCTCACCGGCGGCACCGAGCACGAAACTGTCGCACTCGAGACTCCGGATCAGGTCGACCCCGGACCCGTCCGGCAGGTACACGTCCACGAGCGCGAGGTCGACGGGACCGGCCCGGACCGCGTCCCGGGCCGCCGCGACGCTCCCCGCGACCGCCGCGACCTCGAACCCCGGCACACCCGACACCACGGACGCGTGCAGATCCGCGACCCGGAAGTCGTCGTCGACGACGAGCACCCTCAGATCCGTTCCGCCCATCCCGCATCTCCCTCGTCGAGCACCCCGGTCAGCGTCGCCAGGAACACCGCGCCCCCGGTCGGATTGTCCGGGGTGCGCCGGCCGCCGCGGTCCGCGAGCACGACGTCGCCGCCGTGCATCCGCGCCACGCGTCGTGCCAGCGCCAGCCCCATCCCCCGGCCGCCCGGCACGGACGAGTCGACGCGGGTCGTCGCGCCCTCGGCGAAGACGTCGGGCAGCTCGGCATCGACGCCGTCACCCGTGTCCGCGACACTCACGTGCAGGTCGGTGCCGTCCTCCACCAGCTCGACCTCGACTTCGGCGGGACTGCGCCCGCTCACGCGGGCCGCCTCGATCGCGTTGTCGAGCAGGTTGCCGAGCACGGTGGTGACGTCGACGGGCACCTTCACGGTGGCGTGCACCCACGTGTTCTCACCGAGCACGAGGGTCACGCCCTGCTCACGCGCGTGCGCCGCCTTCGCGGCGAGGAAGGCGTGCAGATACGGGTCGGCGAGCGCGTCGGCGCCCTCGAGCTCACCGAGCGGACCCGAGCCGAGGACCTGCTCGATGTATTCGACGGCCTGCTCCGCCCGCCCTTGGCGGAGCAGGCCGTCGATCAGGTGCAGCCGGTTGGCGAATTCGTGCCGCTGCGCCCGCAGCGCGGTGCTCATCGACTTGACGGCGCCGAGTTCGCGCGTGAGCGTCTCGATGTCGGTGCGGTCGCGCACCGACATCACCGTGCCGAGGTCGCGGCCGTCGCGCACGACCCGTCGCGAGACGGCGACAACGACCCGATCGCCCGTGGTGGCGGCGACCGGCGTGCCGTCCGCGCTGCGCAGCACGTCGAGCAGGCGCGGGGTCATCCCGAGCGTGTCGACGCTGCGGCCGATCCCGTCGTCGAGATCGAGCAGGCGACGCGCCTCGGCGTTGACGACGGTGACGATGCCGCGGGTGTCGGTACCGACGACCCCCTCGGAGATCCCGTGCAGCACGACCTCCTGCTCCCGGACCAGTTCGGTGAGCTGCTCGGGTTCGAGCCCCAAGGTGAGCCGCTTCCATCGGTTGGCGAGCAGCAGCGACCCGACGGCACCGCACACGAGCGCTGCGAGTGCGATCAGGACGGCGTCGGCGAGGTCGCTGCGCAGATCGGCGCGCACCCTGTCGGTGGAGATGCCCACGCTCACCTCCCCCACGACCCTGCCCGACGACGGGTCCGTCACCGGAACCTTGGCCCGCACCGAATCACCGAGCGTGCCCCGCTCGCTGGTCACGACCTCGCGTCCGGCGAGGGCCTCGGCCGGATCGGTGCTCACCCTGCGCCCGAGCTGTTCCGGATCGGGGTGGGCGAGCCGGAGCCCCTGATCGTCGGTGACCACGACGAACAACGCCCCGGTAGCGGTGCGGACGGCCTCTGCGGCCTCCTGCACCGCACCGGACGCGAGTGCGGGGTTGTCCGGCGAGACCACCCCGTCGTCGGCGGCCGCGTAGCGTGCGACCTCGTCGCGGACGGTCACGTCCGCGGACACGGCCCGGGCGATCGCGAGCGCCCGCTGACCGTGTTCGTCGGTGACGCGGTCCTCGGTGGTGGTGGCGAACACCGTGAATCCGATGCCGAGCGCCACCGCCACCACCGCGGACTGGAACAGCAGTACCTGGGTGCGAAGTTTCACCGCGTCGTCCCCGTTCGTCCCACCTGCCCAGTGTGGCCCGGGCGGATCTCAGCCGAGCGGAATCTGCCCGAGGAGCACGCCGACCACCAGCATCGCGATCGACACCACCCCGGCGCGCCACAGCACCTTGCGGTGGTGGTCGGCCAGTGGCACCCCGGCGAGGGTCACCAGCAGCAGGATCGCCGGGACCAGCGGGCTCTGCATGTGCACCGGCTGTCCGGTGATCGACGCACGCGCCATCTCGACCGGTTCGATGCCGTACTGCGCCGCCGTCTCCGCCAGGACGGGCAACACCCCGAAGTAGAAGGCGTCGTTGGTCATGAAGAACGTGAACGGGATGCTGAGCACGCCCGTGATGACCGCGAGGAACGGGCCGAGCGAATCGGGGACCACCCCGGTCAGCCACAGTGCCATGGACTCGACCATCCCGGTGCCCTGGAACACGCCGGTCAGGACCGCCGCGGCGAACACCATCGCGACGACCGACACGATGCTCGACGAGTGCCGTGCGATCGCGGCGGACTGGTCGACGACCCGCGGGAAGTTCACGGCCAGTGCGAGTCCCGCGGCGATCATGAACAGCACGGGGATCGGCAGGATGTCGAGGACGAGGACGACGAGCAGCGCCACCGTGAGGAGCGCGTTGAAGGGCAGCAGTCGCGGGCGCAGGGTCGGGCGGTCGGGGTCGAGACCCGCGGCGAACTGCCCGACCTCCGCGTCGGTCGTGTCCGAGTCACCGGTCGTCGTACCCACTCCCGAGGGACCGGCGCCGAGCGGCATCATCTCGGGCTTCCACACGAGCCGCCCGATGCGGCGACGTTCGAAGATGCCCAGGTGCACGGCGAAGCCGAGGACGATCAGGAGTCCGACGACGAGCGACGGGATCATCGGGACGAACACCTCGGACGGCGACAGCCCGAGCGCGCTGGCCGCACGCACAGTCGGCCCACCCCACGGGATGATGTTCATCGTGGCGTTCGCCAGACCCGCGACGACGGTGAGGACGACCGGGCTGACCTTCAGTTTCAGGTAGAGCGGCAACAGCGCGGACGTGGTGATGATGAACGTCGTGGACCCGTCACCGTCGAGGGACACCACCATCGCCAGCACCGCGGTGCCCACCACGAGCCGGGCCGGGTCGTCGCGCACGAGCCGCAGGATGAGCCGCACCAGCGGGTCGAACAGGCCGACGTCGATCATGATCCCGAAGAAGATGATCGCGAAGAACAACAGTGCCGCAGTGGGGGCGAGACTTTCGACGCCGTCGACGATCATGTCGCCGATGCCGGTGCCGGCCCCGGCGATCAGTCCGAACGCGACGGGGACCAGGATCAGGCCGACGACCGGGGTGGCACGTTTCGACATGATCAGATACATGAACGTGGCGACCATCAGGAAGCCGAGGATGACGAGCATGGCGCTGCCCACTTTCTGACTGGGTCGGGCCGGACCGGGCACACGTCGGCCACGGCCGCTGCCGCGACCTGGGGTCGGTGTGGGAATCCGGCACCGAAAGCCGTCCGGGGTGTGATCTCTGCTGCCGCCGAAGCGGTGTGATCTCTGCTACATCAGAGTGTGTGTCCGCGCCCCGCGCGGAGTCACCGTTGAGCGCGATAGTGCCGTTCTGCGCATTCTGCTCGAGCCCATCGCGATCGGACCGCCGGAACGGTTCCCATATGCTGGACGACGTGCGCCGATTCGAATTCCCCGTCGACCTTCCCCACGCCAAGTCCGTGAACCAGACCCTCGCGGAAGTGCGCAGCCTGCGGATCTCCGGCATCGTCGTCGCGCTGTTGTGCGCGGCCGGAGCGGCGTGGCTGTTCACCCTCGGCAAGCCCTGGGCCTACATCGTCGGTGCGGTGCTGGTCGTCGCGGCCGTCACGTCGGCGTGGGTGGCGTTGTGGGCGCCGCGGAAGGTGGGTTCGGTGCAGGACCTGTACCACGAGAGCCCGCTGGTGCCCGCCGTGGTCTCCGAGATCCGGCCGCGTGGTCTGACGTTGCTGGCGCTGGTCGACATCGCAAAGCCCGGCACCGCCGACCGCCGATTCGCGCTGGTCACCCGCAACGTGCAGGCGGTCCCGGGGCATCAGAAGCGCGTCGGCGAACAGGTGCCGTGCGTGGCGGTGCTGTCCGATCGCACGACCCGCAACACGACCGGGTCGTGGCAGATGGTCAGCCCGATGCCGATCGCGTGGGGAACCCGGGACGCAAAGGTGCTGCGCGAGGCGACCGACGCGATCGACGACGCCGAATGGAAACTGCTGAAGAGCAAGGTCGATCTGTCCGAGAAGGTCAGCTTGACCGAGGACCACCGGCTGGTGCTCGATCGCGACGATCTCCCCGGCGAATTGCGCTGACATGCAGGTGACGTCGCTGTCGGACGGACGGGTTCATCTGACCGTCCCCGTCCCACACGACGTCGACACGATCACCACAGCGTGCCAGGACCGGGAGATCGCGGACTGGACGACGGTGCCCGATCCGTACACCCGCGCCGACGCGGTGCGTTTCGTCGGCGACATCGTGCCGCGGGGCTGGGCCGCGAGCGCCCCGAACTGGGCGATCCGCACCTCTCCGGACGGTGTGTTGCTCGGCGTCGTCGGGTTCCTGCATCACGAACGCACCGCCCCGGAGATCGGCTACTGGATCGCGGCGGATGCTCGCGGTCGCGGTTTGGCCACCGCCGCAGTGAATCTGGCGTGCGATTTCGCGTTCGACCCGGACGGGCTCGCGACCACTCGGATCGAGTGGCGGGCATTCGCCGGCAATCTGGCCTCGGCGGCGGTCGCGCGGCACGTCGGCTTCCGGTTCGAGGGGACGCTGCGCCGCGGCACCCTGCATCGCGGGGTCCCGCGCGACACGTGGATCGCCGGTCTGCTGTCCGACGATCCACGTGTACCCGCGGACGGCTGGCCGATCTGACGCTGCCGCCAGGCGCATACCGTCAAGCCAGGTGCGGCAGCACCTCGTTCTCGAGCAGTTCGATCCCCGACGTGTCGTAGGCCGCTTCCGGGAAGTAGAAGATCGCGTAGCCGAGGCCCTTCTTCTTCAGGGCCGTGAGGTTCTCGACGATCTGCTCCGGGGTGCCGACCGCGGGCATCCCGCGGAACGCGTTGAGGGAGGCGTCGGCGGCGGCGGCTCCGACCAGCGGTTCGAGCCGGGCGCGGAGGTTCTCGAGGCGGTCCTGCACCTCCGCTTCGGTGCGGCCGATGGCGACGTTGTAGTTCGCGGAGCGGACGATCGCATCGAAGTCGGTGCCGACGGCCGCACAATGCTCGCGCAGCACGTTCGACTTGTGCGCGAATCCCTCGGGGGTGCCGT
Source organism: Rhodococcus sp. NPDC003382 (assembly GCF_053589135.1). Classification (NCBI taxonomy): domain Bacteria; kingdom Bacillati; phylum Actinomycetota; class Actinomycetes; order Mycobacteriales; family Nocardiaceae; genus Rhodococcus; species Rhodococcus sp. NPDC003382. The sequence continues at coordinate 13,090 of NZ_JBSFRH010000049.1, forward strand.
CGAAGTTGGTGTACTGCGCGTACTTCGCGGCGATCTTCAGCGTGACCTTCTCGCCACCGCCGGCGATCCACAGCGGAATACCGCCCTCCTGCAACGGAAGCGGACGGACGATCGCACCGTCGACCTGGTAGTGCTTGCCCTGCAGGGTCGCCGACCCCGTGGTCCACGCCTGCCGGAAGATCTGTACCCCCTCGTCGAGGCGGGCAAGTCGCTCACCGGCGGAAGGGAATCCGTATCCGTAGGCGCGCCACTCGTGTTCGTACCAGCCGCCGCCGATACCCATCTCGATGCGCCCGCCGGAGATGATGTCGGCGGTCGCGGCGACCTTCGCCAGGTAGGCGGGATTGCGATAGCTCATCGCGGTGCACATCTGGCCGATGCGTACCCGCTCGGTGACGGCCGCGAACGCGGAGACGAGCGACCACGCCTCGTGGGTCGCCTCGTCCGTGGCCGCGGGGACAGTGTGGAAGTGGTCGTACACCCAGATCGATTCCCACGGGCCGTTGTCGGCGCGGACGGCGAGGTCGCGCATCACCCGCCACTGGTCGGCGGGATCGATGCCCACAAGGTCGAGCCGCCAGCCCTGGGGTACGAAGAGTCCGAATCGCATTGATGTCCTATCTCGATCGGTTGGTGACCGTATCGACGAGATCCGCCCCCGGGTCCGGGGCCGGTTCGGTCGTCGCGGCCGACGGTACCGGCTGGAGCGTCCGGCGTGGCCACGGTGAGTATCGCGGAACGTAGCGGAACATGCAGGCCGCACCGGCCACCGCGAGACCGCCGATCGTGACGGCACCGGCCGCGAGCGACACGGCCGCGACCGCCCCCACCAGGAACGGGCCGACGAACATGCCGCTGTCGTGCGTGAGGCGCCACGCGGCGAGGAACTCGGCCCGGGTATCCGGTGGGGCGGTGTCCGCCCCGAGGGTCATGATCACGCCGTTGCCGAGCCCGTTCCCGATACCGAGGACCACCGCGACGACGGTGAGCGAGACGACGTCGTCGGCGAACGGCAACATCAGGAACGCGACAGCGATGATCACCAGCGACGGCACCGCGACGACCCGGCGACCGTACCGGTCCATCAGGATCCCGGCCGGATACGAGAACAGCAGGTCGACGGCGCCGCCGATACCGAACACGATCGACACGGTCACCGCGTCGAGCCCGATGTGGGTGGCCCACAGCGGAAGTACCGCTTCCCGGGACGCGCGCGCCGCGCCCATGAGCAGCGATCCGGTTCCGAGGGTGCACAGCAGCACCCGGTGCCAGCTCAGGATCGTTCCCAGCCCCACGGCAGCGACCGGGCCGGTCGACGACGACGAACGCGGGGTCTCCGGTGCCCGTGCCATGAGGATGCCCGCGAGCACGACACCGGTCACCTGGACGACGAGGCCACCGCGCACCCCCATGAGGTGGATCGCACCGGCGCCGATGAACGGCCCGAGGAAATTGCCGAGCCGCCACATCGTGGCGAACATCGCCATGGCCCGCGCCCGGGCTTCGATAGGCACCGCCTCGGCGAGATAGCTCTGCCGCGCCAGCCCCCACACCGCGTTCGCGAATCCGGTCAGCAAGGCACCGACGGCGAGCACCACCGGAGTCCAGGCGGCGATCGAGACCCCGATGCCGAGGGCGCCGAGCACGCTGCCGCCGATGATCGCGCGCCTCTCCCCCAGGCGCGCGACGATGCTCCCGGCGGGCAGGTCACCGAGGACCGCGCCGAACGCCACGAGCGCGACGATCAGCCCGGCCACCGGCAACGGGGCCCCGAGTTCCCGCGCGAGCAGCGCGAGCACCGGGGCCCCGGCGCCCTGCCCGATCCCGAAGATCGCGGAGGGCAGAAAGACCGTGGTGACGAGAGGTTTCAGGTCGAAGGCCGGTCTCATGCAGTGGCGGCGTCCGACTCGGCGACCGCGGCGTAGCGGCTCACCGGCCGGTCCAGCCCGTAGTGCCCGCGCAGGGTGGTGGCGGTGTACTCGGTGCGGAACAGACCGCGCTCCTGCAGGATCGGCACCACCTTGGCGGTGAAGTCCTCGAGCCCGCCCGGCAGGTAGGGCGGCATGACGTTGAAGCCGTCGGCGGCTTCCTGCTCGAACCACAGCTGCAGTTCGTCGGCGATCTGCTCGGGGGTGCCCGCGAAGGTGCGGTGCCCGCGACCGCCGCCGAGCTTGCCGATGAGCTGACGCACCGTCAGGCCCTCGTTCTCGGCGAGGTCCTTGACGAGCTGGTAGCGGCTCTTGTTGCCCTGGATCTGCTCGATCGGGGGCAGCGGCGGCAGTGCTGCGTCGAGGGCATGCTCGGTCAGATCGACGCCGAGCATGTTCGAGAGCTGCCGCAGCGAGTAGGCCGGCGAGATCAGGTCGGTGAACTCCTGCTCGAGCGCCTTGGCCTCCTCCTCGGTCTCCCCGATGAACGGCACGATGCCCGGCAGCACCTTCAGCGACTGCGGGTCGCGTCCGGCCTTGACGACGCGGGCCTTCAGATCGCGGTAGAAGGCCTGTCCCTCGGCGAGGGTGCGCTGCGCGGTGAACACGGCCTCGGCGTAGCGCGCCGCGAAATTCTTTCCGCTCTCGGACGATCCGGCCTGGACGAGCACGGGGCGGCCCTGGGGGCTGCGCGGCGAGTTCAGCGGGCCGCGCACCTTGAACCGTGCGCCGTCGTGGTCGACGGTGTGCACCTTGGCCGGATCGGCGAACCGCCCGGACTCCTCGTCCAATTCGATCGCGTCGTCTTCCCAGCTGTCCCACAGCGACACCGCGACGTCGACGAACTCGGCCGCGCGGTCGTAGCGGCCGGCGTGGTCCGGGGTGTCGTCGTAGCCGAAGTTGCGGGCCTCGTCGGCGCCGCCGGAGGTGACGATGTTCCAGCCGGCGCGGCCACCGCTGATGTGGTCGAGCGAGGCGAACTTGCGGGCCAGGTTGAACGGCTCGTTGTAGCCGGTCGACGCGGTCGCGATGAGGCCGACGTGCTCGGTCACCACGGCCATCGCGGACAGCAGGGTGACCGGTTCGAAGATCGCCTGCGTGTTGTGCTCGACGCGGGGGCCGACCGCGAGTCCGTCGGCGAAGAACACCGAATCGAGCTTGCCGCGTTCGGCGATCTGCGCGAGTTCCTGGAAGTGCTTCACATCGAGGACGCGGTGTGCTTCGGTGCGGGGGTGACGCCAGGCCGCCTCGTGGTGGCCGACACCCATGAGGAAGGCGTTGAGATGAAACTGCTTGCGTGACTGTGACATTCTTCTGATCCTGTGTGCTTCGGGTGGGTCAGTGTTCGGGACGCCAGCGGGAGAGTCGACGTTCGATCGTGACGAGGATGCCGTTGAACGTCAGCCCGACGAGCGAGATCGCGATGATGCCGGCGTACATGGCGGGGATCTGGAAGTTGAGCTGCGAGGCCGTGATCAGGTAGCCGAGTCCTGCCTTCGCACCGACCATCTCGGCGGCGATGAGCACGAGCACCGACGACGCCGCGGCCATGCGGATACCGGTGAAGATCGTGGGGACCGCTGCCGGGAGGATCACCTTCTGAAACAGCCGGTAGGACGGCAGCCCCAGCGACCGGGCGGACTTGACCAGCAGCGGATCCACCGTGCGCACACCCGAAATGGTGTTGAGCAGGATCGGGAAGGTGCTCGCGTAGATCACCAGGGCGATCTTGGAGGTCTCCCCGATCCCGAGGACGAGCACGAACACCGGCAGCAGCGCGAGAGCCGCGGTGTTGCGGAACAGCTCGAGGATCGGGTTGAGCAACTCGGCGACGGGCCGGTACCAGCCGATCGCGACGCCGAGCGGGACGGCGACGAGCAGCGCGATCGAGAACCCGATGAGAGCCCGGGAGAGGCTGGCGCCCAGATGGTCTGCCAACTGTCCGCTCGTGATCAGATCGGCCAGCGATCCGAGCACGGTCGACAGCGGCGGCAGGAACACTTCGTCGACGAGACCGAGCCGCGGCGCGGTCTCCCACACGGCGAGGAACACGACGATCGCGACCGCCGGTTTGATTCCCTTCCACGCCAGCGCACCGGCCCGGCGGCCTGCGCGTCGTAATTTCGTCGGATCCGTTGCGACGACGGTTTGTTCGACGACGGCCGGTTCGGTGTCGACGGGCCGGGTCAGGGTTGCGGTCGGACTAGACATGCTCCACCTCTTCCGTTGCGGTGCCGAGTTCGAGGTCGCGGGCACGCTCGACCTCGGAGTGCAGCAGTGACCAGATCTCGTGCCGGTAGTGCCGGAACGCCTCGCCGGAGCGCACGTCGTCGACGTTCCGGTCGATGTCGACGTCGACGATCGTCTTGATCCGCCCGGGGCGGGAGGTGAGCACGGCGACGCGCTGCCCCAGGTAGATCGCCTCGTCGATGCCGTGGGTGATGAACAGGATGGTCTTGCCGGTTTCCTTCCAGATCCGCAGCAGTTCGTCCTGCAGGGATTCGCGGGTCTGGGCGTCGAGCGCGGCGAACGGCTCGTCCATGAGCAGAACCTCGGGATCGAACGCGAGGCTGCGGGCGATCGCGACCCGCTGCTTCATGCCGCCGGACAATTCGTGCGGGTAGCGGTCGCCGAAGCCGGCCAGACCCACGAGGTCGAGGTAGTCGTCGGCGAGTGCGCGGCGCTGCTTCTTCGGCAGGCCCTTGGCTTCCAGGCCGAACTCGATGTTGGCCCGTGCCGTGCGCCAGGGCAGGAGTGCGTACTGCTGGAAGACGATGCCGCGGTCCAGGCCGGGCCCGGAAATCGGGCGGCCGTCCAGCAGGATCCGGCCCGAGGTCGGTTCGCTCAGACCGCCGAGCAGATCGAGCAGGGTGGACTTTCCGCAACCGCTGGGGCCGACCAGGACCAGGAATTCCCCGGCGGCGAGATCGATGCTGACGTCGTCGAGTGCGGTGAACGTGTCGTTGCTGCCGCGCACCGCGAACTGCTTGGTCACATGCTCCAGGCGGAGCTTCGGGGTGGTGCTCACTTCGCCGCCTCCTCGACGGGTTCACCGTAGGGCCCGGCGCTCGGGTCGTAGGTGCCGTTGGCGTAGGGGTTGAATTCGTTGGTGTAGATGTCCGAGGTGGTGAACTTGCCGTCCTCGAGCTCACCGTTGCGGGTCAGCCAGTCCAACCAGGTCTGGATCTCCTGATCGGTGATGACACCGCCGGGGCCGGCGACACCGGGGCTCTTCCAGTACTCGACGAGATCGGTGTTCTCGTTGCGGCCGCGGGCGTTGATGATCTCCTTGAACTTGGCGACCACTTCGTCGCGCGGGGTGGTCTGCGCCCACCGGATCGCCCGCGCGGTGCCCTGCACGAAATCGGCTACCGCATCACGGTTCTCGGCGATGAACTCGTCGCGGAAGACGTACGTTCCGTAGGTGAAGGCGCCGAACAGCGATTCGTCGGTGAACAGCGGCCGGATGCCGCCCCGTTCGACGGCGGTCTCCCGGAACACGCTGCCGAGCGTGCCGACGTCGATCTGTCCTTCGCGCAGTGCCTGCTCGGTGTTCACCGGCGGAACCACGATCAGCTCGACCTGCTTGATCTCGTCCGGCGTGAGTCCTTGCTGCGCAAGCCATTCCCGCACCAGGAACTCGTGGTGTGCACCGAGGGTGTTCATCCCGACCTTCTTGCCGATCAGGTCCCGCGCGGTGCGGATCGGGCTGTCCTCGAGAACGTAGTAGCCGTTGTACGACTGCTTGTCGGAACCGTAGTAGCCGATCACCGACGTGATCGGCGAGTTCGCGGCCTGGAGTTTGATGACCGCGCCGTTGAACGCGCCACCGAAATCGGTCTGTCCGGTTGCGGCGTTCTGGATGGACTGCGGACCGCTGGTGTTGTCCCCGATCCAGTCGAGCTTCACCTTCTCGTAGAACCCGAACGCTTCGGCGAGTTCGGGATAGGTGACCTGTGAGGCCGTCCCCTCGTACCGGAGCACGGTTCGGCCGTCCTCGGTGGTGGTGACATCCGACCCGGACGAGCACGCGGCCGCGACGGACGTGACGGTGAGCAGTGCTGCGACGACGGCGACCGACCGGGTGAGTCGGGCGCGCAGCGTGGAGTGCGACATCGTGAAAGCTGTTCCTTGCGTTGGAAGAAGGCCCTACGGACTCGGGCCGGGCGGGTGGCGTTACCGCGGGCAGCAATCGTCGATACGCATGCGACGGAGCGCAGATAACGAGTGCGGTGCGATACAGCCGGAAGATCTCTGCAACGCGCGGTCGTCGGACCTGCACGTCGGCGGTCGCTGGGTCAGCGACAACACTCCGAACACTCGTACACGGCAATCCCCCTGTGCGGCGATATGACTTCAGCAAGAGTGCCGTCCGGGGGCGACGCGCTCAACGGTTCTGCGCAGCCTGATCGGAACTCGCGACTCCAGCCCCTAAGCTCGATCGACGATCGACGAGGACGGGAGCGCAGGTGGGCGGAGACGACGACCCGGTGTGGACTCGGCGGCGGTTCCTGGCCGGCATGGCCGGGACCGCGGCGGCCCTGATGGGGATCACCGCTCTGTTCTCGGCCGAGGCGATCGCACGCCCGGCCGCCGCTGCCCCGCCGGTCCGCGACACGATCTGCGGCATCCTCGCGTTCGTCGTCCCCGGCAACGACCCCTATTCGCGGCACCAGGGTGTGTCCACCGATCGGGTCGGTGGCGCCACCGAGGACGCCGCGGCCTCGCTCGAGCACACCTTCGACCACGCGTCGCCGGTGCCGCTGCTGGACCGGGCCGGCGGGAACCTCCCCGGGGCGGCCGCCGTCGCCGCGCTGGTCAACATGTATGCGGTCACCGTCGACGCGGGGTCGCTCGTCGGTCCCTTCGCGGCACCGTTCGCGAATCTGAACCACGCCGCGAAAGCCCGTGTCTTCGAATTGCTCGACACCGAACCGCAGTTCGACGGGACGATGCTCACCTACGTGGTCAACGCGATTCCCACGCTCGCCGCGTTCGCCGCGTATTCGGAGGTGTCCGCGTTCGACCCCGACCGCCGGGTCCTCACCGGCCGGCCCGTTGGCTGGGAACTGGCCCGCTACGACGGTGTCGCCGACGGGTGGGACGAGTTCGCGGGCTACTACCGCGGCGTCGACCGGATCGAGGAGTGACGTGCGGGACGTGATCGTGATCGGGTCCGGCGGTGGCGGGCCGGTCGTCGCGAAAGAACTCGCGGCACGCGGACTGGACGTCCTCGTCGTCGAGGCCGGGCCGCGCTTCGCGGATCCGGAGAACGAGTGGACGCATTTCGAGGACGACGCGAACAATCCCCTCACCGGCTTCTTCCGGCAGGGTCCCGGCGACCGGTCGCGCACCCCGTGGCTGCGCGACCTGCCGCAGAATTCGTACGTGTGGCAGGTCGCGGGGGTCGGCGGAACCACGCTGCACTACTTCGGCAACTCGCCGCGCGCGGTGCCGGGCGTGTTCGTCGGCTACGACGGCGCGGACCGGAACATGTACGACACGGACCACCTGTTCCCGTTCGGATACGACGAACTGCGCCGTTACTACGAATGGGTCGAGGCAACCCTGCCGGTGCAGACCGCCCCCATGGGCACGAAGGAACGGATCTTCCTGCGCGGTGCGGCCGCGCTCGGCCTGCCGCATCAGACGACGCACGACACGACCGTTGCCTCGCACCGCGCGCAGCAGAACGCGATCCTGCAGCCGGGCGGGACCGCCGGGCGCACCCGCGACCCGCAGCGACTGCGTCACCCCGAGGCGCGCGGCTGCACGATGTGCGGGCACTGCTACCAGGGCTGCTACCTGCCGGCGGGTGCGCCCCGCAACCTCAAGGCGAAACGGTCGACGGACAACTCGTACGTGCCGATGATGCTCACCGCGGAGGCGTGGTCGCCGCACGGGCGGGCCGCGACGCTGGTGACCGACGCGACGGTCACGCAGGTACTGACCGAGGACGTACACGGAGAGACGACCGCGCGCGGGGTGCGGTTCCGCACCCTCGACGGCGAGGAACACGAGGAGCATGCACAGGTCGTGGTGCTCGCCGCGGGCGCGATCGAATCACCGCGCTTGTGGCTGGCGTCGGACCTGCCGAACCCGAACGACTGGGTCGGCCGAGGCCTGACGGACCACCACATGGATGCGGTGTTCGGGGTGTTCGACGAGGACACCGGCCAGACCCGGGGCGCCGGCTCGAATGCGCGCGTCGACCTGCCCGGATACGGCGGCATCGAACAGGTCGGGATGCCGCCGGCGCTGCAGGCGTATTCGCTGGCGTTCAGCGACTCCGGCATCCACGGCTACGGCCGGGCCGGTGGCGTCGTCGACGAGGCCGGGGCCGACAGTCTCGGCCGGTTGGTGGGCCGGGATCTGCTCGCCACCCTCGACGACGCGAACCGGACCCTGGCGGCACTGGTGATCACCGACGACGACGTCGAACCCGGCAATCGGGTCACCCGCTCGACGATGCTGCTTCCGGACGAGGGCGGGCTCGCACCGAAGGTGACGATGCGGCACCGGCAGCGGTCCGAGCGGACGCGGCGGAACCGGGAGTACTGCACCCGCAAGGCCGTCGAGCTGATGCGGGCCGCGGGCGCGCGATCCGTGCACCGCTGCGACTGGCCGCCGCTGATCCTGCACGCCCAGTCGAGCATGCGGATGGGGACGAGTGAGAACGACTCGGTGCTCGACGCCACCGGCGAGGCGCGGTGGGTGAAAAGGCTTTTCGTTGCGGACAATTCGGCGCTCGCGAATTCGCTGGGTGGTCCCAATCCGACGTTGACGACGCAGGCGCTCGCGACCCGCACGTCCGAGGCGATCTTCCGCACCTACTTCGGCGGCGACGCGTGGGTCGGGCGGGAGGACCCGGTGTCGTCCGTCGACGACCGCGTCACCGCGGCGGTGATCGCGCAGGGTTTGTGACGACGGCGGCGCCGGATCGGCCCGCCGAGCGTGCACTTGTTGTCGACATTTCCGGCATTTTCGACAAGACGTGCACACTCGATGCCCGGGCCACGGGTCGAAAACAGGTACCTCACCCCGTCGGTCGGCCGTTCCCGGAATCCCGCGAGCGCACGATCCTCGAAGGACCCCGAAACGCTCCTTCCACCGGGAGGCACTCATGCCCGAAACACCGGCCACGCTGTCACCCGCTGCGGTGAGCGAACATGCTGCACCGATACCCCTGCGAGGTCGCCGCCCCCACTCCCCCACCCGCATCGCGGACCGCGGCGCCCGCAGGTACCACGTCCAGCCGAATGCGGCGGCGCCGTCGCGTGACGTCGACTGGGTCCGGCGTTCCCTCATGACCTGCGACTTCCTTGCCAGCGTACAGTCACTGGATCCCGGAGACCGGAAGCTGGTCGCCTTCGCCGTCGAATGGGCGCCCTTCGGCGGGGCCGGCGCCGAGGAACTGTTCATCACCTTCGGCGTGGGGCGGACCAGGTTCCTGCATCTGCTGCAGGCGGCGATGATGACGAGACCGACCGACTCCGTACGACTGCGCGCCACCAAGTCCGCTCTCCGCGACGAGCTCCTCAGCGCATGGCGGGGATCGACGCCGGGACCTAGTCGTGCGTCTGCTCCGCCACCCAGGCCGCGACCTGCGCCCGGGAGGTGAAGCCGAGTTTCGCCAGGATGTGCTCCACATGCCCTTGCGCGGTGCGCGGTGAGATCACCAACCGACGGGCGATGGCCTGGTTCGTCAGGCCTTCCCCGATGAGGTCGGCAACCTGACGTTCCCGCTTGGTCAGTCGCACCGACGCCTCGGTCTCACGCGTGGAGTCGGCCGGCGGTTGCTCGTGGAGCGCGTAGGCGATGGCCGCGTCGAAGCCGAGTTGTTCACCTCGGCCGAATGCCGCGGCGAATGCTTCGCGGCCGAGGTGCTGACGGGCCTTCCGCTCGGATTCCCGATGGTAGACAAGCAGATTGGAATGTATCACCGCAGCACTGCCGATCGACCGCGCCAATCCTTCCGCCGCCCCCATCAGGACCGCTGCCCGCTTCAGGTCGCCCAGGTCAGCGGTGATCCAGGCCAGCGCCTCGAGGCACGACGTGACCACGCGTGGGTACCGCACCTGCCGGGCCAGATTCAACGATTCCTCCAGGAGCTGCACCGCACGATCCGGTTCTCCCTGTCGCCACACGTCGACGGCCAAGGCCCACAGCGACAGTGACCGATACATCCTGTCGCCGTGTCTTTCGGTCATTGCCAGCACACGTTCGTGGCATTCGACGGCCTCCGGTATCCGGTCGGACAGCCCGAGGGCCAACCCCAGCGAATACAGCATGCCTACCTCGCGGGTGGGTTCCGCACGTCCACGGAAATGGGCGAGGGCGGCCTCGAGGTGGGAAACAGCGTGCGGGAGGTCGCCACTGTGGAGCGCCAGCGAGCCGTCGGCGGCATCGACCAGAGCGCGCATCAGGGGATCGTCGGTCTGCGCGGTCAGCCTGCGCCCGGTCTCCAGGAACCCGGCTGCCGCCTGCAGGCCGCCCTGCACACTGGCCATCACGGTGGCACGGTAGAGCGTTTCGACCCACTCGACCGTGGGTGGCCCGCTCTGGCGGGCGAGCAACCGCTCGTACCAGCGTCCCCCCTCGTTGTAGAAGCCTTGGGAGGCCCAGAAGAGATAGAGCTCGCCGGCGATGCGCAGCCCGGCGGCGGGGTCGTCCTCGAGGCTGAATTCGAGGGCCTCGCGCAGGTTCGGCAGTTCCCGCTTGAGGCGGGCGATCCAGTCGAGCTGACGCTCGCTGAACCATTCGGCCCGCGCGGCGATTGCCAACGCCTCGTACCAGTCCCGGTGCCGGCGACGCAATGCGAGATCCTCGCCGGACTGCTCGAGCTTCTCGACGCCGTAGTCGCGCAGCGTCTCGAGCATCCGGAATCGCACCACCGACCCGGCCTCCTCCCGGATCAGAATCGACTTGTCCACCAGGGAGGTCAACATGTCGAGCAACTCCCCCACCGCCAGCCCTTCCCCGCACACGTGCTCGGCCGCGTCGAGATCGAAACTGCCCGCGAACACCGCCACCCGACCCCACACGAGTTGTTCGGTGGCAGTGCACAATTCGAAACTCCAGTCGATGCACCACCGCAGGGTCTGCTGCCGCGTCGGCGCACCCCGGCTGCCGCGGGTCAACAGGGCGTAACGGTCGGTCAATCGCTCCAGGATCTGCTCGGGCGACAGGGCCCGCAACCGGGCCGCGGCCAGCTCGATCGGCAGCGGCAACCCGTCGAGCCGGTGACAGATCCCGGCCACCGCCGCCGCATTCTCCTCGGTCAGCGCAAAACCCGGCACGGCGACCGCAGCCCGGTCGACGAACAACTTCACCGCATCGAAGCGGGGCAGCCCCCGCAACGAGAGTGACCGCTCCGGATCCGGAACGCCCAGCGGCGGAACCCGCAGCACCGTCTCCCCGCCGAGCCCCAACGGTTCGCGGCTGGTGGCCAGGACTCGCACCCCCGGACACCGTCGCAGCAGCACCTCGACCAGCTCGGCTGCCGCGTCGATCACGTGCTCGCAGTTGTCGAGGACCAGCAGCATCTGCTGCGGGGCGAGAAACTCGAGCAGCGCCTCCTGCACCGGCCGCGCCGAATGGTCCCGAAGCCCCACGGCGGTGGACACCGCGTCGAGCAGCAACGACCCGTCGTGCAGCGCACCGAGCTCGACCAGCCGCACGCCGTCGGCGTAGTCGCGCTGCACTGCGGCCGCGACGTGCACCGCGAGGCGCGTCTTGCCCACCCCGCCGATCCCGGTCAACGTCACCAGCCGCGACCCGGTCAGCAGATTCTTCGCCTCGGTCAGTTCCTGCCGGCGGCCGACGAAACTGGTCAGGTCCAGCGGCAGATCACCGGTCACGCCCGCCGCGGCGGCAGCCGTGGTCCGACGTCGCTCGCGTGGCCCCGGTTCCGAGTCCCCGGTCTCCGCGACGACTCCGGACCCGACAGACGCGACCCCTCCCTCGTTCTCGGTGGGCAGGGCCATCTCGTCGACCGGGAAACCGTGGTGGCGCTGCAGCAGCCGCAGCTCCTCGCCGAACTCGGCGGCGGTGGCCGGGCGCTCCGCCGGAGTCCGGACCATTGCCCGCGCGATCGCCTCCGACACGTCCTCGGGGATTCCGTGCTCCCGCAGCTCCGGTACCGGTTGCGTGGTGATCCGCAGGAACTGTGCGACCACCTGCTCCCCGCTGCGGCGCTCGAACGCGGCATGGCCGGTCAGCGCACTGAACACGGTGGCACCGAGACCGTAGACGTCGGCCGCCGGACTCGGCGGGTCCCCGGCCAGCACCTCCGGCGCGGTGTAGGCCGGCGACCCGGTCACCGCACCGGTGGCGGTTCGGAAACCACCGGCGATCTGCGCGACACCGAAGTCGGCCAGCTGGGGTTCGTCGTAGTCGGTGAGCAGAATGTTCGCCGGTTTGATGTCGCGGTGCACGATGCCGAGGCGGTGCGCCGACTCGATCGCACCGGCCATCTTCACCCCGAGCCGCAGGGCCTGATCCAGCGGCAGCGGACCGAGGCTGCGGATCCGCGCATCGAGAGACCCCCGCCGGTGGTACGGCATCACGAGGTAGGGACGGCCGCTGCCGGTGGTGCCGACCTGCAGGATGTGAACGATGTTCGGGTGCCCGGTCAGCCGGCCCATCGCCTGTTGCTCCCGGAAGAACCGCGCCCGGTTCTCCTCGTCGAGATCGACGGTGAGCACCTTGACCGCGACCGTGCGATGCAGGTCCGTCTGGGTGCAGCGGTAGACCACTCCGAACCCGCCGTGGCCGATCTGCTCGACCCCTTCGAAACCGGCAGCGGTCAACTCCCCGGCCGGGTCGGGTGGGTATGTCTGCGTGTCGAGCGGATCCGCTGCGCTCATCGGACGAGCTACTCACTCCGTCGACTCGTAGTTCGCACGCACCGGTCCCGACGGCACGACCGGCGCAAGTTCCTCCGTACGCCCCACCTCGTGGGCGTCTCCTCAAGGATATCGCCGCGTGTCGTCCGGGGATCACGCCGAATTGGGGTCGACCGAGGACGCCGTTGCGTCGCGAAGGAGCACCTGACGCGAACTACATCTGGACACAACAGATGTTGCGACTCGCAACTATTTCTCGGCGACGATCTGGATGAGATTGCCGCACGTGTCGTCGAAGACGGCGACGACCGCGGTGCCGATGTCCGTGGGCGGCATCGTGAACTCGACGCCCTTGGCGGTGAGCCGGGCATGCTCGGCCTCCACGTCGTCGACGGCGAACTGCGCCAACGGGATTCCGTCCTCCCGCAGTGCGTCACGATACGGCTTGACCGCCGGGTGCCCCGCGGGTTCGAGCAGCAGCTGCGGTCCGTCCGGAGCATCGGGCGAGACGACGGTGAGCCACGAGGCGTCACCGATCGGAATGTCGTGGTGCTTCACGAAACCGAGCACGTCGGTGTAGAAGGCGAGGGCCGCTCGCTGGTCGTCGACGAACACGCTCGTCAGGTTGATCCTCATCGGTCTGTCCTTTCGCGAGTGGGCCACCGCTCGGTGATCTGCGCGAGCGGTGCGGGGTCGAAGTAGTGGAACTTGGATCGTCCGCGTCGCTCCGTGACGACCAGCCCGGCGGCCTCGAGCACCGCGAGATGCTGCGAGATCGCCTGGCGCGTGAGACCGAGTCCGTGACGCATCGCGAGCACGGAACAGATCTCGAACAGCGTGCGGCCGTCGCCGGCCGCGAGTTCGTCGAGGATGATGCGGCGCGTCCGATCGTCGAGCGCGTGGAAGACGTCGGCCACGAGCCCCACTATAGGCAAGTAACCACTTGCCTATCAAGGGCCGCCCGACCCACGACCGGGCGTCGTACCATCGGACCCATGCGCGCTGCGTCGCTCGTCGATTCGTTCGAGGAACACCGGCCCCACCTGTTGTCGGTCGCGTACCGGCTCACCGGCAGCGTCGCCGACGCCGAAGACGCCGTCCAGGATGCCTGGCTACGCCTGGACGGCGCGGATTCCGACGGCATCGAGGACCTGCGGGCATGGCTGACCACCGTCGTCGGCCGGTTGTGCCTGGACCGCCTGCGCTCCGCGACGGTCCGGCGCGAAAAGTACATCGGCCAGTGGCTGCCCGAACCGATCGTCACCCCGCTGACCGGCGCCACACCCCCGGATCCGCTCGAACGAGTCGTGCAACTCGAGGACAACCGCCTCGCCGCGCTCGTCGTGCTCGACACCCTCACCCCCGCGCAACGGGTCGCGTTCGTCCTGCACGACGCGTTCGCCGTACCGTTCGGCGAGATCGCCGACATCCTCGGGGTGGAACCCGCCGCCGCCCGGCAACTCGCGTCCCGCGCGCGCCGCGTCGCGGGCGCCGCACCCCCACCGGTGAGCGACGACGAGCACAACGCCGCCGTGCAGCGGCTCATGGAGGCGATCGCCACCGGCGATCTCGAGGCGGTCGTCGCGGCACTCCACCCCGACGCCCGCATGATCGGCGATGCGAACGGCACCACCCGCACCGCCGTCAACGTCATCGTCGGACCGGAGAAGGCCGCCCGGTTCTTCCTCGGCCTCGTCCAGAAGTACGGCGAACAGTCCCTGCTCGGCTTCACACCCGCCCTGGTCAACGGGCAGCTCGGTTTCGTCAACAGCGGATCCCCCGGTGACGCGACCCACCAGGGCTTCCCGGGCCGCATCATGGCGTGCACGGTCGTCGACGGACAGGTCTGGGCGGCCTACGACATCGCGAACCCCGAGAAGCTGCGGCGCGTCAAGGTGCCGTCCCCCTGGACCGACTGACAAGAGCTGGGAGCACCCGCATGGAACAGCGCCTGAGCTTCGTGACCCTGGCCGTCGACGACGTCGCCCGCAGCCGCGCGTTCTACGTCGACGGGCTGGGCTGGACGGCGACCGTCGATGCTCCGGGCGAGGTCCTCATGATCCAGGTCGGTGCGCACATCGTCCTGTCCCTCTGGGATCGTGCGCACTTCGAGGCCGAGGTCGGCGGAACCACGTCCCGCGACGGCATCCCTCCGGTCACACTCGCGCACAACGTCGCATCCCGCGACGAGGTGGACAGCGTGCTCGCCACGGCCCGTGCCGCAGGCGCCGGAACCGTCACCGGCGGCACGGACCGCGAATGGGGCGGTTACACCGGCTACTTCTCCGATCCCGACGGCTTCCGCTGGGAGGTCGCCTGGAATCCGGGGCCGGTCGGCGAACTCGTGCTGCCCTGAGCGGCCGACTGGTCCGCCCACGGCACGCGGCAGGCGTCGGTGCTGAAGCCCTGGTCGTGGATGCCCAGCGCCGAGTTCATGCGGGCCCGCATGTTCTCCAGCGCGATGTTGTAGGTCAGTTCCACGAGCCCGGCCTGCCCGAAGCGGCGTTCGAGGTCGGCGACCTGCTCGTCGGTGACGTCCTCGCGAACGTTGCCGGTCATCGCATCGGCGTACTCGATCGCGGCGCGTTCGTCGTCGCTGTACAGGTCCGAGGTCTTGTAGTCGGCGATGTGCTCCAGTCGCTCGGTGTCGAGTCCGTCGAGGCGCTGCAGCATCGTCCCGAAGTCGACGCACCACGAGCATCCGATGTTCCAGGCCGTGCGGTACACCGCGATCTCCCGCACGTTCTTCGGCAACACCTTCGACGCCCGCTGCGCGAGCATTTCGTGCACGGCGTTGCTGCGCATCAGGCCCGGGTGGTGGGCGAGCACCGTGAACGGCTCGGGCACCTCCCCGAACATCCGCGCGGCCATCTTGTACGCGACCTTGGTCGCAGGGCCGGCCTGGTCGGGGGTCACCACGGGAATGCGAGCCATGATCGTCTCCGTTCGTCACCGGCCCCGTATGGGCCGTTCATCTTCTTGGACGAGGTAGCCTTCCCGAATGTGACACTACTGCCCGATCGAACCGACCGCACCCCCGCTACGCTGGCAAAATGGCTGAGATGACGTCACCGCGACCGGTCCGCACGGTCAACCGGCTCCGACCGTTCGCGTCCACGATCTTCGCCGAGATGACCTCCCTGGCCATCCAGCACGACGCGGTGAACCTGGGGCAGGGTTTCCCCGACACGGACGGTCCTGCGGCGATGCTCGAGGTGGCCCGTCAGGCCATCTCCGACGGCGTGAACCAGTACCCGCCCGGCCCGGGCATGCCGGAGTTGCGCCGCGCGATCACCGACGATCGCGCCGCCCGGTACGGACTCGAATACGACCCCGACGGCGAGGTACTGGTCACCGTCGGCGCGACCGAGGCGATCAGCGCCGCGATCCTCGGGCTCGTCGAACCCGGTGACGAGGTGCTGCTCACCGAGCCGTACTACGACTCGTACGCCGCGTCGGTGGCGCTGGCCGGAGCGACCCGGCGCGCGGTCCCCCTGGAACGCTCCGGATCCGGTTTCGTGCTCGACGTCGACGCGCTGCGCGCCGCGGTCACCGACCGCACCACCATGCTGGTCGTCAACACCCCGCACAATCCGACGGGCACCGTGTACGACGACGCGACGCTGACCGCGGTCGCCGAACTCGCGTGCGAACGAGATCTGCTGGTGCTGTCGGACGAGGTGTACGAACATCTGGTGTTCGACGGTCGCCGGCACACCCCGCTCGCGTCGTTGCCCGGCATGGCCGAACGCACCGTCACCGTGTCGAGCGCGGCGAAGATGTTCAACGTGACCGGCTGGAAGATCGGCTGGGCGCTCGGGCCGCGCGAGCTGATCGACGGCGTGCGCGCCGCCAAGCAGTTCATGTCGTTCGTCGCCGGGGCACCGTTCCAGCCGGCGGTCGCGTACGCGCTGAAGCACGAGCAGGCCTGGGTCGCCGCACAGCGCGACGACCTGCAACGCCGGCGCGATCTGCTGTCCACGGCACTGGCCGACGCGGGATTCGGTGTACTCGATTCGGCCGGAACATATTTCGTGTGCGCGGACGTCACCCCGATCGGCGTCACCGACGCTGTCGAGTTCTGTCGCAGCCTGCCCCGGCGGATCGGTGTCGCCGCGGTGCCGGTGAGCGCGTTCGTCGATCATCCCGAACGGTGGAATCATCTGGTGCGGTTCGCGTTCTGCAAACGCGACGAGATTCTCACCGAAGGTGTGCGACGGCTGCGGACCCTGCGGGAGGCGCACTGACGTGTCGGCTCCCACCATTCCGTCCGATTTCGTGAGCCGGGCGGTCCAGCTCGCTGCCGCCGAAGGAGTCGATCTGGCGCCGGCGCTGGATGCGGCGCGGATCAGCCGGGCGGTACTGGCGCAGCCGCACGCGCGCCTCACACCCGAGCAGGTCAGCCGGTTCACCCAGGTGACGTGGCAGATCACCGACGACGAACTGTTCGGACTCGGCTCGGGACCGGTTCCGCGTGGATCCTTCCGGGTGATGTGCCTGACCCTCATCCACTGCCCCGACCTGTCGCATGCCCTGACCCGCATGGTCGAGGTCAACCGGGTCATGCGGACGCTGCCGACCCTGACGCTGACGCCGGGGCCGGAAACGACCTTCCTGGATGTCGGGCTCCCCGACGTGGTGACCGAAAAGACCCGGGTCACCGTCGATTTCCTGTTGATGCTGCTGCACCGCTTCGCGGCGTGGCTGGTCGGCGGGCGGGTGCGCCTGGAATCGGTGGAAATGCCCTATCCGCAACCGGATCCGGTGCTCGCCCGCAGTTACGACGCGATCTTCGGTGTCCCCGTCACGTTCGGCGCCGACCGCGCGGCGCTGGAAATCGACAATGCCGCGCTGCGGTCGCCGCTCGTGCAGTCCGAGAGCAGCCTCGAAGAATATCTGCGCGAGTCACCGAATCTCATGCTGTCGGAACGTGATTACGAGTCGACCGCGTCGGCGCAGGTACGTCGCATCTTCGAGTCGGGCATCAAGGGACGCACGGCCAGCGCGGAGGACATCGCCGACATGCTGTCGGTGAGCGCCCCGCACCTGCGTCGCCTGCTGCGGCAGGAGGGCACGTCGCTCGGCCACCTCCGTGAGGAAGTACTGCGGGACGCGGCCATCGCCGGCCTGCGCCGCGGTGAGTCGGTGGACGATCTATCCGCACGACTCGGCTTCTCGGAACCGAGCGCGTTCCGGCGCGCGTTCAAGCGCTGGACCGGATCCACACCGCGCAGCTTCCGCTGACCTGCGGGCGGGCCCCGACCTCGGTCAGGCCACGCAGAATTCGTTTCCTTCCGGATCGGTCATGGTGACCCACTCGTACGGGCCCTGGCTTCCTCGGTACAGGACGGTCGCACCGGCCGCGACGAGCTTGTCGACGAGCGCGTCGCGGTCGTCGCCGGCGCGGATGTCGAAGTGCAGCCGGTTCTTCACCGTCTTGCCTTCCGGCACGAGCTGGAACAACACGCGCGGCCGGGCCGGGGTTTCCGGATCGGAGATCGCGGCACCGATCTTCCACACCAGTTTGCCTTCGAAGATCTCGGTATCGTCCTCCCGGGCCTGTCCGGCGGCGATGAGACCGCGGATGAAGTTCTCGTCGCTCGGCTCGACCCGCCATCCCAGCGCTTCTGCCCACCATTTCGCCTGCGTATGCGGGCTGTTCGAATCGACCGTCACCTGAAATTCGTATCCCATGTGCCGACGATACGACCGGGTACCGACAGATCAGGGACGGACGAGAATCCTGATCGGGTTGCCGACGTGGTTGTGCAGCTTCTCGATTCCCTCCGCGACGTTCTCGAGCGGCACGATCTCGCTGATCGAACGGGACAGATCGAGCCGGCCGCGGGAGACGAGCTCGGCGAGGACTTCGATGTCGACGTTCTTGTAGCCCAGGTGCCCGAGCACCTGCTTCTGCGACAACCCGAAGTTCGCGGTCGGGCCGAGCGACGCCTCCTGACCGCTCAATCCGACGACGACCACCCGCCCGCCGCGGCGCACCGCCCCCAGCGCCTGATCGAATGTGACCTTCAGACCCGCGGAATCGAACGCGACGTCGAGACCCTTGCCGTTCGTCGCCTCGGTGATCTTGGCGGGCAGGTCGAGGTCGCGGGTGTCGAAGGCGTAGTCGGCGCCGAGCTCGAGCGCCCGGTCGAGGACGACGGGATCGATGTCGAGGGCGATGACCGGGACGGCGCCGACGAGCCGCGCCAGCTGCACGATGTGCGTACCGACCCCGCCGACGCCCCACACGCCCACGGCCTCGCCGACCCGGACCTGCCCGGTCCGCACCACGGCGCCGTAGGGGGTCGAGACGGCATCGGCGAGAATCGCCGCCTGCTCGAACGAGACGTTGTCGGGGATGCGGGTCAGGCCGCCGGCCTGCGCGACCGTGTACTCCGCCCACGCGCCGTCGTAGGCGAAGGCCATCAGCTGGATGTTCTCGCAGTTGGTCAGGTCGCCGCGGCGGCAGCTGCGGCACTGGAAGCACGGGCGCCCGGCGGACGGAATCACCCGATCACCGACCTGCCAGCCGGTGACCCCGGCGCCCAGGGCGGCGATGGTGCCGGATGCTTCGTGCCCCTGCGTGACGACCGGCAGCAGCGGCGGGAAGGTGCCGTCGAGCAGGCTCAGATCGGAATGGCAGATCCCGCAGACCTCGACCTTCACCAGTACTTCCCCGGACCCGGGCGAGGGAATCGGAACATCTTCCAGGACATTGGTTTTCGAATCGGCATAGAATCTCGCTGCCCGCATGGTGTCGGCCATCGTCCCTCGTTCGTGTCGGCAACCCTCGTCGCTCGCGACCCTACTACCGCGACGGCCCGCGCGGTCGCCATGTGTGTTTTCCGGTTCCGGGTGGACCGAGCAGGCGCCGAATCCGGCGGCGCGGAGGCGCAGTTCGGCGCCGGAGGTGTTGCGGCACCGGCAAAGGGTCCGGGACGCTCAGCCCCGTGCGGACGGGTCCATCCAGAAGATCTGCCAGGAGTGGCCGTCCGGGTCGTCGTAGCTGCGACCGTACATGAAGCCGTGATCCTCGCTGTCCCCTGCAGCACCGCCCGCGGCGACAGCACGATCCACCAGCGCGTCCACCTCCTCACGGCTGTCGGCGCCCAAGCAGATGACACATTCCTTCACCTCGGAGGCGTCCGCGGTCCGCGCCGGATGGAGAGAGTCGAAAGAGTCGCGCGCCATCAACATCGCGAACTGGTTCTCACCCAGTACGAGCACCAGCGCGCGGCCGTCGCTGAACTTCTCGTCGAAGGTGTAACCGAGGTCTGTGAAGAACTGCCGCGAGCGATCGATGTCGGCGACAGGCAGGTTCACGAAGATCGTCGAGTGCATGGAAAGGCTCCTCCGGTCCGCGGCATCCGAAACCGGACGCCGTCACAGGGCTGGACTCCCCGCGCCCCCGAAACTCATCGGTCCGCGGCGAACGGCATCGCGTTGTGTCCCGGGAGTGTCGCCGACGCCTACGGCTGATCTGGGACGCCTCCCGACTAGGCTCGACGCCGTGAGCGTGCGTGCAGGAATAGTCGTGACCGGGACCGAGGTACTGACCGGGAGGATCGCCGACCAGAACGGACCGTGGTTGTCCCAGCAGCTCCTGACACTCGGCGTCGACGTCGCCCACATCACGATCTGCGGCGACCGGCCCGCCGACCTGATCGCACAACTGCGCTTCCTCGCCGATCAGGGCGTCGACCTCATCGTCACCAGCGGAGGGCTCGGCCCGACCGCCGACGACCTCACCGTCGCGACCGTCGCCGATTTCTGTAACCGTGAGCTGCTGCTCGACCCCGAACTCGAAGAACACATCGCGGGTGTCATCGGCCGCTTCCGTCCGAACACCCCGGACCTGGACGCAGGGCCGACGCGTATCGGGATCCGCAAGCAGGCGCAGGTTCCCGCCGGTGCCACCGCCTTGCCGCCGACCGGCACAGCGCCGGGCGTGGTAATCCCAGCAGTGGGCGGTGACCGGCCGATCCCGACGTTCGTGATCCTGCCCGGGCCGCCCGGAGAGTTGCAGGCGATGTGGCCGAGCGCGGTCACCTCACCTGCGGTCGCCGAGGTACTGTCCCGAGCCGACGACCTGCAGCAGGAAACCGTGCGCGCCTACGGATTGCACGAGGCACAACTCGCCGAGACACTGCGCCGGGCCGAAGCAGAGATCGCCGCCTTCGACCGACTCGAGATCACCACATGTCTTCGAGGCGGTGAACTCGACATGGTGACCCGATTCGCCTCCGGCGACGCGGACGTCTACCGCCGTCTTCTCGGTGTTCTCACCGAACACCATGGGCGCCAGATCTTCTCGACCGACGGCTCCACCATCGACGACCAGCTGGTCGCCGTCCTCGGTGGCCGGTCGATCGCGACCGCGGAGTCGTGCACCGGCGGACTCGTCGCTGCGCGTCTCACCGCCCGACCCGGGTCGTCGGCCTATGTCATGGGCGGCGTCGTCTCGTACTCCAACGACGCCAAGTCCGAGCTGATCGACGTACCGGCCGAGATGATCGCCGCGCACGGCGCGGTCAGCGAACAGGTCGCCGCAGCGATGGCCGAGGGCGCCCGACGCCGTCTCGAAGCCGACGTCGCGGTCTCCACCACCGGGATCGCCGGCCCCGCCGGCGGCACCGACACCAAACCGGTGGGCACCGTCTGCTTCGGCGTCGCGATCGACGGACGACCGACCTACACCGTCACCCGCCAGTTCCCCGGGGACCGCGAACGGGTCCGAACCCTCACCACCACGGCCGCACTGCATCTCGTTGTCGCACAACTGAAACGATTTTGAGTCTGCACCCGAGCCACCTCCCCACCGCTCTCGCCAACTTCCTCGACGCCGGGACCGCGACTCGTCGGCTTCAGCCCGTCGAGGTGATCCCGGTTTCGCTCCGCAGTGCGGCGAATGCAGCGCGGAGGTCTTCGGGGTCGTCGACCTGCAACGCCACGCGCCCGACCTGAGCGGTGGCGCGCCGGCGTTCGAGCAGATGGGGCAATCTCACCTCGATCGGTTCGCGCAGCAGCACATCGACATTGGTGCCGTCCGGGCCCGGCAGATACAGCACGTCGTCCTCCGCGATCGGGGAGGTGTGGCCGAACCTTCTGTGCACCCTCGCTCCGTGGATGTTCTCCGAACGGACGGTCGCCACGACCTGGTGACCCGAGCGGATCGTGAAGCGGGTGTCGTCGAGCAGGTGTGGGTGTATGACCCGTGAGGCGAGGATGCCGCACATCGGCACGAATCCGTACACCGAGACGAGCAACAGGGTGGTGCGCAACCACGGCCACGGCACGAGCAGGTGGATGGCGACGGTCTCGACGACACACGCGATCAGGAAGGCGATGGGCATGCCCATCGTGCCCTTGGTGTAGTCGATCGCGACGACGCCGTCGTGCAGGCCGTCGCGGCGTCGCCGGGCGAACAGCCACAGCGATCGGTAGGCGCGCAGTTCCGCGCGGATCAGGTCGGCAGCGGGGCCGGCAAGGTCGTCGAGCACGGCGTTCCATGAGGCACCGGATCGACGCAGCGCCCGGACCCGCACGACGGTGAGGATGCCGACGAGGGCGAACAGTGGGAGTTCAACGGCGAGCCACAGCACGAACGCGGCGCCGGGCGCGAGGACGCCTACGGCGGCGAGCACCGCGTTCGTCAGCGCCGTCAGGATCGCCACCACCAGCGCGCCGCGGTGGATCCGCTGCGCGGTCACGACTTCACCGCCCGCGCGGCGATCGTCTCGATGACCCGTACTGCGACGGCGCGCTGCGCGGGATCGGGCAGGAACTCGGCCATGTGGGGACTGTCGGCCATGTCGGCGGCCGCGGTCGTCGCCCATTGGGCGAACATCCCGTCCAGGTCGGCGAGGTCGTCGAAGAAGGCGGCCAGGGCGTCGGCGACCTCCTCGATCTCCTCGGTCACGGTGGCAGGGTCGCGGCCGGCGAGCGAACCGAACCGGCGATACAGGGCGACCACCTCGTGCCGGCGTTCCGGGTCGGTCAGGGCTGCGGTTGCGGCGTCGACGAAGGGTTGCGGGGTCTGCCCGGACAGCACGAGGATCTCCCAGCTGGCGCGTTCCCGGACGAACAACTCCCGCGCGCGCGGATCGGTCTCGCCGTCGACGAGTTCGGCGAACGCCTGCGCGAGCGGCGCGGACAGCGGCGAGAGCGGTTCACCGCGCCGGTGCAGGTCCAGCATCGCCGCGAGCGAATCGCGTTTGACCTGCAGGACTCGCTGCTGTTCCTCGACGGCGGCGAGCAGCGCTTCGAGGTCGGCTCCGAGGTCGTCGGTGTCGTCGGCGGCACCGAGTACCGTGGCGACGGATCCGAGTGGCACCCCGGATTTGGCGAGCCAGCGGATCCGCATGAGCCGGACCAGGTCCTCCAACGAATACACGCGGTACCCGTTGGAGGACCTCGGCGGTTCCGGCAGCAACCCGAGCCGGTGGTAGTGCCGAACCGTCCGGACGGTGGTCTCGGCCGCCTGCGCGAGCTCGCTGATTCTCATGCCCCCAGCATCAACCCTGACGTTGCGTCAGGGTCAAATCTCCCGGTGGGCATGGGAGTGGGGTGGAGCGAGCCGTCAGGCGCGACGTGCGCGCACGGCGGCGGCGAGACGATCGAGCTGGTCGGCGGTGGTCGCCCAGTCGATGCACGCGTCGGTGATGGACTTGCCGTACTCGAGCTCGTCGGCCTTGCCGAGGGTCAGGTCCTGACGACCCGCCTCGATGAAGCTCTCGAGCATGAGTCCGACGATGCCCTTCTCCCCCGCGACGATCCGCTCGGCGATGTCGGTGACGACGTCGACCTGCTTCTCGTGGTTCTTGCTGCTGTTGCCGTGGCTGGCGTCGACGACGACCCGCTCCGGCAGACCCGCCTTGCGCAGCCGGGCGAGGGTGTCGGCGACCGTCTCGGCGTCGTAGTTCGGTCCGCTGCTGCCGCCGCGCAGGATGACGTGGCAGTCGGGGTTGCCGACGGTCTGGATCAGCGCGGCCTGGCCGTCGAGGTCGGTGCCGGGGAACACGTGGCTGGCGGCAGCGGCGCGCGTGCCGTCGACCGCGACCTGGAC
Source organism: Rhodococcus sp. NPDC003382 (assembly GCF_053589135.1). Taxonomy (NCBI): domain Bacteria; kingdom Bacillati; phylum Actinomycetota; class Actinomycetes; order Mycobacteriales; family Nocardiaceae; genus Rhodococcus; species Rhodococcus sp. NPDC003382. Next base: position 36,933 of record NZ_JBSFRH010000049.1, read on the forward strand.
GTCGCCCTCGGTGGAGTTCTTGATGCCGACGGGCATGGACAGCGCCGAGCACAGCTGGCGGTGCACCTGGCTGGCGGCGGTGCGGGCACCGATCGCGCCGTAGGTGACCAGGTCCGCGTAGTACTGCGGGAGGATCGGGTCGAGGAACTCGCAGCCGACGGGCAGACCCAGGCTCGACACATCCAGCAGCAGCTTGCGGCCGATCCGCAGACCGGTGTTGATGTCGTACGTGCCGTCGAGGTGCGGGTCGTTGAGCAGGCCCTTCCAGCCCAGCGTGGTGCGCGGCTTCTCGAAGTAGACGCGCATGACGATGTGCAGGTCGTCGCGCAGTTCGTCGGCCTTCGCGGCGAGACGGCGGGCGTAGTCCATCGCGGCGGCCGGATCGTGCACGGAGCACGGTCCGACGACGACGAGCAGGCGGTCGTCGGTGCCGTCGAGGATGCCGACGGTGTCGGCGCGACCCGAACGCACGGTCGCGGCGGCGACCTCGTCGGGGGCATGCTCGGCGCGCACGACGGACGGCGCCACGAGGGGGCTGATCCGCACGGTGCGCTGCTCGTCGAGATTCGAGGTCGAGATGCGGTCGATTTGGGTGCTCATGGGGTTCGGTTTCCTGTTCTCAGGCCGACCCACGAGAAGATGAGATTCCAGCGAGCCGGTCCGTTGTCCGGCTCGTAGGTGGTGAAGTCAGCGCTCGGTTACGCCGACCGACCCACCCCGGGCCGGCCTGCTAAACCAAAAATATGCGCGCTGCATGACGACGAGGGTAACAGACGCGTCCGCACCCGTCGGATCGGACCCCTGTCAACGTGGACCCGTGGGCAGGACTACGCGCCCGAATGTCGTGCTGAGTACCCCGGCAGCGGAGCAGTACCACGCGCCGACGGCAGCGGCGAGGCCGAAGTAGCCACCGACCCTCGTCAGGCCGGTCACCTCCAGTAGCGCTCCGAGTGTCAGGAATACGAAAGCGACGAGGAGCACCGAGAAGGTGACGAAGAGGCCAATGCTGATCCGGGTGCTGGCAAACCACATGTAGAGGGTGAAGATGGTCCAGCCCAGCAGGAAGATTCCCACCCCCACGTGCCTCTCGTCGCCCATGTCCTCGGTGACGTAGGTGACCAGGTACCAGAAGCTCAGCCAGAAGGCGCCGTACGAGCTGAAGGCCGTCGCCCCGAAGACGTTGCCCTTCAGGAATTCCCACATTCCGGCGGCGAGCTGGGTGAGACCGCCGTAGAACAACGCCACCCCGAAGACGGCAGCTTCCGCATCGGACGAGATGAATCCGGAGTTGGCGCAGGACAGGATGAACGTGGTGAGGGCAAAGGCCGCCAGACCCAAAGGCCCGGGGTCGGCGATGTGAGCGCCTCTGTGAATGGGGACGGCGATTTCGTTGGGGTCGTCTTCGGTGTACGGCATCCGCCGGCTCCTTTCGGAGAAAGGACCCGGCACAGGCTCCCGGGGCCTCACATCGGATGATTCGAATATCTACAAGTGTGCGCCTCGGCCATCGGTGTGCGCGGGGCAATCGGATGCCACTTCCTGTCGGCAACCTCCCCGGGTGCAACCGATCGAGTCGGCTGCATATATCCGAAATGCCGGAGCATCCGCTGCCGGCGGGCAATCGAAGCGAGTGACCGGTTGTAGCGCAACAGAGTTGGACGATATCCGCAGATGCCGTAAACAGATCCGGGTGTGGCGGTCGCCGGTGGCAATTTCAGTGACGGTCGATCCCGGCCACTATCGAGTCGATGAGGCGATTCTCCTCGACCGGATCAGCCGGCCAGAGGAGCAGCGTCATGAACGATCTGACGGCGAATTCGGTCGAGGTGGTGTCGGATGGATCGATCCCGATGAGTTCGGCTGCAAGCGTGGCAACCGTATCCGAGATGATGGCGGTGGGTGCCATCGTGATCAGGTGACCCGAGCGTAGGAACTGCCGAATCACTCGGTCCTGTCGGAGTTCTCGTAGTGCCACCGAGATCGCAACGCTTGCTCGGTTGCGACCGTCAAGGCCTGCGGTCGCGGTGCGGACGGCGGTGACGATGTGAGCCGATGCGGTCATCAGGACGGACTCGATGACGGCCGTGCGACCGCCGGCGTGCCGGTAGACGGTCGCTCGCGAACAGTGTGCGTGCCGAGCGAGATCGTTGATGTCGAACTCGGCCACTCCACGCCTGGCGATCAGTTCTGCAGCGCAAGCGATCAGGCGGTCTCGGGCGACGTCGGAGCGCTTCCCGTCGATCAACCAGTCATAACCCACTGTCTCAGTATGAGACATCAGCAGATCGTTCTCGGCGGATCGGCGCAGGTCACAGGCCCGCGTTGAGACACGTACCGCGAACGGTGAATCCAGACGTATCGACTTGGTGGCGAGGGGTTGTCAGCAGACGTCTCCGGTACGCAGCCTCGACGTATGCATGATCTCGACGATCCGTACGGCTACCTCGCGCAGCTCCGAGATCGGGACCCGGTCCATCGACTCGGTGACTCGCCGTTTTTTCTGGTCACATCGTGGGACCTGATCGCCGAAGCCGTGAGTCGACACGATGAGTTCTCGTCGAACCTCACTGCGACGATGGTGTGGCACCCCGACGGCACAGTCACCGAATTTCCCATCGCCGAACTCGGGTCGCCACTGCATGTACTTGCCACCGCCGACGAACCTACGCACCGCATTCACCGGGCGCTGGTGATGCCGTCTCTGACTGCCCGGCGGATCAGCCGCCTGGAGCCGTTCATCTCCGAGACGCTGAGCGCGCTGTGGACCGCAGGCCTCCAGCAAGGACGTATCGATTGGGTTCGCGCGGTCGCACAGCGTCTACCGATCAGTGTGGTCGCCGAACTGCTGGGCTTTCCCGCCTACGACACCGACGACCTCGTGCGGTGGTCCCTGGCCAGTACCGTTCTTCTCGACGGCGTGGTCACCGCCGACCAACTCGAAGCAGCGACACAGGCCGTCGGCGAACTCGGCGTGTATCTCTCGGAGGCATTCGGCGCAGCCATGGAAGAGCCCGGCCACAACGTGATGGGAGACCTCGCCCGCACGGTCGGCGCCGGGGACCTCGACCACGACACAGCGGTGATGATCCTCATCCAACTCGTCACCGCGGGCATCGAATCCACCGTGAGCCTGATCGGTAACGCTGCCTGGCTTCTCGGAACCCACCCCGACATCCAACGTGAGGTGCGCGCCGATATCGCTCTCCTTCCGCGGTTCGTCGAAGAAGCACTGCGACTCGAGTCACCCTTCCGTGGCCACTACCGGCACGTCGTTTCCGACACCACCCTGGGTGGGGTCGCGCTGCCCGCAGGTTCACACCTCTATCTGTCGTGGGCGGCGGCGAATCGCGACGATGCGACCCTCGACGTCCCGAATGCCATCGACCTCGGCTCGACAACTCACCGCCCTCACATGGCCTTCGGGAAGGGGATTCACCATTGCGTCGGAGCCGCCTTGGCTCGGCTCGAGGGCAACATGGCGCTCGAACACCTCCTCGGCGCCACCACTGACTTCAACATCGACGACCAGGAACCCGAATAGGAACACAGCCTGCTGGTCCGACGTCTTCGAACCCTGACGCTCGGGGTGACGCAATGAAACTTCTTCCTGAAAGCGGAAACTTCTTCCTGAAAGCGAACCCGCCGAGAACGCGTGGACGTCCGGTTGATCACGCGAACAAGACTGCGTCTACGGGGACGGGTTCTCGACCGCTACAGCGGCACCACGGCCGAAGGTCCGAAAAGCCAGTTATGTCCTGGTACTTTCTTGCGAAACCGAAGAAACGGAGTTCCAGCGTGACCATCCGCCGCGTCCCCATGCTTCTCGTCTCGCTCACAGCCTCCGTCGCACTCGTCGGGGCCGGATGTTCGTCGGATTCGGACGCCGGTTCGACGACCACCGCGCCGCCTCCGGCCGGTTCCGTCGCCGGCGTGACCGTGCCGGATGCCTTCACCGCGCTCACCCTCGACACGATCGGGAATCCGCCGCTGCCGTTCCGCGGAACGGACGGCAAGTACCACGTGGTCTACGACCTGCAGCTCACCAACGCCACCAAGGTGCCGGCGAGCCTGGACAGGATCGACGTGGTCGACGGCGAGGATCCGACGAAGGTGATCGCCAGTTTCTCCGGTTCCGCGCTGGTCGATCCGGCCTGTGTCTTCGGCGACTGCAATCGACTGCGCGACCTGCCCGCAGGCTACGTGGACAGCAACGCGATCCCGCCGCAGGAAAGCCGGGTCCTGTTCGTCGACTTCACCCTGGACTCCCTCGACCAGGCACCGAAGGCCCTGCTGCACCACCTCTACGGAACCGGCGCTGCCTCACCGGCATTCGGGACCCCGGGACCGATCGACTACCTGACGACGCCGATCGCCGTCTCCACACAGACCGTGCCGGTCATCGCTCCCCCGGTCCGTGGCGACAACTGGATCGCACTCAACGGATGCTGCGAACCGGGTTTCCCGCACCGCAGTTCGCTGATGTCGGTCAACGGCAAGCTGAACAACAGCCAGCGCTTCGCGATCGACTGGAAGCGCACCAATGAGCAGGGCGAGTTCTACACCGGCGACAAGACCAACAACGAGAGCTACGTCGACTACGGGACCGACATCCTCGCCGTCGCCGACGGCACCGTGGTCTCGATCCTCGACGGGATGGAGGCGAATGCCCCGGGTGTCCTGCCCGCGAGCAATCCGGAACTGGCGGCGAAATTGACCGTCGAGAACGTCGACGGCAACCACGTCGTGCTCGACCTGGGCAACGGCGTGTACGCCATGTACGCCCACATGATCTCCGGGTCGGTCACGGTGAAGCCCGGCGACAAGGTCACCGAGGGCCAGGTGCTCGGCAAGCTCGGCAACACCGGCAACGCGAACGCATCCCACCTGCATTTCCAGTTGATGGACGGTCCGAGCCTGCTCGAGGCGGATTCGCTGCCGTACGAGATCAAGGGCTTCGACTACGACGGGCAGGTCGCGCCACAGCAGATCGCCGATGCGGACGACTACCTGAGCGGCACGTTCCTGCAGGGCAAGCTGCCGGAACCGGAGTCGCGGACCGACGAGTTGCCGCTGAACCTGGCGATCGTGGACTTCCCCGAAGCCGGGTGATATCGCCCTGCCTTCAGGGCACCCTCGATCGTCGGATCCGCCTGTGCGAAAGGCGTCCCGCACATGGACGGTGATGTCGCCGGTCTCCTGTTCCATCGGGTGAGCCCGATTCCCTGAGAATATGACCGTTCTCCTGCTACAGTCCGGCCACCCCGTGAGGAGAATTGCGTTCTCACAGTGCGGCCGGAGGTGCTCACCGACGGCCGGCACGACCGTTGAACACCCCACCCGCCCAGCCGGGGCGGCGCCGGCATGGAGGAACCAGTGACGAAACTGCGAGTTGTCCAATGGACCACGGGAAAGGTCGGCAAGCTCAGTTTGCGCGGAATCCTCGACGACCCCCGGCTGGAATTGGTCGGGGTCTACGCCTACTCGCCCGAGAAGAACGGGGTGGACGCCGGCTCCCTGTGCGGTCGCCCCGACACCGGAGTCGTCGCCACGACCGATGTGGACGCGCTGATCGCCCTGGATCCCGACGTGGTGATCTACACGCCGTTCATGGCCGACCTCGATCACGCCGTGCGATTGCTGGAGAGCGGCCTCAACGTGATCAGCACCAATCTGTTTCTCAATGTCGGTGGGATCCAAGGAGAAACGGAGAAACAGCTGGCCGCCGCCTGCGAGCGCGGAAACAGCTCGCTCTACATCTCCGGTGTCAACCCCGGCTGGATCAACACGATGGTGACGGCGATGACCGCGGTGTGCCGAGACGTGGAAAGGGTGTCGATCTTCGAGTCGGCCGACGTATCGGTCTACGAATCGGCCGAGACCTGGCAGGCACTCGGCTTCTCGCTGCCCGAAGCGACGCCCGAGGCCGTGGAAATGTCGAAGCTGTGGCTGAGCACCTTCCGCGACTCGGTCCGTCGCATGGCCACCGCTCTGGGCTACCGACTGGACGACATGGAGTTCTTCATCGAACACGCCACGGCGTCGACAGATGTCGATCTCGGTTGGCTGCGCATCGACAAGGACACCATCGCAGCGATACGCGCCGGCTGGAACGGCACGATCGGAGGCAGGACGGTCGTCCAATCCAACGTCGCGTGGTATCTCACCAAAGAGCTCAACACGGACTGGCAGTTCGACGACAACCACTATCACGTCATCATCAAGGGTGAGCCCGAAGTGCAGACCCGCATCCGGTTCGTCCCTCCCGACACGTGGGGCAACCACGAATGGGACACGATGACGGCGATGCCCGCAGTCAACGCGGCCTTCGACGTGGTGGCCGCCCCGGCAGGGATCTCGACCCTCAAGGACATCGGTCTGGTCTGCGCACCTGCAGGAATCTGGCTGGACCACTCTGCGGAGTCCACACCGATGTGACACGGGAACAACCGGTTGCCTGACCCACCGCGGAGGGGAATCACGCTGACCCCCTCGGCGCGCCCCACCCCGTGCGCGTTTTCGGTAGTCACCGCTACCGAAAACACGCACGGGTCACAGGGTTCGGCGCAGGAACTCCACGACGTCGCGGGCCGCGGTGTGCGCCGCGGGCGCGACGCCGGGCAAGGCGACGAAACCGTGGATCGTGTCGGGATAGTGGTGGTGCTCGGTCTCCACCCCCGCCGCCCGTAGTGCGTCCGCGTAGCGGAATCCGTGGTCGCGCAACGGATCGTGCCCGGCGGTGAGGATCAGCGTCGGCGGCAGTGATTCGTGCGAGGCGGCGCGGATCGGGGACGCCCGCCAGTCCTCGGTGCCGTAGCCGTCGCCGAGGTAGAGCCGCCCGAACGTCCGCATCTGCTTCGACGTGAGCAGCGGCGCGTCCGCGTGGGCATCCTCGGACGGCCACCGCTCGTACATCTCCACCGCCGGATACACGAGCACCTGGGCACGCAGCGCGGGGCCGTCGGTGTCGCGGGCGTGCAGGGCCGCGACCGCGGCCAGGTTCCCGCCCGCGCTGTCGCCCATGACCGCGATCCGGGCCGGATCCCCGCCCAGTTCGGCCGCGTTCGCCCGCACCCACTGCAATGCCGTCCACGCGTCGTCGACCGCCGCCGGATACGGGTGTTCGGGGGCGAGGCGGTAGGTCGGGCACACGACGATCGCCCCGGCCTGCGCGGCGACCCGGCCCGCCATCCAGCGGGACTGCTCCGGCGATCCGATGCACCAGCCGCCGCCGTGGTAGTTCACCACGATCGGGCGCGGTCCGGTGCCGGCCGGGGTGTGGATGCGCAACCGGATTCCGTCGTCGATGTGCCGATCCGCCACGACCACCCCCGCCGCGTCCGTCCCGACGACGAGCCGTCCCGGTGCGGAGGCGATCAGCCGGGCCCGGCGTGCCCGCAACGCGACCATCTCCGGACCGTCGGACGGCTCGCGGGCCAGGACCCGCAGGACGGCACCGAACAGCCGGGTGCGGGCGGGCAGCGGCAAGACGGGGATCTGCTCCATCCCGCGAATATAGAACGTGCGAAAGTGCCCCTCGCCCGATTCGGGCGAGGGGCACCTGTCCACGTGCTTACCGGACGACGAGTTCGCCGTCCTCCACCGCGACCGTCACAGCGCTGCCTTCGACGAGTTCGTCGTCGAGCAGCAGGTCGGCGATGCGGTCGTCGACCTCGCGCTGGATGGCGCGGCGCAACGGCCGGGCCCCGAACTCGGGCTGGTGGCCGCGCTCGGCGATCCAGTCGACCGCGTCGGCCGCGATCTCGAGCTCGATTCCCTTGGCCTGCAATCGTGCCCGCGACTCGTCGAGCAGCAGATCCGTGATGCGGTGCAGCTGGTCGGTGTCGAGCTTGCGGAACAGCACGATCTCGTCGATGCGGTTGAGGAATTCCGGTCGCATCGATTCGCGCAGCCGACCCATCACCCGGTCCCGCAGCGGCTTCTCGGCGGCTTCGGCGTCACCGGTGGTGAAGCCGAGCGCCCCGCCGCGGCTGGAGATGATGTCCGAGCCCAGGTTGCTGGTCATGATCACCACGGTGTTGGTGAAGTCGACCGTGCGACCCTGGCCGTCGGTGAGCCGGCCGTCGTCGAGCACCTGCAGCAGCGTGTTGAACACGTCCGGGTGTGCCTTCTCGATCTCGTCGAGCAGGACCACCGAGTACGGGTTGCGCCGCACCTGCTCGGTGAGCTGACCGGCCTCGCCGTAGCCGACGTACCCGGGCGGGGCACCGACGAGGCGGCTGACGGTGTGCCGTTCGCCGAACTCGCTCATGTCGATGCGCAGCATCTTGTTCTCCTCGCCGAACAGCACCTCGGCCAGTGCCTTGGCCAGTTCGGTCTTGCCGACGCCGGTCGGCCCGAGGAACAGGAAGCTGCCGACGGGCCGGTGCGGATCCGACATGCCGGCGCGGCTGCGTCGCACGGCCCGCGCGACCGCGCGCACCGCTTCGTCCTGCCCGACGACGCGCTTGTGCAGTTCGTCCTCGAGATTACGCAACCGGTCCTTCTCGGCCTGCGTCATGCGGGTCGCCGGGATTCCGGTTGCCCGCGAGACGATCTCGGCGATCACCTCGGAGTTCACCTCGGGCGCCTCGGCCGTCGGGTCCGCCTGACCGAGACGTGCCTGCACGGAAGCGATCTCGTCGCGCAGACGCGACGCCTGCTCGTACTGCTCCGCCTTGACGGCCTCGTCCTTCTCGGCCTCGAGCGCCGCGAGGCGGTCCCGCAGCTCGACGGTGTCGACGCGCGGCGTACGCAGCCGCAGCCGGGCACCGGCCTGGTCGATCAGGTCGATCGCCTTGTCCGGCAGGTGCCGGTCCGGCAGGTACCGGACGGACAGGTCCACCGCGGCGTCGAGCGCGTCGTCGGTGTAGACGACGCCGTGGAACTCGGCGTACCGGTCACGCAGGCCGCGCAGGATCGCGACGGCATCCGCGTGGGTGGGTTCACCGACGGTGACGGGCTGGAACCGCCGTTCGAGAGCAGGGTCCTTCTCGATGTGCTTGCGGTACTCGTCGAGGGTCGTGGCGCCGACGACGTGCAGCTCGCCGCGCGCGAGCTTCGGCTTGAGGATGTTGCCCGCGTCCATGGCGCCTTCGCTGCCGCCGCCGCCCGCACCGACGACGGTGTGGATCTCGTCGATGAACACGATCAGCTCACCGGACTGCGCGGTGATCTCGTCGAGCACGTTCGTCAGGCGTTCCTCGAAGTCGCCGCGGTAGCGGGTCCCGGCGACCATCGCGGTCAGATCGAGCTGGACGATGCGCTTGTCGCGCAGGCTGTCCGGCACGTCCCCGTCGACGATGCGCTGGGCGAGTCCTTCGACGATCGCGGTCTTGCCGACACCGGCCTCACCGACGAGCACCGGGTTGTTCTTGGTGCGCCGGGACAGGATCTCGACGGTCTGCTCGATCTCGTCGGCCCGGCCGATGACCGGGTCGATCTGCCCGTCCCGCGCACGGGCGGTCAGGTCGACGCCGAACTTGTCGAGGGTCGGGGTGGTGGACTCGGCCTGCGGCGGCGCGGTGGCCGGTTGCAGGGCGGCCTGCAGCGACTGCGGGGTCACCCCCAGCGACGCGAGCAGCCGGCCCGGGCCGCGGGTGCGGTCGGCGGCGAGCGCGAAGAACACGTGCTCGGGATCGATGTAGGTCGAGCCGAGCGCGCGTGCGAGTTGGTGCGCCTCGAGCAGCGCGGTCCGGACGGTGCCGCTGAGCACCGGCGCGGTCGCACCGTCTCCGGCGCCCGGCGCCGGGAGGCGTTCGTCGACGGCGGCGACGACCGCGGTGGGATCGGCTCCGGCGCGGGTCATGAGCGTCCGGGCCGGGTCCTGCTCCGCCATGACGCGGAGAATGTGCAGCGCATCGAGGTCCGCGTCGCCGCGTTCGGTGGCGAAGCGTGCCGCAGCGGCCATGAGGTCCTGCGTGCCGCGGCCGAGGAAGCGGGAGATGTCGATGCGGCCAGGGCCACCAGGCCCGAAGAATGACGGCATTCCGAAGCCTTTCTTTCGAGACTTGAGTCTTACGAACTCAACTAACGTGCCGGATCCCCGATCAATTCCCGGAGATGCGTGAGCTGCATCACCCAGATGGTTGCGCCCATTCATATTGTGCACAACATAACCGTGCACTACATTCATGGTCGTGTCCGACGCATTCGCTCTCGACCAGCAGGTCTGCTTCGCCCTCTACACCGCCTCGCGGGCCACCACCGCCGTCTACCGGCCGCACCTCGACCGGCTCGGCATCACCTATCCGCAGTACCTGGTGATGCTGGCGCTGTGGGAACGCGACGGTCGCGGGGTCCAGGACCTGTGCGATGCGCTCGATCTCGATACGGGGACACTCTCGCCGCTCCTCAAGCGGCTCGAAGCCGCCGGGCTGATCGAACGACGCCGGCAGAGCACCGACGAACGCCGCGTCGTCGTGCACCTGACCGACGCCGGCACCGAGATGCGCTCGGCCGCGCAGGACATCCCGGAATGCATCGCCCGGGCATCGGGGCTCGACATCGCCGAACTGGTCGCCCTGCGCGACACGCTCCACCGAATGACCGCGGCGCTCCACACCGCAACATCGACAACGACAGGGAGCACGACATGAACGTCCTCTACACCGCCGAAGCCCTCTCCACCGGCGCCGGCCGCAACGGCAACGTCCGCACCGCCGACGGCCGCCTCGACCTGCAGCTCGCCATGCCGACCGAAATGGGCGGCTCCGGCGACGGCACCAATCCCGAGCAGCTCTTCGCCGCCGGTTACGCCGCGTGCTTCCACTCGGCGCTGCAGCTCATCGCGCGGCAGGAGAAGGCAGACATCACCGACTCGGCCGTGGGAGCGCGCGTGGGCATCGGCCCGAACGACGACGGCGGCTTCGAGCTGACCGTCACGCTCGAGGTCACCCTCCCGAACGTGCCGCGCGAGCAGGCACTCGCGCTGACCGAGAAGGCGCACCAGGTGTGCCCGTACTCCAACGCAACCCGCGGCAACATCGAGGTCGCTCTCGAGGTGTCGGAGGACTGACCTCCCCGCGGTGTGGGGGTGTGTTGGGGGGGGGGGGCGGGGCGTCCGGGCTCGGCGCCCGGGGCCCGGGGGGTGGGGGGGGTTTTGAGTTTGTCTTAAAATAGTT